>JAFGLQ010000107.1 GCA_016928015.1 Dehalococcoidaceae bacterium
GAAAGCGTGCTGGAACTGGAAGTTAAGCGCAATGGCAGCAGGCTGGCATTCAGGCTCGGCGAAGCCGACGATGCCCATGCCAGCCTCTATCCTTACAAGGTGACCCTGCACCAGGATGGCGGCAAGGCGGCCGAACAGGACCCGGACGCCAACTTCGGCTCACGGTTCGGCATATTCCTGGCCGGGGATTTCGAGATAGGCGCCATCCCGAAGATGATGGAGTTTGTCAATGATTATGGCGCCCGGAATGTGCTGCTTTTGAGTTCGGCCATCATGAAACCCAGCGTGGAGACCATAATCGCCTCGATTCCGGAATACCGCGATTTCTTTTCCGGCATAAACTTCGACATTTACGTGCCGGAGCACGCCTTCTGGGGAGGCAATATTTTAATCGGCGATCTGTACCTGGTGAGCGACTACCTGGGGGCCGTACGGGAGTTCATCGCTGCAACCGGGCGGAGGCCTGACCTGGTGCTGCTGCCCGGCTCGTTTGCCAGCGAGTTCGGCTGCGACCTGGCCGGGCAGTCCTTTACCGCCATGGAACGCGCGCTCAAAATACCGGTGGAGATGGTGGAATGCAGCCGCATTTATATGTGATGAAAGAAGGGGATTCGAACGGCGCCGGCGGGCAGCCGGTGCCTTATGCAGTCCGGACGCCGCGGCTGCTGGTGCTTTTGATGTTCAGCCGCTGCAATAACCGGTGCCGCTTCTGCATGGTCCAGGACGAGATCGACAACAGCCAGGACATGATGCGCGAAGAGGCGCGCCGGCTCATCCTTAAGCAGAAATTTGGCTCGAGGGTGGAGTTTTTCGGCGGCGAACCGCTGATATACCCGTATTTTTTAGAGCTTTTAAAGCTGGCGGTCGACCAGGGCCTTTCCTGCTCCATCGCTACCAATGCCCGCGCCTTTGCCTCCGAAAGGTTTACCGGCAAAGTGGCGAGGCTGAACCCGTCCAGGATTTACGTGCGCACTTCGCTCTACGGGCCGGATGCCCGAATTCACGATTACTACACCCGCCGCCCGGGCAGTTTCGGCCAAACGATGAAAGGGATCGTAAACCTGGTGCGCGGCGGTTTCACCACGCAAGTTAACATAATACTAATGCGGCGCAATACCGGGCGCCTCCTTGAGATGATAGACCTGGTGGCGGGCACGGGCGTGCCACGCATCAAGCTCAGCATGCTGATCGATTCGGTCCGGAACCGGGAGCACACCGTCAGCATCCGGGAAGCCAGGCAGCTGCTGGAGGAGGGTGGCAGACATGCCCTGAAACACGGCATGAAGCTGACAATCGAAAAAGCGCCCATGTGCGCCGCGCCGCAGTTTGTGGCTTCGTTTGCCTGCGAAAGGGTGATCGCTCCGGACGGGCGGGTTTACGACCGGGCAGGCGCCTGCGGCAAGTGCCTGGTTGCCGGCTGGTGCCCGGGCCTGGACCCGGGATACGCCGAACTTTACGGCATGGGGGAACTGGAACCGGTAACGGGAATAGCCCGCGACCAGGTGGCGCGGCTTGCCCCGAAACAATTCCGCTATTTTCAGAACCCGGTTTTCCAGACGACCTTCCTGGCTTTCCAGGACGGCTGGATGCAGGACGCGGCAACACTGAGGAAACTGGTGCTGCTGAAAAAAAGAATCGAAGAAAACCTGGGACAACTGGCTCTTGTGCCTGAAGATAAGATTATCGACGAAAGGAGGTGAGCTAAAATGGAACCAATGAAAAAACAGCCCGAAAGACGGACCATGGGAGCAGCTTCTGCCAAGGTAAACAAACAGATGCTGAAACTTTCCGGCGCTCAGGTAAGCCGCCAGCTGGGACCCAATGCTAAGCTGGCCGACCTGCAGCGGTATGTATCCAGCCAGCTGGCTGATGCCAGCCGCAAAGCGACTACGGCGGAATTACTGGGGACCGAGTTGAGTAAAGCGGGCAATGTTGCCTCTCTGCATCTGTCCATTTCGTGGGGATAAACTACTTGCCGGCTCCGATTTGCCGGCGGGGGAAATCAGGTAATACGGTTAATGGCTATTAACGGTATAAGGGGCACGCCGGAGGCGGCGAACGGTGGTTTTCCGCTTTCTGCCTCCGGCATCTGCCTGGGAAACGAAACCGGCGAAAGGAGACCGAGCAGGGCAAATGGCAAAAAACAAAGAGGGCAAGCTTCCCGTTGTCGACGAAAACGGGGATTATATCTGGCGTTTCAAACTGGATGCGGGCAAGAACCGTCGCGTTATCAAAGATAACACTTTTGCCGAGCTGTTCCGCAGCCAGCTGGATGAGATGCTGAAGGTCGTGGTTCTTACCCGGGAAGGGAAAAAGGTGCGCGTGGACGGGTTCTATCTTATCAATGAACCGGACCGGGTTTACCCGATTTGGGATGGCGATGAAAACCCGTAAGCTGAACGGACGGCTGTCTGCGGCCACATACCCGGCAAAGGCGGTCCCGGCATGAAAAAGTACAGTGTTTACGTGGACGACAACTTCCACAACGGGGACGAAAAGGAGCGCTACCACCTGGGGGACTTCGATACTCGCGAGGAGGCAGTAGCCACCTGCAAGATGAAGGTCGAAGAATACTTCGAAGAAATTGAGAAAGGTAAATACAGTTTTGAAGAGCTCTGGGAAGGTTACATGATGTACGGTGAGGACCCCTTCATCTCCAACGACGACGAGGGGGAGCATTTTTCAGCCTGGGAATATGCCAAAAAGAGATGCCGGGAATATGCCTCCTGAGGCCTCCAGCCTGAGATGAAGAAATACGTACTCTCCTCCCTGGTTGTATCCAACCTGGTGCCTCTGCTGGGCATACTTTTACTGGACTGGAGCCTTTTTTCCGTCCTGTTTTTTTACTGGCTGGAATCGGCGGTGGTGGGTATTTACAACATTCCCAGGATGCTGATGGCCGGCTCCACGGGTGAAAGTGGTTCCGGCGGCGGCAAACACCGGACTGCCGGGGTGCTGTTCTTCCTGGTGCATTATTCCGGCTTCATGGCAGGACATGGAGTTTTCCTGTTCGCCCTGTTTCAGCCGGCATCAATCGAATTGAGCGCAGTGTTGCTGGGATTTGTTTCGCTGGGAATCAGCCACGGGGTTTCTTTTGCCGTCAACTACGTGGGGCACAAGGAATACCGGAACACGACCCTTTCCGAGCAGATGCTGGCTCCCTACCAGCGAATCGTGGTGATGCACATAACCATCATTGCGCTGGGTTTTCTGATCAGCCTGCTGGGCACATCGGCAATATGCATGGTTCTGCTGGTAATAGTAAAGATAATTATCGACCTGGTAGCCCACTTCCGCGAACACCTGAGGCTGGGCACTTATGCCGGCGCTCAGGAACCGAACAGCGAGTAGCCCTTTACTTTTTCAAGCCACACCAGAGCCGCGCCGAAGCCGCACAGGAAAATTTCCACGATGATAAAAATCACTCTTACGAATTGGAGAACCAGCGCCAGGTTCCAGCCAGGGGGATTTAACGAACCGGACTGTTGTTGAAGGCCGAGCAGGCAGTTTGAAAACGGCTGGTAGAAAACGGCGCTTACCAGCAGGAATACTACCCCCATGATTATAAACAACACCGGAATAAATATTTTCATGTAATTGTGCCGGGTATTACCGGGCAAACAGCTTAATATAATACTTCTATGGCGCTGAGGCAAGAGATTTTTGTATGAGATCGCCACATATCCTGACAAAAAGCTCTCCGTTTCGTTAGTTATGAATAGATACTACCCTTTTCAGGGCGGATAAAGTATACTCGGGAGGTATGAATCCACAGGCTGATGCAGTATGAGAACGGCTACGGGCCGGCAAAACAGCAGTGATGCCCGGAACATGCATGAGGCAGAACTGGCCGGCCTCTACCCCGAATACTATGACCGGATAGCCCGCTACGCCGCCGCCCATATTGGCAGCCGGCTGGATGGGGAGGATATCGCCGGTGAGGTTTTTCTCAGAGCGCTAAGGTCTTTGGGCTCTTACCGGAAGCAAAGTGTCCCGATGCAGGCCTGGCTGTTTCAAATCGCCCACAATTTGGTGGTCGACTACCTCCGGCAGAAAAACCGGCGCAGGACAGTGGATATCGAAAGTGTAATACTGGAATCACCCGGCAACCCGGAGACGGTTGTCGAAAGGGGCATTGATCTCGAAAGAGTAGCCGGAGCCATGAGCCGGTTGACCAGCGACCAGAGGCAGGTGCTGACACTGCGTTTCCTGGGGGAGCTTTCCTCCAAAGAAACGGCAGAGGTCATGGGCAAGACCGACGGGGCGGTCCGGGAGATGCAGAGGGCGGCGCTGGCCAAACTGCGCACAATACTTGGCGATGAATAAAGAAAAAACGATGGAGAATTTCGACAAGATACTGGATGAGTGCATCGACCGGGTTAACTCCGGTGAAAGCCTGCAGTCCTGCCTGACGAGCTATCCCGCCTGTGCCGAACAGCTGAAGCCACTTTTGAGCGCCGCTGCCAAATCCAAAAGCGCCTTCGCTTTTACCCCGCAGCCGCATGCTAAAACAGCCGCCCGGGGGCGCTTCGATGCTGCCCGGGTCGGAAGCCGGGGCAACACTCAATACACCGGCGGCTGGCTTTCCAGGGTTGTTGGCAAACCGCTGATTTTTGCCGGGGTGGCGGTTGCCGCTGTAGTGGTTGCTGTCCTTTATTTCGGCTCGAATCAGCCGTATTATCCAATAATACCCGGACCCGAACCCCATGCGGAAGGCAATTTTGTACTGCTTATAAGCGACGATATAAATGCTATCGCCGATTTTGCGAGCGTCGATGTAACTATCAGCGCCGTACAGCTATTTGCCAGCGGGGAGGGTAAATGGCTGGAGATAGAACCTGAAATAAAACAGGTTGACCTGGCAAGCGTACAGGGGGATGATTCCATCCAGATCTGGCGGGGGGATCTGCCGGAAGATGAATATACCAAAATCGTAATCGACGTGGAAAGCGTCCGGGGCGTTCTCAAAGCAACCGGGGAATCGGTTGACATAAAACTGCCATCGAGCAAACTGCAATTGCATTTGCCCTTCCGCGTGTCTGCCGGCACGGTAACCAGTTTCACTTACGATATAACCGTATTTTCCACCGGCAGCGGGCATGGCAATAGCAAATACATCCTCAAGCCCCAGGCAGGGGAGAGCGGCGCGGTTGTTGCCGGGCGCAAGCAGGATTAAAACTGGCAGGTAGCCTTTGACGATTTCCAGCAGTATTCTGAATTATTACTGACAAATTTTAAACCGGGCCGTTATACAGGATGTAGTTAGAACATGGAGGCGAAGATTATGAAAAAGACACTGGCGTTAATCAGCGGACTTATACTGATATTGATGCTTGCTGGCGGTTGTGCCGGCCAGCCCGGCCTTTCCCCGGCGGCCACGAGTTCCGCCCCTGGCGACACCCAAACCCAGCCAACGAGCTTTAATCCGGCTGCAACCACCTTGCCGGCTCACACCACCAGCACGACCAACCCAACCACCGCACCGCTGGATGGCACCGCTACACCGGGTACCGGCAAACTTATCGTAATGGTAAAGGACCCGCCGGCGCCTGAGGTAGCCCGCATCTGGGTGGATGTGGCAAACCTGGAGATTCACAGAGCGGGTGGAACCTGGCAGATCGTCCAGGTCGACATGGAGCCATTCGACCTCAAGGCTATCGTGGAACTGCCGGCTTTCCTGGCTGAAAACATCGTCGAAGCCGGGATATACACCCAAATAAGGCTGGACGTGGCCAACGTGGTGGTGGAAACCGGGACCCAGGAACCCTATGAAATCCAACAGGTTGAAGTTCCCAGCGGCAGGATAAGACTGGTGGGAGCCTTCGAGGTAGTCGAAGGCGGGGAAACTCGGATTACCATCGATTTTAACGGTGAAAAATCCCTCAATGTTACCGGCAACGACAAATATATCTTCAAACCGGTAGTCAAGCTGTTGATACCCGATTCCGCCAAACCCTCCGGTGACAGCGGAAACGGCGGCGGCGGCGATGAAGCCCAGACCCTTACAGCTGTTAGTTATCAATCTACGGAAGGCGCAACTGCCGAACTGGCTGCCGACCCCGAAGATTCTGAAACTCCTGCGGTTCACCTGGAAACTACCAGCGAGGTTGGCAGCGGCAGCGAAGCCGGAATCGTTATCGAACTGCCTGAGGGCACCACTCTTGAAGACATCGAGTCCGTTTCCTGGTGGATATGGACAGCGGCCGGCTACCCGCCTCACCTGGATATCGTGATGGATCACGATGGTGACGATGTGGTGGACGAGGAAGACATACTCACCGCCGAGATGGCCTACAACAACTTCGCCGGCGCAGAGCTCGATTCCACCCCGCCTCTTTCCCCGGTTCTGGGTGAATGGCTGCAGACGTTCGAACTGACTTCGGGCGACGGTTACGGCGATATAAACAACGACACCATGCTGTGGGTGACGCGGCTGGGAGCCGGCAACGATGATGCCCCATGGGGCACCCTGTTCCAGTGGAAGGCCGGCGGCGCCGGTGTCACCAACCCGCCGGAAAACGGCGACACCCTGACCGGCAGTATCGCCCATGACGCTGAAGTGCTGAGACTCGAAATCGAAATCGACAACTGGGTACTGCAAAGCGAAGCGTACGTCAAAGGAATTGAAATAGTTCTGGATGGCACCCTCTACCTGGTAGAGTTGACATAATCATTTCCCGCCAGTTGCCTGGAAGGCAGTGCCTGAAGAAACAGTTAAATGAATTGGGTTAAATTCTTTCTATTGACCAATTAATAGTGCCTATCTAAAATGAAATTATGCTTTAGTTGAGATGGCTTTGA
>JAFGLQ010000108.1 GCA_016928015.1 Dehalococcoidaceae bacterium
CAGGGTGAGCAGGGGGAACAGGGACTGCAAGGCGAGCAGGGTATTCAGGGGGAGAAGGGCGATAAAGGCGACAAGGGCGACCAGGGGGATCAGGGTATTCAGGGCATCCAGGGCATCCAGGGGATACAGGGACCCAAAGGTGACAAGGGTGATAAGGGAGATAAGGGAGACCAGGGAGACCAGGGGCCGGCTGGAATATCCGGATACCAGGTCGTAAAGGTCGAAGTAACGCTTCCCGAAGGCGCTACCTGGTGGACTTTCTATGTATACGCTCCCGAAGGTAAAAAGGTATTCGGTGCCGGACATTCATCCAGGTTCATAGACGTTCCCCTCATGCAGGACCATCCCAGTGCAGACGGCAGCTATTGGGAATTCAATTTCGTCAACGAGATTTATGATATGGATGTGCCCATAACACTCTGGGTGGTATGTGCCAGTGTAGATTAACCGGGCTTGCCGTTTTAACGCGATTTTGAGATCAGCGGGTTGTAAGAGATCGCCACGTCGGGCTGAAGCCCTCCTCGCGATGACGTATGTGTGGTGGTACGCGATGACCTTTCGCGAGGTTGTAAACCACCCGAATTGTCATTGCGAACGAACGAAGTGAGTGTGGCAATCTCGGAGATCGCCACGTCGGGCGGGCGCCCTCCTCGCGATGACCTTACTTCAAGTCTCTGCGCGCCTACGTAGAAGTCGTGGCAGTCTCGGAGATCGAATGCGTTTGACATATGCCGGTACACGGCTATAATAAACGCGACACCTATCCTGTTTCCGATTATGCCAGCCCGAAAAGAGGTGGAAAATGGGTAAGAAAGGGAAACCCGAAGAGGGCAAGGATGAAAAACCCGGCGGTTTGACCAGGCGGGAGTTTATCGGCGGCGCCGGGTCTATTGCGGGCGGTTTGATAGTCGGCTCGGCTCTTCTTGCCGGAGCTTGTACCAGGGGGCCAAACACGACTCCCGGTCCCACAAGCACCCTGCCGCCGGATACGATAATCAGCCCGGATACGTTGAGAGAGGACCGTATTCCGCCCGGTCAGTACCAGACGAACAACTGGCCGGTCCTGCAGGCCGGCGGGGTACGGCGCATCGACCCGCCGCAATGGACCTTCACCCTTTCCGGCGCCATCGACAACCCGGTAGTGCTGAGCTACGATGAGTTTATGGCTCTGCCAACGGTCCAGGTTTTTTCCGATATGCACTGCGTTACCACCTGGACGAGGCTGAGCAACCTTTGGGAAGGCCCGGGTTCCAAGACTATAGCCGAACTGGCCCGGGTCAGGCCCGAAGCCCGCTACGTAATAATCAAGGCTCCGGGTGGCTTTTCGGCAAACCTGATGATGGATGATTTCATGCGGGATGATGTTATTTTTGCCACCGGGCATGACAACAAGCCGCTGACTGCCGAACACGGCGCCCCGGCAAGGCTGGTGGTTCCCCACCTGTATTTCTGGAAAAGCACCAAGTGGGTTACCGAAGTGGAATTCAGAGTGGATGACCAGCCGGGGTTCTGGGAGCGGGCCGGGTACCACAACCGGGGCGACCCCTGGACCGAACAGAGGTATCAAACAAGCCCTTGATAAGCCGAATTTACCGGCGTTACGGCTGCGGACTGCCCCCAGGTGATGTTTAATCTTGAGCGGGCTTGATAAGGAGCAGGGGCAAGCTCGAAT
The DNA here is from genome assembly GCA_016928015.1 of Dehalococcoidaceae bacterium. Taxonomy (GTDB): domain Bacteria; phylum Chloroflexota; class Dehalococcoidia; order Dehalococcoidales; family CSSed11-197; genus CSSed11-197. Next base: position 1,673 of record JAFGLQ010000108.1, read on the forward strand.
TTCTTAGAACATGCTCGGCAACACTTCCGAACACCAGCCGGTTCAAGCCGCTGCGACCGTGTGTGGCGATACAAATAAGATCGATGTTATTTTCTGATGCATACTCGAGTATGGCCTTTCCCGGTGCTTTCGGCATAATGGTAGCTATGCGAGCTTTTATGTTCCTTTCGCGTAAAGGCCGGGCCAGTTTATCCATGTATTCTTTGGTTTCGGCTTCCAGTTTCAGGACCGTCTCCCGGGCTATTTCTTCAATTCTCGAGGGAGTGTTGGCGCCGTCCCTCAGGGCATATCCGGGTATCTCCAAAACCTGTAACAGCGTCAGCTCGCTGTTGAACCGGTCGGCTTGTTCTGCTGCGTAGGGAATTATTTGCTCTGAAAGTTTCGAACCGTCGAGGCAAACCAGTATTTTTTCAAACATAACACGCTCCTCCTTTTATCGATTAAGCCGGTTTTAGCCTACTAGCGTATTCATGGATTGTCAACCCCGCAGACGGCTGGGTGCAGTGAGAGCGCTACGAAGGTCTGAGATCGCCACGTCGGCCTTGCGGCCTCCTCGCGATGGGTATAAATGTCATTTTGTGTTGCTATTTTAGCCAGTGTAAGGTTTATAAATGAGATGGATATAAAAGCCCTGGTATAGTGATCGATGCCTGTATAAGGCCGCTCCAGGCCCTTAATCAACGTTGGAAGTGTGTGTCATAACTCATCTATTTAATTCAAATCCTCAACTGCCTAAAGATTAGAACAATTAAATAGCCCATTTTAAGCCAAATTTAGCTACAAATACAGGTAGTTTCTTTCATAAGTCAGCAACACTTTTTGATATTTATACCCGCGATGACAAATGTGTGGTGGTTCGCGATGACCTCTCTTCTCGTCACTGCCTTCCAGAATGGTCTTTGCGAACGAACATAGTGAGTATGGCAATCTCCGTATCGGACTTGGCGTCCCACCTAGGCAATTAGGCGATTTTTAACTGGTTCATGGCGTTTATGATGGGGCTGAGTCTGGACTGGTCGAACCCGACCTCAAGCACCCGGATGCCTTTATTGAGGCCTTCCAGTTTGCCTGTGTCTATGGGTTCTTTTGATATTACAAAAAAACCCTGGGTTGGCTTGATAGTGTTATACTGGAAGTTCAACTTCTGAATTTTCTTTTCATTCATCCAGTCTTTTTGAGCCTGGCAGGTTATTACCAGGTCGGGCCTGCGAATCAACTCGGCATCGGCTATCATCGCCAGCCCGTCAGCCGATTTATCAAAAAATACAAGCGACAACTCTTGAGACAGGGCTGAATCGATGTCATTAATACAACACCATTCAGCCTTGCTGTTATATTCGCTGGCAAACCAGTGCGGCCTGATAAAATTCGACCTGAAACCCAGGTACTTATCTGATTTGGAAGCCGATATTATGAAATCGGGTATACCCAGAACCGGATACTGTTCATCTGTTAATTTTAATATTGTGGTTTTTATTGCCCGGGGCGGCTCTTTTTTTACGACCGGTGAATATTTAACCAACTGATGCGCCGTAGGCTTTGGCAGGCACACTCCCAATACTTCTTTAACATCAAGCATGTTGATGATAGTCAATACAATATACTTTTCATAAGACAAACCGAGCAAATACTCTAACCTGGCGTTAACCTCGACAATAGTATCAGCTTCAAACGAATCACAATCGGTTAAACCTTTTACCAGGTCGGTTAAATTTGAATTGACAATCCTTGAGGTAACCTGACCGGGGTCTGTCAAAAACTCATCCACTTCCCCGGTAACGCTAATATATTCCAGGCTAATTGTCTGAATAGCATGAGCCCGTGCAGTATCAAAGCATCCAACCGTAACAATGCAATCGGCAAGCAAACCCAACAAAAACTGCCTGATAAAACTTTCCCGGATATTATCCATTAACTGAAGATATTCCTGGCGCAGTTTAACCGGGATAAGGACTGTTTTATGGTCGATATTTATACCTGGATGGGTTTTTAAAAACTTTCGGAGGTAGCCATACTGCTTCAACCAGTCTTCTGCCATAATTACCTGCCATTAAAAAATTGAATCGCTGGCTCTTTTAGAGCTTCATGCCCCCATTCCCTACCAATTTGCCTTTAGCCTGTAGCCGGTCGGCTACCCGTTCCATGCCGAAATCTTCCAATTTTTCCCGGGTCATTATTCCAGTACGAATCTCCTGCGCCGCAATATCAGCGCAGTAGCTGCATCGGGTACAATCGTGCCCACACGTTGTTACCTTCTCGAAAAAGTTATATTTATCCAGTGCTTTATTATCCAGATAAACCCCGTTTTCAAGGGTAAACATATTAAGGCTGGCGCAGAGCAGGTCAAGCAGGTCCCCCTGCCAGTTCTGTTCGGCATAAGCTTTGACAGTTCTTAAAACGTGATTCTTTGACTTGCCCCGGCCAACTATTTTGAAATAGCTGGTTATCCCGCCATATTTTTCAATGTCTTCGGGCCGTATCCAGCAGGACTTCAATATCTGTGAATAGTCGGCGCTGATTATTGCCTGACAATCAGCGAAGAAGAGGTTGCTTTCCGGTGTTGTTTCCAGCGATTGATGTGAGGTGTAATTGAAATGAAACTTTCTGAATGGGCATTTGTACATACAGCCTTCGTTTACCATCAGCTTCAACTCTGCCCCGGTAGCCTCTTTAATATCTTTTAAAAGTGGAAGGTCCCTGTTTATACTGACTTCCGGTGTTATCACGTCAGCGCCTGCTTTTCGATAAATCAAGGCTTTTTGAACGCAATCTATATCACCAAGAACCGAAGCGCATATTTCGATATCCGGAAACCTCTTTCTGATTTGGCGCAGATACAGGGGGTTGGCGACGGTAATTGTTTCCACCCCATACTCTTCATGCAGCAGGCGAATGTATTCCATTTTGTTATTGAATGTTTCTTCGGAATACCAGTTAATGCCTTCACAGGTCGAGTTCATCAGCAGGTTAACCCTGATACCAGCGGAGTGAATCCTGGTGATAGTATCAATAAGGCTCTGCAAATCAATTTCAGGGGTTACTCTGCCCGAACCTGAATACTGCTGAGGCCCGGAAAGATATATTTCACGTATCGAACTACCGTTGTAATCCTTCAAGCTGATAAGTTCTTCCAACGTTTCGGTATCGTTGTTATACGGCGCTGAAAACTCAAGACCTCTCATAAAACGCTATAACCCTCCTTTGCATCTGCCCTGTTAGCCCATGCAATACTATGCACTCCAAGTGCCCTGGAGCGGGGGCTGAACCGGTTTTTCGACGGCCCGGCCCCCGCCCAGGCTGCGTTTTTGAAAACGCAGCTTAAGATATATCAGGCACAGGCAAGTATTGCCCTTTTGACCATGGTCCTGGCAATTTGTATCTTCCATTTGTTGGATTGAAGCGCCAGCGCTCCCTTTACGGCCGCGGTGCCGGCAGCTTCGGCATTTTCTTCGTTAATTGCCTTGCCGGCGATAGCTTCTTCTGCCCCGGTAGCACGATACGGTTTGTTGTATACGGCATTCAAACATATCCGGGCAGAACTGCCGTCAATCAGGACTGCACAATTAACTACCGGAAAATCAATGGATTTCCGGATGGCGAATTTAACGAAAGCGCTTTTGCCACTGGTGGCCGGTATCTGGATTTCTGTTACAATTTCATCCGCTTCAAGCACTGTAGAGCCTGGTATGGCTACATCCCAAAACTCTTCTGCGGCAATTTCACGCTTGCTGGTTTTAATAGTAGCATTCAAAGCTACCAGCGCCGGGGCTGTATCGCTCGGATTTACCGCGACACAACCATCCATGGCGCCGAAGATCGAATGGAACTTGTTATAGCCAGCCATGGCATAGCACATATTGCCGCCTTTTCGAAGGCAGTTGAACCTGTTGTCAGGGCTTCTAAAATACAGGCACCGGTTCATCTGGCAAATGTTGCCGCCAATGGTACCCATCTCCCGTAAATGCGGAGAGGCGGTGCTGAATGCAGCTTGAGCCAGCGCGGGGTATTTGGTTTTTACGATATCACTGACTGCAATATCTTCCAATACGGTCAGAGCGCCGATAAGCAGCTTGCCGCCCTCCTCTTTGATATAGGATAGCCCGGGAATGGTATTGAGATTGACGAGAGTTTCAGGATATACCGACAGGATTTCATCTTTCATGGTACCCAGAATGTCGGTCCCACCGGCAATGGCATATGCGTTACTCTTGCTTAAAAACGATGCTGCTTGCTCGATGGTAGTTGCATTTATATGGTCAAATTTTCTCATCTTATTCCTCCTACCCTTTACCCAGGGCTTTCAGAACTTTATCGGGAGTAATCGGGTAATCTTCTATGCGTTTACCTATGGCGTTGTAAATTGCCTGGCCCAGGTTCCACGGCAGTTGTGTTCCGGGGACTTCACCAACACCGCAGGAGCCGTATGGTCCGAAGCCGAGCCCGGATTCAACTATTCGGCAGTTGATTTTATCCCAGGCAACATCTTTTATACCGGCGACACGGTAGTCAAGATAGTTTGGATTCAGCTGTACGCCTGTAAGCGGGTCCCATATATATTCTTCCAGCATGCCCCGGGTAAATGCCCAGTAAACGCCACCATATTGCTGGCCTTCGACAGCTTCCGGAGAGATTGCCTTTCCAACATCATTTACCGGCATGGCATTGGTAACAAAAACCTCACCTGTTTCGGTATCGACCTCGACCTCTAGGAAATTACCCTGCCGGCACATCCAGTGATGATAGAAGTTACAGGTGGAATCTGCTTTGGCGGGTTGTGCCAGAAACTGCCAGACAAACACGCCCGGTGCGTGACCAGAACTGCCTGCGCTGAGCCCTCCGAAGCCGGTTCTTGCCGCCACCTCAGCCACAGTTTTCTTGTTTTCGGGGTTGGCAACCTCGTAAATCACGCCATCCTTGATATCCAGGTCTTCAGGACTTTTACCCGGGAAGAAAGCTGGATACCGGGTTAGCCGGGGATGCCCACCCCATCCGGAGGATGTTTCAAATTCGGAGCATACAAACTCAAGCAGGCTGGCCTTGGCTTGCATGGCCGCCCTTTTTACCGCCCATCCAAGGGCAGTAAAGGCGGCAGAACCTTCCGGAGGTTCCAGTTCAAAGGTAACTGTTTCATGGGCTTTATTCAGAAATGCTATCTTTTCATAAGGTATTCCCATTTCTTCGGCTGCTATCTGACAGCACGCGGAGCGATGATTAACCCCAATATCCGATACCTGTGCCATCAGCGAAACGGAACCATCCTTATTAATCGCTATTCCTATGCTGGAATCACCGCAGCAGTCCTGCCACTCGTGATCCCAGGTGAAGCTTATGCCGTGCATCCTGCCGTTAGGCAGTTTCCTGGCGCCGGGTTCGTGCCATTTGCTGTCCCAGCCAAAATCCGCCTTGCCCAGGTCGATGCATTCTTTAAGGCTGTCCCTATCCGGGAATCCATGAGCAAGCTTGAACTGGGAAAGATACGCCATATCCTTGCCTTCAGTGCCGTCATTCTTCAAGGCTACTTCGGTGGGGTCCATGTTCAGTTCCGAAGCTACATAATCATTCACGATGCAGAACTGATAGGAGTTAATGCTTTGTTCGCACCGGATAGCTCCCATAGGCGGCTTATTTACCCGGTTGATGGGTCCATAAATATTGAGGTTGGGAATACGGCTGTTTTCCACAAAATGTTCGAAGGGGCCAAGCCCCATGTTGGCAAAATAGGTGGTACTCTTGACAGCAGTTATGGTGCCATCGCTCTTGAAGCCAATTGTGCCTGACTGCGTCGAGCAATCCATTTCACCGGCCAGAAAATTTTCCTGCCTTGAAAACAACACCTTAACCGGCCGGCCGGTTCTTTTAGCCAAAATACCCGTAATGGCAGGCAGTGTGTTATACTGGCTGGTGGTCCAGTTCCACTGGCCCCACTGAGAACCCTGATAGACACTGTGAACGATTACATTGTTCAGCGGCACTTCGAAAAATGCAGCCAGGCTTTGCCGCCACCTTCCCGGACACTGGGTATGGAACCAGCATTCAAGCTTGCCTTCCCACTTAATCAAGCAACTGACGCATTCGACATCAGCACCATATGTCATCGCTTTCTTGGCGTTAAAGTTTACCGTATGCTCAGCCGCAGCTAAAGCCGCTTCAACATCACCCTGAACATGACGCGTTGCGCTGTAACCGTAAGGAATTGAATTGTTTTCCTGGTTTTCGTCTACCAGCGTAGCTCCTGGCTGGGCTGCCTCGACTTCATCCAGGATAAACGAGAGCTCCTCCCATTCAACATCCAGCAGCTTGACTGCTTCATCAGCTATCTGTTCGGTATCAGCTACAACAATTGCACCTACGGTTTGCCCATAATAGTAGGCTCTGTTGCCCAGGTAAAAGGTAGGAATGGTTCTTGTAGCCAGTTTCAGCTCCAATATCTGAGGGTCTTCGTAGGTAAGTATATACCTTACACCAGGATAAGCCTGGGCTGCGGTGGTATCGATACTGAGAATCTTTGCATTGGCATACGGCGACGTAAGGTACTTGGCATAAAGCATGCCGGGAAGCTTAACATCCCGGGTATATACTGCCTTGCCACTTACCTTGTCATATCCATCCTTACGCTTCATGCCGCGCTGGCCTACGTAGTTGTACTGTTCTTTTACATCAGTATCGACCCATATTTGGTTTCCGTCCCAACTTCCATGCCAGACGCCCATTTAAGCACCTCCTCTCAAAGCAGCGGCTGCTTCCAGCGTTGCTTTAATATGTGCCGGATAGGTTCCGCAGCGACACATGTTGCCGGCGATTGCTTCAACAACATCATCGGCAGTTGGATCATCATTTCTATCCAGCAAAGCCTTTAC
>JAFGLQ010000109.1 GCA_016928015.1 Dehalococcoidaceae bacterium
GTTCGCATTCCATCCCGTTAATAATCAATGTAGAAATACCAGTATTAGCGGCCGAAACCAGTTTTACATAAAGAGGGAAACCTGCTCCCCCCAACCCCAGCAGGCCGGCTTTTCGAATTGTTTCCAGCAGGGATTGCGTCTCAGCCTTAACAGTGTCAGTTTTTTCAAACTTTCGCCATATGTCCAGCCCGTCTGATTCAATAATAACGGCTGGTATAGGCCCATCGTAAAACGGGTCAATCAGTTTGTTGAAGCCGGTCACCTTGCCTGAAATGGTTGAGAGTATTGGCGGCATGAGCGGATTGTCGCTTGCGGCAATTTCCTGGCCGGTAGATACCTCGTCGCCTTTTTTTACAAGCGGAGAGTATTCGTCTCCGTAACATACCAGCGGCAGGATTACCCTGCCGGGCAGAGGTGGAGTTTCTATAGGCCGGGCACCGGTAAATTTGAACTGCGGCAGATTGTTAATCATTCGAAGACTCGAATTGGGCAAGCCCGCTCGAGCGGTGAATTACCCGGTCATTATCTATAATCAGCCCCTCAACTCCCGGGGTATTATTAATAAAATCGAGACCCTCTGCCGGGCCCATTACAAATACCGCGGTAGCCAGTGTGTCGGAAAGGGCGCCGCTGGCCGTAATAATGGTTACAGAAATACATTCACTCGAAGAATACCCGGTATGGGGGTTGAGCAGATGGTGCGCCTTTTTCGCAGAATCGAAATAACGTTCATAATTTCCCGAGGTGGCGATGGAATAACCCGACAATAAAAACGAGGCTACCCGCTGGGTGGTATCGTCCGGATTAGCCAGTTCGACTACCCAGGCCGATCCATCCGGTTTACTGCCAAGGGTGGATATATCTCCGCCCGCGTTAACCAGCGCATGCTCGATGCCGATACCGGCTAGAACCTTGAGAGCTTCATTGGCGGCATAACCCTTAGCTATGCCGCCCAGAGTTATTTTCATGCCGGTTTCAGGCAGCGAGATCGAGTTTTGCTCTATCATTATGCGCTCATAACCGGTTAACCTTAAAGCTTCGGTGACCCTTTGCTGTTGAATATCCGGGCTTTCCTGCCATAAACCGGCTTCCCAGAGTTCCAGCACAGGCTGAACGGTAATATCGAAATAACCCCCGGTCAGTTCGCCGTATTCAATGGACAGCTCGACCAAAGTGCGCAGGTCTTGAGATGGATTATTTATGCTGCCCTGCTGGTTCAGACGGTACGCTTCAGCATTCTCGTCGAAAATGGAAGCGGCGGTTTCGATTTGCCGGATTCTTTCGAAGGCTGCGGCTATGGCATCCTGGGCGGCTTGCTCGGTTCCGGCATAAAGAGTAACCGTGATAAAGGTGCCCATGGACGATACGGTTTCTTCATAACGGGTAAGTGAAGGGCCGGAACAGGCCGCAAGCCCCAGACTGGCAGCTGTAAGTACCAGTATGCTCGCTACAGCTATAAAAAGCTTAAAACTGTATCTCATCGAAGCCCCGAAATGTCAATCCTTATTATCTGCCAGCCGGGTGGTGTTTGTATAGATAGCAGCCCCTGCGGCGGGCGGGAAGTAATAAGCTTATCACAAGTCAATATTTGCCTGCCACTTTGCTGTTTTTATGCCTGATCGATGTTATAATAACAGGCGAAATGAACAGCTGGATTCAGGAACTGGTTTTAACGTTCGTGCCTCTTTTCATTGTAGTGGATGCTTTCGGTACGCTGCCGTTCCTGATCCTGCTCAGTGAAGGCTCTTCGCGTAAAGAGCGCAACAGCATGGTTCGCGTGGCGGTAATTACCGCCGGAATGGTCGGGCTCGTCTTTCTCTTTGTCGGCAGGTTTATCTTGAAGATAATGGGAATATCGGTAGGCGCCTTTGCTATTGCCGGTGGTATTATACTGCTGGTGCTTTCAGTAAATTTCATGACCAAGGGCCATATGCTGGAAGCGCGTCACGAGGAAATGGTTGCAGTAGTGCCTATCGGTACACCGTTACTCGCCGGACCGGCCACCATCACTACGCTCTTGCTGCTTGAATCCCAGTTTCCTTTGTATATAGTAGTTATTTCGTTTATGCTTAACCTGATAGCGGCCTTACTGCTGTTTACTTTCAGCGAACATATAGTACGCTTTCTGGGGCAGGGTGGCGTGAAAGCCATTTCCAAGGTTTTTACTCTGATTCTGGCCGCTATTGCGGTGAACATGATGCTGCAGGGGCTGGATATGCTTGAACTTATCAATCTTCCCGGTTAATAATAAGGGCACGTTTTTACAGTATTACTATCAGGTCCATTATCACCAGGAGGGTTTTTAACATGAGTGACGGCGCTCTGGATAAACTGCGTGAGGCGATTCAGCAGGACTTGCGGCTGCAGGGGTATTCGGAAAAAGCCGTATTGCATGCTACCGCGCCTGAAAATATGGGAGATATGCCCGAATACAACGCCTTCGGGGTCAGTTTCAACGATGCCGGCGGCATGATGACCATCTGGCTTAAAATAGAAGGCGGGATTATACAAAACGCTACTTTTACCACTGAAAAGGGAGATGCGCCGGTGGCTTGCGGCAGTGTACTGACCGGGATGGTCAGGGGCAAGCGGCTCGAAGAGGCAGCCCGCATAAAACCCGCCGATGTGCTGGATGAACTGGGAGATTTTCCGCCAAATCAGGCATATGCGGCTGACCTGGCAATAGAAGTGCTGGGGGAGGCTATCAAGGACTACCCTGGCTGTTAAAACGCTTCTTAATTTCCTTGCCCTTTTTGAAAGCCGGGGCGATATGATGCCCGAAGGCAAGATATTCCTGGGCGGCACCGCTTGAATACAGAAACGGCCGTATTTTGTTCACGTCCGGCTTGCCTTCGGTCAAACACTCTTCGGAAACAAAGGTCTGGACTATCCGGCCGATTACCAGCACATGGCTGCCAAGATCGGGCATCTGCTCCAGGCTGCATTCGAAGCTCACCGGGCATTGCTCGATCATCGGGGCGGTATTCAGTTCGCCATAGAATATATCGAAACCGCAGATGGCGGCCTTGTCGTATTTGGCTCCGGTTACGATGCCGCAGAAATCGGTTTCAGCCACCAGGCTGACCGGCGGGACGTTGACGGAAAAAACCCCGGTTTCCTTAATACCCTTAAGCGTATAGCGTTCGTGCTTGATGGCAACCGAAATCATGGGTGGAGTGCCGCAGGCAATACCTCCCCAGGCGACAGCCAGGAAATTGGGCTTGCCGTTTACATCGGCTCCGACCAGAAAAGCCGGCATGGGGTATGCCAGGGTGCTTGGCCCGAATTTGATTTTTGACACTATTTACCTCCCGGACTGATTAGTCTGCCGGCGGCAGTCGGATCAGGTGCCGCTGAAGTAAAGACCAGCAGCGGCATGCCTTAATAGAATAGTCATTATGGGGCTCAACGGTCAAATTCACTTTTTTGACTGTCGTGCCGCAGCGTCTCCAGCCGGGTAAAGCGGTAGTATTACTTTGTGATATACTCTGCTTTACAATAACAGAATAAAGGTTGCGCGGGGTATCACGGCGCAACCGGTGATAATGTAACGAGGAAGTTTTAAATGCCCGGGACCGATATAATTCTACTGCATGCTCCCCATGTTTATGATTTCAGGAAGATCCCCCAGCTCTACGGCCCGGTAAGCGACCTGGTGCCCTCAACTCCCGTATTCGAAATGTACCCTGTCGGCTTTACGTCCATTGCCGAGTACCTGGAAAGGTACGGCTACCGGGTGCGCATCGTCAACATCGCCTGGCGGATGCTCAGGGACGCCCGCTTCGATGCTGAAAAGTTCATCGCCAGGCTCAAGGCTCCGGTATTCGGCATCGATTTGCACTGGATGGTGCATGCCCACGGCTCGATTGAAATCGCCCGCCTGGTCAAGAAACACCACCCCGCCTCCAAAGTAATCATCGGCGGCTTCTCCGCCTCCCGCTTCTACAAGGAGGTCATCAGCTACCCCGAGGTGGACTACGTCATGCGGGGCGATTCCACTGAAGAGCCCATGCGCCTCTTCATGGATAATCTTACCGCCAAAACCTTCCAAACCGTCCCCAACCTGGCCTGGAAGGATGAAGCCGGCGCCGTTCATGAAAACCCCTTGAGCTATGTCCCCGACGATATCAGCCATGTCATGGGCAACCACTACGGCTTCATGGTCCGCCAGGTTCTCCGCTACCGCGACCTGGCCAGCGTGGTGCCCTTCAAAGGCTGGCTCAAATACCCGGTAACAGCCGTGTTCACCGGCCGCGGGTGCCGGCGAAACTGCGTATTTTGCGGCGGTTCAGCCAAAGCCATGAAAACAACCGTTGAACGCTGCAGGATGGTATTTCGTACAGCCGAAGACATTTTCAAAGACATCCGCAACATTTCCCAGATATCACGCGGCACCATATCCATACTGGGCGATATACGCGATACCGGGGATGAAAACGCCTTGCGTTTGCTGCAATACCTGCAGCAGGATCCCATAAACAACAGCCTGATGTTTGAAATCTACGACCCGGTACCGGAAAAGCTTATGAGCCAGATTGCTCAAGCCGCACCGGGTTTCGTAATAAACATGTCGCCCCATTCCCATGACTTCGATGTGCGCAAGGCTACCGGCATAAATTACAGCAACGCTGAAATGGAAAATACCGTCGACAATGCTTTGAAGCTGGGGGCCGGCAAGGTCGAGCTGTTCTTTATGATAGGCCTGCCCGAACAGGATGAAAACTCGGTGATGGATACTGTTGAATACTGCAGGCACTTGCTGGAAAAATTCAACGGGGATAAAAGGCTTTCACTCTACATCGGCCCGCTGGGACCTTTCCTCGATCCCGGCTCGGAAGCTTACGAGAACCCGGAAAAGCACGGCTACAGGCTTTTAATCGATACTTTCGAACGGCACCGGCAAGCCCTGACGATGCCCAGCTGGAAACACACCTTGAATTACGAAACGCTCTGGTTATCCCGCGATGCTATTATGGATGTGACCTACCGGGCGATATCCCGGCTCACCGGGTACAAAGCTGACTATGGCCAGATTCCCCGGCAAATGGCAAACCGGCAGATTGAAAGGATCAAGCAGGCGGTGACGATAGAACGCCGCATCGATGAAATTCTGGAACAGGGGAACCCGGATGGAATTAACAGCCTGAAAACCGAGATGGACGCCGTTAACTCCGGTTATACCGTGGAACAATGGCAGATGCTGGGACGGGGTGGATTGTTTGGCCTTAAATATTTCAGTTCTCTTTGGTCGGTGATAAAAGAACGTTCCTAGCGCGCAAAACAGCCATAAATAATTATCTATTCTCCATTTTCCCTGCTCGGCACCGTTCTGGTTACAGTGGTGGTGGACTGCGAATACGTGATCTGTATATCACCGGGCTTGATTACAAGCGCTACCTTGCCAAGGGTATGATTTACAAAAACCGTGTAGTATTCTTTTTGATAAGTCAGGCTTACACCGGACACCAGCCCCAGCATCTCCTGGGGATCGAAATCCAGCTTCGAGAACGGATATTCATTATAGATGTGCAGGGAAGAGGGGTAAAACAGACTTGTGTGGATCTCTTCCACCCGGGCGCCGGCTTCGATAATCTGCTTTATTGCCGAATCGGTAGCTGCAAGTTCGAGGATATCCTGCTCGGTTATACCGGAAAGGCTTTCGACCTTGACCGAGGCAACCTCCTTATGGCCGGTATCTACGTCAACCACTATCCATACACCGGGCTTGACCTCTATCACCAGTTTGGATGCATCATCGATGTAAAACGCCGATTCATCGCCCAGGTTTTTTGGGTCTATTTCGTATTGCTCAAGCATCGCCAGTACTTCCGGGTCCTTCAGGGCAATCTCTATGGCAAGTACTTCTTCGTTTGGCCCCAAAAGCGTAGGGACCAGTACGGCTGCCAAGACCAGGATCGCAGCAGCGGTGCCGGCCAGGCCTACCTTCCACCGTTTTTTGGCCCGGATTCCGCCCAGCAATCCGGTCCGGTTTTTATCCATAGCAGGCACTCTGGATTGCGAAGATATCTGCCGCAACAATTGATTCCATCTGTCATCCGGAACAAGACAATCTTCAGCCGCAGTTTGAAATGCCTTTTTCAGTTTTTCCTGCACTGATGCCAGTTCCAGTGTTTCGCGCCGGCAGCTATTACAAAAGGATATATGATCCTGAATAATCTTCCGTTCGTTTTCGCTAACCTCTGCATCGAGGAAAGCCGGTATCAGTAATCGAATTTCATTACAGTTCATCTGACCTCATCCTCCTTATGCTCCCCTGCGGTAAAGGAACTTGAGAAATTATCGTCCAGCCTTTGCTTCAACAGTTTCAAGGCGTTGTATATCCTGGATTTTACCGTACCGATCGGAATCGACAGTATTTCGGCTATATCTGTATATGAGAAGTCATTGAAATACTTGAGCACAAGAACCGTGCTGTGCCTTTGATCCAGTTGTTTGACAACCTCGATGGTTCTCTCGGCTTCCAACTTGTTGAGAATGCTGGTTTCCATTGAAACTGTATCGTTTGGGGCCAAACAATCCAACTTGTCGTCTTCGATTGGTAATTCGGGACGAGACGCACGCTGGCGGTCTATGCAGCGGTTAACGGTGATTTTGTGAAGCCAGGTGTTCAATTTGGCCTTTTCGGGGTTGTAGGAAGTGCGCGAGTTCCACATGCTTAGAAACACTTCCTGAAGAACGTCTTCGGCTTCCTGTTTGTTTTCAAGCATCAGAGAGGCGGTTTTAAACACCATGCCTTTGTATTGCTGAAACAGGGTTTCGAAAGCTTCGATATTGCCCTTTTGCCACCGTTTAATCAAATCTGTCATTTCCCATCTATTCTAATATACGGGGACAGGGGTCAAAAAGTTCATTTTAACTTCAAGAAAATTTCGCTGGTCATAAAAAGATTAAATATTATTTTTGCAAGCTCTTGAATATGGCCAGTCGACACGCTTTAATTACAATTGAGAATTAACTCAAATAGTGCAACTTTTCCAACCCTTCCCCCGTTACCATTTTGGAGAGGAGTGATTTTGGATCCTGAACAAACACTTGTTGAAAGGGCAAAGCACAATAAGCAGGCATTTGGCGAGCTGTACGAAAAATACTACCCGCAGATTTTCGGCTACGCGCTCAAGCGCACAACGGATGTGGAGCTCGCCCGGGATATCACTTCCCAGGTGTTTATTAAAGCACTCAAGAGCATCGGCAGTTTCCGCTGGAGGGGCGCTCCTTTCTCTTCCTGGCTGTACCGAATTACGGCCAACGAAATAGCTGATTACTATCGCGGCAGGAAACGCCGGCAGATCTGCCTGGAGGAAAACGCCGTTTTGCTGGAACAGGCCGGTTGTCCGCCGGAAGAAGAAATCAGGCAGGCTGAAGAAGAATTAGCCAGGCACGAGGAATTTCTGGCTCTGCACCAGAGCATCATCTGTCTGCCTTTCAAATACCAGGAAGTTATAGCCCTGAGATACTTCGAGGGCAAGCCATTAAAAGAAATTGGCCGGATACTGGGAAAAAGCGAGGGCACGGTTAAATCACTGCTGCACCGGGGACTTGAGAAACTGAAAAACATGCTCGAGTAAATGCAACTTTCTTAACCAATCGGGGTTTTATTTACAGAGGTGAAGACGTGGACGAAAAAGAACTGGATGAAAAATTAAGAAAAATCAACAAACCGGATATCGAATTGCCTGGCCACCGCGCGCAGCTCAAGCATACCTTGATGGAGGCTTATGATGCCTCCAAACAGCGGCGGGGATTATCCCTTCCGGTGATTAGGAACTGGCTAAAACATCGAGCCGTTGATATCAGCAGCCTGTTCAAACCCGGCCGCCCGGTATGGCAGCCGGCGCTGGCCGCCAGTCTAATACTTGCGCTGGTGATGGTATTATCCATTGCCGTTCCTGTGCTTTTAAACCAGGCGCAATCGAAGGTGCAGCTTGTCAGGGTGGATGACTGGCAGTTTACAGGTATCCCTGCAATTGTTCCATCAACCAGCCAGCAGCCTGCAACAGGTTCTTCTCCGCCACCGGTAATAGTGGTTCCACCGGCGGTGACACTCACACAGCCACCATCCGCTGGCAATAATGACAATATTGGTTTTTCGACTGGCGGAGCCAAGGACATAAATAACTTCCGGCAGAATATACAAAACGGCTACCTTCCACTTCCCACGGATATTACCTGTGAAGGATTGTTCTACGATTACTACTTCGATACCGGTCAGGCGGACGAATGCCGGGAACTCTTTTGCCCGTCATACAGCTACGCTGTCACCCGGGATCCGCTGTCCGGCGAGGTGGAATATTACCTTTCAGTAGGCCTCAATTCGGGTATGAAGGAAAGCGATTTCCAGCGAAAGAAACTGAACCTGGTAATCGTGCTTGACATATCCGGCTCCATGTCCAGTTCCTTCAACCACTATTATTATGACCAGTACGGAAACATATCAGAACTGGATGAAGAAGAGAAAGCGATGGCCAAAATTCAGGCGGCTACCCAATCGATAGCCGCATTGCTCGATCATCTGGAGGACGATGACCGTGTTGGAATGGTGCTTTTCAACGGTGATGCTTTCCTGGCCAAACCCCTCAATCCGGTGGCCGGAACGGACATGACGGCAATCAAAGAGCATATCCTGCAAATCGAAGCCGGTGGAAGCACCAACCTGAAAGCCGGTATGGAAATGGCATCTGCAATGTTTGCAGATTACCCAAACAGCAATCCGAAAGAATATGAAAACCGCATTATCTTCATAACGGATGCCATGCCCAATACAGGCGATACCGGCAGGAACAGCTTCCTTGATCGGCTTGCAGAAAATTCCGGTGATAATCTTTATACCACCTTTATAGGCATTGGCGTCGATTTCAACTCGGCGCTTGTCGAATATATAACCGGCACCCGCGGCGCCAATTACTATTCGGTACATTCCCCCGGTCAATTCAAGGAAAGGATGGACGAAGAGTTCGAATACATGGTGACCCCGCTGGTTTTTGATTTACAGTTGAACCTGGAGGCTGAAGGATGGAGGATAGAAGAGGTTTACGGCAGCCAGGAGGCCGATGAAGCTACCGGCGAACTGATGAAAATCAATACCCTCTTCCCTTCCAAAAGGCAGGACGGACAAACCAAAGGCGGCCTGGTACTGTTGAAACTGGAAAAGACCGCCGAAAACAGCAGCCTGGAACTCAGGGTAAGCTACGAAGACCGCAGTGGTAAGCTTGCCAGCAACCAGACGACGGTGGAGCTGGACGCCATGGAGCCGGAGTTTTTCGCCAACAGCGGCATTCGCAAGGGTGTTTTACTGACACGGTATGCTGATCTTGCCAGGAACTGGATTATCGATGAACGGCAGCATGCCCACATAAGTTATCCCTGGGAACCGCGTATAAACCGCGAAGAGGGCATCATTTCGCCACCGACCGAACCGGGCGAGTGGGAACGACAGTCCCTGCCATTGTATGTTTCCCCTCCTTACCGGCAGATTTTCGAACAGTTCAGTGCATACTTTGAGGCGGAAGCCGGGATTATCGGGGATGAAAACCTTGTCCGGGAATTGGACATTCTGGCTGCTCTTGCTGGATTCGAGGAAACGCGATGACAAATTTTACAGCATGGCAGAAAACTATACGGTTAAAACTGTTACTGTTAACGGCTGGAGCATTGTTAATTATTGTGCCTGTTCTGGCCGGCTGTCGGTCTGATGCTGTTGCTGGATTAATCCCCGCAGCGGACGGGATTGCCGGAGTGACAATGGCTCCTGATGATATCGTCGCCACACCCGGCGGTCCGGCATACCGGGCAAACGTACACCAGCAGGGAGAGGAAAACCCGTGGCCGCCGGTGGATACCTCCGAAGTGACTCTGGAGAATGATTCACTTGTCTGTAAAATCCGGTACCGGCAGTCCATAACCACCTGGGTTGGTTCAACTCGAAACAATATGATCCACCTTTCCATCCCCGGCAAGATGGCCATAGACGAAATGAACCTGGTGGTTGACAATAACAATGCATGTATTTCGGTTATTCGAAGCCGGGATTGGGACTGGTCCGGCCTGGGAAGCCGGAGTGTTTTGCTGGTTATCACAGTACTTCCGGATGCCAAGCCCGGGAAATACTCCTTTGGTATTGAAGTCGACATAGACGGTTCCCTTCTGGGTGTGCTGCCCTGCCGTATCGAAGTCATCAGAGATAGCTTCGATTATTTTCTCGAACCTTCTGCACATGAAGTTTCCCTGGAGGAAGCCTCTGCTCTGGCGGGGCGGGCTGTTCCGGTGCCCGGCTACCTCCCGCCAAGCTATAATATCAGAGAGATATTCGCTTATGGCGAAGAAGTAATACTGCTTGTTTCCGACCGGGAAATAGAGAAAGAACTGGTAGCCCATACAGATGCTGCCGGTTTCCGCAACCGGTTTGAATTCTCTTGCCGGATGGCAGTAACCATCAGATATCTGGAAGACGGTTTCTGCATTCCGCCGTATAAAGTACCGGGGGCGTCGATGGTTGAGGTGTACTGTGCTCAGACTGGTATTTTTATACCTAAACAGGATAGTAACAATTTATGGTTCAGTTTCCAGCCGGAACAGGGGAATAAAGGGATATTTGTGCTGGAGATAACAGCCAACCTGACGGTACCCTTCGAACAAGTGGTGGCGATTGCACGGTCCTGTTTAATTACCTAACAGCGCCTTATCAAGCCAGCAGGATCGCCTGATATTATTTGTAGAATTATTACGTTAAGAGTTGGGAAAAATCGGGGTGGACGGATTTGAACCGTCGACCACCTGAACCCCATTCAGGTGCGCTACCAGGCTGCGCTACACCCCGAGACGTCAATTATACTAACATAACTCAGCCGGCAACGGCAA
>JAFGLQ010000110.1 GCA_016928015.1 Dehalococcoidaceae bacterium
ACCTTTGTTGTGTTGCTGGGAGTAGGTATTACCATCAGTTTTCTTACTTCACGAATCAGGCATCAAACTGCCGTTGCCACGCAACGCGAGAAGGAAACCGCAGTGCTCTACGCACTCGGACGGGACCTGGCAATTTCGAAAGATCTCCAATCTTCTGTGGAAGCTGTTGTTTTACGGTTGAAAGAAACATTTGGTTATCAGGTAACCATTTTATTACCTGAACCTGGCAGAGCCGACTTCAAGGCATATGGAATATTGGATAACAGAGAATTTCAAGGGAGAGAACTCGAAGCAGTACGACGTTGCTATCATGAAAAACAAAGGTTTCAGCAATCCCCGGAAGATAGCCAAGAAAGGCAAGCTTTCTATTTACCTTTGATGACGGCAAAGGGGATTACCGGTGTTATGCTGTTGAGAGCTGTTGAAGCTTCAGGCAGCCTGAACCCAGAGCAGGAAAGGCTTTTAGAAGCATATACCGACCTGGTGGCTGTAGCCATAGAAGGCATCAAACTTTCCGAAGAGCTGCGCGACACCGAGGTTTTGAAAGCTACTGAAAAACTGCAAGATGCCCTGCTGAACTCAATTTCCCATGATCTGCGCACACCGCTGGTATCGATAATAGGCACATTGAGTAGTTTACAGGAAGAACATATGGAGATGGATACCATCTCAAAAATGAACTTGATTCAAGTTGCACGCGAGGAAGCCGAGCGGCTGAACCACCTCATAACCAACTTGCTGGATGAATCAAAGATAGAAGCTGGGGCGCTTACGCTTTCAAAACAGCCCTCTGAAGTACAGGACCTGATTGGGGCTGCTCTTGAACATATGGGAACCCGCAGCCGGGGGCATGCAATCAGAATTGACATACCGGACGATGTTGCTTTTGTTTGTGTGGACTTCGGCCTTATTGTTCAGGTCTTGATCAACATAATTGACAATGCAATAAAATATTCTCCGCCGGGATCATCAATAGATATTGGTGCCCGACAGGCTGGGCAGAAAACGATCATCGAGATATCCGACCAGGGAATCGGGATTCCCGAGCAGGATTTGCCTTACATATTCGACAAATTTTACCGCATCAAACGTCCTGATAACGTTACTGGAACGGGTTTGGGGTTATCAATCAGCAAAGGCATTGTTGAAGTCCACGGTGGGCGAATAGAAG
Organism: Dehalococcoidaceae bacterium; assembly: GCA_016928015.1. Classification (GTDB taxonomy): domain Bacteria; phylum Chloroflexota; class Dehalococcoidia; order Dehalococcoidales; family CSSed11-197; genus CSSed11-197. Next base: position 1,172 of record JAFGLQ010000110.1, read on the forward strand.
CGGTCAGCATTCCTGGTGGAGGCACGCTAATCAGAATTTATTTGCCCTCAACAGATTTCACTGACCGACGAGAGGAGAAGATGGGTGAAAAATGCAAAGGTGATGATTGTTGATGATGAATATTCTATCCGTCATTTTTTACAGGTAGCCCTATCTTCGCAGGGGTATAGGGTGGTTGAAGCGTCTTCCGGAAACGAGGCTCTCTTAAAAATTGTTGAAGAGAAACCGGAAGCCATAATCCTTGACCTTGGACTTCCTGATATCGATGGCATCGAAGTCACAAGGATGCTTCGGGAATGGACTCAGATACCAATAATCATATTATCGGTCCGTGGTTCTGAAAATGCCAAAGTGAAGGCGCTCGACGCTGGTGCCGACGACTACCTGACCAAGCCTTTTGGCGTGGGTGAATTGCTTGCTCGCCTGAGGGTTGCACTGCGGCGCTCTATCCAGGTCGCTGGCGACCCGGTATACAGTTTCGGCTGGCTTACAGTAGACCTTTCCATGAGAATGGCAACTATTGACAACAGAGAAGTTCAATTGACACCTAACGAATACAATTTATTGAAGGTTCTGGTACAGCATGCCGGAAAGGTTTTGACCCATCGCCATCTATTAAACGAAGTGTGGGGCTATGAATACGGCAACGAGTTCCACATGCTGCATGTTAATATATCCAATTTGAGACGTAAAATAGAGCCCGATCCGAAAAGGCCGCAACTCGTGATTACAGAGCCCGGTGTTGGGTATCGCCTCCGCATCAGCGAATAGCGGCTTCGTTATTATTTATGGTTATAGCTAAAATTCCTCCAGCCGTTAAAAGGGCGCCAGCAGCAGTTGCGCAATATCCCCGGAATATCTAGAACCGCTTCCAGAATGAGGGTAAAAACAGGGCTAATACCGAAAACAGTTCCACCCGCCCAGACATCATGGCAAACATCAGCACTCCCTTACCCGCTGAAGGAATAGCCGCATAGTTGCCATAAGGACCGACCTGGCCAAATCCGGGGCCAACGCTTGCCATGCATGAAGCAACGGAGGAAACGGCGCTTACTATATCAAGTCCGATTGCGCTCATGACAAGAGTCGCACCTACAAGCACGGTCAAATACATCAGTATTAATTCGATTGCTCGCCTTTCTGCCGTTGCCGATAAGGCAGAGTTTTCAATTTTCAACGAGATTATCCTCTGCGGGTTAAAAAATTTCAGAATATCCCTGTGAAGATATTTTCCAAGCACAAGTATCCGGATAACCTTCATTCCTCCGGCGGTTGATCCCGCTGAGCCGCCAATCACCATTAGAATTAATAATACTGCCTTTGACAGGCTGGGCCAGGTGTTGAAATCGGTAGTCGAATAACCCGTAGTTGTAGAGATGGAAAGTGTATTAAAAAAACCTACCCTAATAGCTTCGCTGAAAGTCATGCCCATATTTACAATCAGGTCATAGTTAACAATCACAAGGGCAATTAACGCAATTGCCACATAGAGCCTCAATTCCACATTTTTTAACACCCGTTTAAATTGGTTGCGGAATACCAGCCAGTAGAAAAGACTGAAATTGATTCCACCTAGAAACATAAATACCATGATTACAATTTCAGCAGCACCGTTGTGATAATCTTCTATGCTCAATGCAGTAGGCGCAAAACCTCCGGTGGCTATAGACGTAAAGGAAAGATTAATGCTGTCAAATAACGGCAAGCCTGAAACAATAAGAAAAATGGTTTGAAGCAGGGTCAGGGCTACGTAGATAATCAATAAGCGTCTGACGGCAATCCTGAGCCTTGGGTTTAACTTTTCACCTTCCTGTCCAGCAGGCGTTTCGGCTTCAAGCATTCTGGCTGCTCCCATACCAAACACGGGGAACAATGCGACAAATAATGCAATCAATCCCATGCCGCCTAGCCATTGTGTGAACGAACGCCAAAATAAGATTCCGTAGGGGTTCGATACGATATCTGTCATTACACTGGCTCCGGTGGTAGTAAATCCAGAGACAGACTCGAAGAAGGCGTCTATTACGCCCGGGAAAGTGCCGGTTATAAGATAAGGCAAAGCTCCAGCCGAAGCGGCTCCGAACCAGCTGCCTACAACAATAAGAATCGTTTCCCGATAGGTTATGTATGCCGGTTTTTGCTTTGTTCGGTAAAATAGTACAACTGAAACAGCCAGTGCAATACCTGAACTCGCAAGGAAAGCAAAGGCTACTGCAGACTCTCTGTAACAGCAGCTCACGACAGCCGGCAATAGCATTGCAATGCCAATAATAGCTATCACAATGGCAATATACCGACGCACAATCGAAAAATTCACCCTTGCTCCATCAATGCTTGTAAAGGAAACGTGTTAGCCTGATCGCTCATATTCGCTGTATTCGAACGAAAATCACTGTAGCCAAAATTGCGTCAAGATGGTGTCAAGAAAACAGGAGTAAATGTCAAGATAATATCAAGACCCAACGACTTACAGCGATTGGGCGAGCGTATTTGCCTCCAAGAAATCTCTCCTTAAAGTGATGTTGATGCAGTGCTATTTGCACTCATGTAATAAGTGTTTATTAGCCAAGGGGGCTTCCCGAAAAAACCTTGGGGCGGATTCGATATTATTAAAAGGGATCCTCCTAAGCTTTATAGCTAATACCATGTTCAGGTAATTAATTGCTTTCAAGTTTTAGCTATAAACCTTTGAATGCTGAATGTTGCGTCGATTAGGCATGTACATATAAATACCCGAAATCCTCCCATTTATAAATACCCCGTGTATGCCTTACATATAAAACTTCTGTATTTTACGTATAAATACTTGACGGTTTTAGCTATAAATAAAATAATAACCCCATAACAAGCGGCAAACCATGCCGCAATATAAAAGGGTCCGGGGAGAGGTGCTCAGCTTTTGGCGGGCCTCCCCGGGCCCTTTTTGCCTGGCACCTCTCCCCTGGATCACTAAATCGGAGGGGAAAATGACCGCAAACATGGCACAGAAAGTTTCCATCGGGCCTTCTGCCCGGGCATGCAAGGGCAAGAAAGGCAAGGCCTTCCAGGCATGCGTTTCCCAGGACATGAAGCGACGCGCAAAACGCAAATAAGGAGATAACCATGACTGAACTTAATTTACTTACCGTTGATCCTGAAACAGGCAAACGTACCATACCCGAGGAAACCGCAAGGGCTCTGTCTCGGGCTTTTGCCACCGAGCAGGAAGTGAGCAAACTGTCTGGAAACGCCCAGGCGGTGATGGCTCAGGATCATTACCTTACCTCAACCCAAGCCGCCATCGAGAAGCTTTCCGACAAGCTGGAAGCATCTATGGAGCAGATGCACCATCCTGCCGAGAACAACCAAAGCAACCAGGGAATTGAAGACAAGCTCGAGCTTAATATGAAGCAAAACCATCTACTCGGGGGCCTTGCCAGGCTGGAGATCTTCGGTGTGCCGGTTGGCAGTGCCCTGGGTGGTGGAACAGTGGCCCTGCTTACATCTGAGATCCTCGAGGCAGCTCTACCCGATAACTCAAGTAACATCACCCGCGGCTTACTCAAGCTGCTTGCCGGCGGAGCCATGGTCCAGTTTATGAGCGGGCTGGTCGGCAAGGGCCTCAGCCGCACGGCAGCCACTTTCCTGGCATTTGATGCCACCCGCGACCTTATACCCCTGGACCAGTGGATAAGAAACCTGATTAACACCGTAGCCCCGGCTCAGGCCAGTCAGCCTAAGCCCTACATGCCCCCGGCACCGTCCAAGCAGGCCGTCCCTGCCGGACCGAATCTTATGGATGCCCAGCTCGAACGGCTGCTCTCTTCGATTCACTAGGCAAATAAACAACAATTTGAGAGGTTTAATATGACCCAACCAGTAGAGATAAAAGACGAATACCGAGTTACCCAAAACGACCCTAACGTTACCGTTAACCCGAGTGTGGTAGCCACCCGCACCATGGTAGCCGAATACATCGGACCCGATTCAACCGTATTTGTTATCCGCCCGGGGGATGTGATGAGCTGCTACTTTGAATCGGCTGCTGGCCTGGACGACTGTGCCCCCAACTCCCGGGTGGAACTAGTACGCACCGATCCCAATGGCATTGTAACCCGGCAGATTGTCGATGTGAGCTATCGAGTGGTTAGTAACTTCACCGACCGAAACATGATGTACACCATCGGCCAGCGCATCGAGATAAGGCCCAGGGATAGGCTGCAGATCTGGTTGACCGAAGCCAACGCTGTCATGATTGCTGCATCCACCGAGTTTCAGATATCGGGTGTCAGGGGCGCCATCGTTCGCTACTAGCGAAGGCACTATTTATCAAAGGAGGTGCCTTGATGGAAAGGCTTTCGATGCGCCAGAACACGCTCTGGGCAACCAGTGGCACGGTGATAGTGGATGTAAACCTGTCCAGTGAACCGGATTCCCACACGATCTATGGCCGGGTTGATGTATACCCGCTGGGATACCCGCCCAGCCGCAGGGCTGAAGCCGGTGAATGTACCGTCCGGCTACAGGATCGCTTCCTGGGATGGTGGCGCACTGTCGAGGAGCAAGACACCATCGCCTGGGGGCCGGTGTCAAACCCACCTAATGACTACCTGGGTAATTTCCTGATTACCAGAAACCCGCGGCTTGATCCAGGGCAATATCGCATCACCTCCCAGCATAAAGAGTCCGGGGCTGAATACGCCAAGGAGTTTACGGTTAACCCGGACTACTCGATTAGTAACTGGTCATCAAGGATTAAGGTGCGTGATGGTGAGTTGATGCCGCCGACCTTTCGACAGTTTGAGAGCGATCCGGCAAGACCCGAGCAGGGCATTGCCATCCCCGAGATAAGGCTCTGGCCGCTTAAAAACCAGGGTGGTTATTCAGGGATAGGCCCCCGGGAAACAAGCGGCTACAGCAGCCGAAATACCCGGGTGTAGGTGGGAGATGAAGCAGGCAGCTTTACGCCAGCTCTCAACCTGGTCAACCTGTGGCACGGTGATTATCGATGTACCGGTCGATGCAAACGGATCATCCCTGCCGGATGACGGTTCAAAATATGACTGGATCAGGAATAACTGGCCGGTGATTCTGGCTGCTGCCCTTATCGTAATCAGCACACCTGACCTGACCGTAGGCGGGGATAAATGATGGGGTATGAAAATGGAAATACTGACTGGGAATCTCGCAACTACAGTAACTAAGGGGGGCAAACCATGGCCTGGCTTACACTGGCAGATGTCAGTGATCCGAATGATTTAAACAACCTGGTACCTGATGTGGAAGGCCTTCGGGCCGGAACCCGCATCCGGGTAAGGATCAGGTTTTCCTGGCCGATTGCCGGCATTTATGACTGGTGGGGCATCAACTTCCTCTCCCTGCACGGCTGGCAGATAGCCCTGCCGGATGGAGTCAGGGCCGACCGGGTATATGCCATTGACTCTTATACCGTCTGCATGGAAGGTACGGTAATCGGTTCAGAGTTCGGGCAGCCGTCGGTTACCATGGCTGCTGTTCCCCTGGCAATTGTACCAGCACTGCTTAAAGCCATTGCCCTGTTCGTTGCGGCCCTTGCCTTCCTGGTGATCTCAATCAAAGTAGAAGCTGAAGAGATACCGGGTATCGCCCGCTGGACCACCATTGCCCTGGTTGCCGGCGGGGTGATAATCGCCATTGCTGCCATAAGGAGAAACGCGTGAAACGGCTTGGAAATAAAGTGGATATGGAGATACGGCGGCTGAGCCTCGACCCGGCTCCGGCAGCTCCCCAAACACCGCCACCGCCGCCTGAACCAGTATGTCCGGAACCACCTGGTCCATTACCCTACACTCCGCCTCATCATCCACCGATCGGTGCCAACTGGGTAATGACCGGTGAGGACGAGGGCGTGAGCGTATCCGGCACTTCGACCAGTCTTATCGACTCCCAGAAAAACTGGACGCCCGGCATCTGGTCTAATTACCTGGTCTATCTTCGCATTGGCGACCGGGACTTTGTCAGGCTGATAACCACAAATACCGCAAGCTCTATAACCTTCGGATCTCTGCCGGCCGGCATCGAAGCCCAGGCCGGCTCCAAATACGTTATTAAAACCAGGGATCTGTTTCTGGCCCTGGGCCAGATAAGCCGGCTGTTTCCGATTGCCAAAGCCAGTATTTTTAACACGGCCATCGTCGCAGCCGAGGCTGACTGGCTGGCGGCTCCCATAACCCCCACCAGCAGCCCCAGCTACCTGAGAATCTATGTATGCACAGATACCGATGGCTTGATGAGGGTGGCAAGGACCGTTGGCGGAGTAACCGTTACTGAAAACCTGAATGCCGGCAGTGATCTTAACGGGAATGCCAGCTATATGTTTACCGTTCCCTGGAGAACGGGAGACGAAATCAACCTCAGATATTCGGTACCGGTAACGGTACTCCGATGCACCATCGATGAGATCGGAGGGGCTGAATAATGAGCTATCTGCCCCAGGGGTTAGCCGGTGGTATAAGCCGCTTAAGCGAGCTTGTCATCGACGGGGACAAGGACTGGGGCGCTCATTCGCTGTATAACCTCGGTGGGCTGTCTTCTCCCCAAGCTGAGGGTGATATCTACTATCATGACGGCGCACGGCTCCAGCGCCTCCCGGCCAGTTTCGGCACCGGGCACAATTTCCTCAGAATGGCCAATACCACCCTGTACAAACCCCAATGGTATGACCTGCAGGAGATGATTATCTACATGACCGGGGCCACCAACCGCCTGATCGACCCGCCCATACTGGCAGTACCGGTACCCGCCATAGATGTTGCCGTTGTGGCCGACGCATCCGGCGGCGGTCATCCGGTCACACAAAACCTGCCCATACCCGAGCCGGTCTTAAACCACTCTGCACAGGCGACTACTGTGTACCCGGTTAGCGGTGCCGTGTCTCACGACGAGGACGGTCTCGAGATTGATGAAACGACCGAAGCCAACGATTCGACGGCCGATAACATGACCCTGCTCCAACCCGACGGGGCCATCGATGACTGGTATGCCATTGGGTATTCAGGTGAGTTTGACGGAATAGTATTAAACATAAGCACGGTTGGGGCCGATATCACCTTAAACCAGCTGCTCTACAGCCAGGGTGCGGGCGCCTGGGGAACTCTGACCCCGATCTTAAACCAGCTGAGTAACTACCAGAGCTCCGGCAAGCGCTGGTTTACCTTTGAAAGGCCGGCCGACTGGGACATTGACTCTATTGCCGGCATTACCGGGCTCTACTGGATCAGACTGAAATCGAGCGCCACCGGAGCAGGTTATTCCCAGCCCCTGGGGGCTCAGGCCTGGATTTTAGTTTATTAGGAGAACGTCATGGAAAGAGTGCCATATATTGAAGACACCGAACAGGAGAATAAATATCGAGACATGGAGCGGCTCGGCCGGGAGCTTGGCATCCCGGTACCGCGCACATTTCTCGAAATCGAGGTCTTTGATAGCAAAGGCAACACCCTGCATGCCCAAAGGCAGCGCTCTCACAGCTGGAACCGCAATGCCTATAACTACCTGGCTATGGCCATAACGCTTCGAAACCCCACCGGTACCGCCTTTGGTGCTGGCACCTTAAGCCTCAAGGACACCGGTGGTTCGATACGCGGCAATACCTCAAAAGGCATCAGTTCCGGCAGATCGTCCTCTTCGACCGGCATCGACTTCGAGCGGCTGGAGGACGGCACGGCCACTTCCGGACTGAGCGGCAGCATCCGCGCTTCAGCCACCCGGGACCATTTCGGCATCGTGGTCGGCAGCAGCGGCACGGCCGAAAGCTTTGAACACCACAACCTCGGCAGCCTGATCGGCCACGGCAGCGGTGCCGGCCAGCTCGACTATCAGTCCACCCAGTCTTTTACCTTCAGCTACGACGGGGTGTCGAAAACAGCCGGCACCAGCCTGGTTCGTTTCTTCAACAACAACTCCGGCTCAAGCGTCGCGGTCAACGAAGTCGGCCTTATCTACAGGCTGTGTGCCGATAACTACATGTACATCTACAACTTCCTTTTTTCAAGAGACGTGATGGCTTCGACCATTACCGTACCGGATACCGGCCAGCTGAAAGTTACCTACGCAATCGAGATGGTATTTCCGGCTTAAGGAGGGATTTATGACAGAAATAATTGTTAACTTTATGCTCGGGCATTCAACCGGATGCCTGATAGCAGTCTTAGTGCTGCTTAGAAGGGGAGGCAGATAAATGCAAAATAACCTGCTTGCCACCTTAGCCTTGGGAGGTATTGCCTGGTGGGCATTGTCAAAGAATAAGGCGAGCGGCCCTTCTCCGGATGAAGATACCGGCCTGTTCCCCTGTCCGTATTGCGATGAGACTTTCGGCAGCCAGGATGGGCTCACCGCTCACTTGTACCATTATCATCCGCAAGAACTACCGCCCACAGAGCCGCCGCCGGTTGATGCGCACGTTTGCCCGTACTGCGGCGAGTTGTTTGAAAGCTTGAATGATCTGCAAAACCATATATATTACGATCACCCCGAGCCAGAGGAGCCGGCCGAACCGGAAGACCCCCGGGTTATCACTGTATTCAGTAACCTGAGGGTGATACCGCAACGGATTACAGTTGGAGAGAGCCTTGAGGTAAGGGTAGATGCCACCAACATCGGCTCGACGCCTGTTAACTTCGAGCTTAACCTGGGCCCCGACACCAACCTCTCAACCGCTATCTCTCTCGAACCCGGTGAGCAGAAAACCTATACCTGGCATCACACCCCAACCCGTGCCGGCCACTTCGAGGTAATAGCCGGAGAGACTACGGTAATGTTTGAGGTAACCGAGTATGAAGACCCATACCAGCCGCCGGTTACCGATCCGGACCATACCGCCATGGCAAATCACGTGCCCGCCGGCATTGTCTGGACCTTTGCCCATACCGGACCGGGAACCTTTGAATACGGTGTAGCGCCCGAGCAGGCCCACTGGATAAAGCACTCAGGTAATCATTACCGCACGGCAAATCTGAGTAATGTCATCGATTACTGGGTGGATTCCCAGGGGCTGCATCGGCAGCAGCTCCAGGGAACCAGCACGGCCTACCCGGTGCACCACACGTGGGAACCTGGCAACATGTACTGGTATAACTACCAGGCTCTTTTCAACTACCTGGACGCGGGCTGCCCCAACGGCTGGTTGCATGAGGGTATCTGGAACGATGCGCGCTATAACTGTGTCCATGGAGATGGAACCAACTGGATGTGTGAGTACTTCCCGGGTCTTTGAGGAAGAGTAATTGATACTGGAAAGAATATACGTATGGGTCTGGAAAAGGATCGGCGGCCGGCCCTGGACCTACATCATCCGGGAAGGCTGGACCAGGTACCAGTTTTTCTGGATCGTGGCGCTGGTCAGTCTGGGTGTGTGGCTGGGCCATCACCATGAGTGGCAGACGGTGCTTACCGGCTGGCTGGTATTTTCGGCGGGATATCTTGCCGGTCACCTTTTCTGGAGTACGGGCAGCGGAGGAGATAATGAGTGAATCAAGCCAGGACCTGGTGGAAAAACGCCTGGACCGCATCGAAAAGGCGGTTTATGAGCTTACCACCCAGACCGGAAAACTGTGCGGGGCGGCCAGGACCACCGAAACCCTAGTCAAGTGGATAATCCTGCCGCTTATTACCATCCTGGGCGGGCTTATCGGCATCGATGTGGTGGTGAGGTAGCCATGCCGACCATTTCAGTCTCGGTTACCAAAGACCAGAAAGAAAAGCTGCTTGCCCGGGCCGAAGCAGCTGGGCTTACCTTAAACAAGATGCTCCAGAGCCTGGTGCTGGGTGAGGCGGCTGCCACTTTCAATAACTCAGTTATAAACGAAAAAGAAACCAGTACCCAAAATGAGGAGGTAGAAATGAGTAATTCTGAAAACAACTGCCCCGATTGCCTGCGCCATGAGATGACCCTTGAACTCAAGGAGCGCGATCTGGATGAAGCTAGGCAGGAGGCCAGCTACTGGCAGACCCAGGCCAAACAGGCCGGCGAAGAACTCGGCCGGGTGAGCCGCATTGCCCAGTCGCTTGAAGCCCAGGCAAACACTGACAGGCATGCCGATATCCATTCAATGCTTGCCTGTCCCCACTGCGGCCCCAGGGCGATAGCTGAACTGCCCAATGCCTTGAACAAAAAGCAGGCTTTAAGTATTGCCCGCCAGCACGCACCGGAGATCTTTGAGCCGGTAAGGTTAAAGATTAAATAAGGAGGGTAACCGTGGGACTGGAAGAGACCATCAAGAAATACGCCTCTGACCCCGAGGTAGTAGCCGCCCTTGATCCGATTCTTAAACAGCGGATTGAGAGTGCCATAAAAGGTGAGCTTGACTCGATCAGGAAGGAACTGAGCCAGGGCTTGTCGGTGATCGGCAAAACCCTCGATGAGGCAGTTGATACCAAGATCGATTCCAAGCTTGATAGCGTAAGAAGTGAAATCAAAACCGGCATCGCCGCTCTGGGTAGTAACCTGGATGCCATTGTAGAGGCAAAGGTCCAGCGTCCGGCCGGCGATGCCGGCCAGGCTCAGACAGATCAAGATAACAATAACGGTACCAAAAGCCGCTCAAGCTCGATGCTTGAAGCCCTGGCCCCGGCACTGGTTCAGAAGATGTTTTCGGGTGACCAGGAGAAGCCGGCAGGTTCCAAACTGGGTGAGATGAGTGCCTTTGCCGAGGCGATGGGTTCGGCCATGGCTTCGATGGCCAGCCCGCTGTTTAATGCCTATGCTGCCGGCCAGTCGGCCACCATGAACCAGATGCAGGCCCTGGCCAGGTGGGGCATTAATCCGTTTGTACCCGGGGGTAATGATGAGGAAACTGCTAAACCTGCTGGCAAACCTGGAAAGAAACAGCCTGTTTAGGCCGGCGAATTCGCGGATAATTGCCAGGGGGCAAAACCCGCTGGGTGAGCCCAGCCTGGTCAGGGTTTACCCGTCGCTCAGGCCGAAAAGGGCCCGAAAGGTGAAATTGAAGCTTAATCTTAGACTAAAGAGACCGCAGGATCGAAATACAGGGAAGAACGCATGAGCAGTAATACAACAGGTGTTGCCCAAAAGAGCCACAAAAGCATGCTTGACTGGCAGTACAAGACGCTGCTTGCTGAACTGCAGCAGTTGCAGCTGCACATAACCGATGCCACCTGCCCCTGCTCGCTCTCAAGCATCAATGAATGGTGCGTCCCCAAGCATTTGTTATCGGTGGCAAGCCTGGCCCAGGAAACGGCCGCCATGGACCCGGATAACTTCGACATGCTGATAGAACTGGGCAGCCAGGCCACCGAGAAACACAACGCGGCCAGGCAGGTCGTCTGCGGTAATGGCAGCGTCGAGATCCTCGACTGGGTCAGGGGCTGGCGAAAGCGCATCGAACCGCTCTACTACGCCTGTGATTTCAAGGCCGCCGGGCATGCCCCGGGAACGGTGCTTGGTAGAATCGAGCAACTCATAGGTAACTTTGAGTACAAATCGGCTAAAGCAGGCAGCACCCAATACGAATACTCTATTCACATCCCGGTAAGCTACCAGCAGGCCAGCCGGTCATATGGTAGAAGGCTTATCAAAGAGCGGCTGTCAAAGGTTAAGCGTGAAGTACTGAGCCTGGATCCGGCTGCTACCGTTAAATCCGGCTCGACTATCGGCACCCTGATAGTCAAGACCAGCGTGCCGGTAAAGAAGATAAAGTCGGTAAGGGGTGTCGAGATCCACCGGACAAGCACCTCAACCTCTCCTGCCAGGATGGCAAATAACCATGGAACTACTCTGGTACCCTTCAAGCAGGTGAGATATCAGGTACCTTTCCCCGATCCGTATATCCATAAACTCGAGAGTTTCGGCCGGGGTGGTACCGAGATCATACCGCCGGAGTTTGGCCGGCTGGACGTGACCACCCGCCTGGTAAGGGATCCACTCTACGACCCGGCCAAAAACCCGCAGATAACCAATGCCGAAGATACCCAGCCCTTCTTCCGGCTGATGCGCCTGGCCGACCGGGAATACCTGATGGCAATACTGCTTGACACCGGCAACCGTTGTGTCGGGCTCTTCATCGTAAATCTGGGAACCCGGGATTCTTCGACTGTTGCGGTAGATGCCATCATCCGGGCAGCCATTCTGGCCAATGCCGGAGCTATAATACTTGCCCACAATCACCCCTCCGGTCAGGTCAATCCCTCACCCCAGGATGAGCAACTGATGAAAACCCTTGAAAGGGCTGGAGCCCCCTTCCGGATTAAGATCCTGGATATGATAATCGTGGGCTCGGTGCAGGACTACTCCATGACCGGCGGCCACCGGATGAGTGCGCCGGTTTTTGCTCAAAATATTAAACTGCCGGTGCCGGACTCCTGGGGATCGCGCTGCCGTGATGCCAACACCGGCCACTGGACAAGTTCCGCCTTCTGCCCGCCGGTACCCGATGACGGCTATACCCCTGCAGGCGATGAACTCACCTGGGCAACCGGGGTTAACCAAATGGGTAGATATGAATTTGTCTATAAAGTTTATGAGGCGGATGAGCTCATTGCCAGCCATGACCCGTTTACCTTCCAGCCCAACAGGAAGTTTCCGCCCGAACTCCAGCCCAGGCTTCGGGAAAGGGCAGCCCCCAGGGTGCAGGTCGAACGCATTGCGGCTAACCTCGATCCCGGGCTGCTCTTAGAGGACTTCCACAGCCTGGACCGCGGTGCTCCCATTATCGGGCCTGACAGGGCTGTGGAGAGCGGTAACGGCCGGGTGATGGCCATAGCCCGGGCGGTAAAGCTTCATCCGGATGTATATGATCGATATAAGCAGTCACTTATTGTGATTGCGCCAAGATACGGTCAGGACCCCGGCCGTATCGAGAAGATGAAATCCCCGGTGCTGGTAAGGGAAAGGATAACCGAAGTGGTCAGGACCTCTTTTGTCGAAGAGGGTAACGCCACCACTTCCATTGGAAGATCAACAGTTGAGATTGCACAATCGGATGCCAGGCTGATTACCACTACCATGCTCGACAGCCTTATAATCCTTGAAAACGAAACCATCGAGGACGCCTTGAGGGCAACCCGTAACAAACCGTTTGTGACCGCTTTCCTTTCAAAGCTACCCGGTGAAGAACAGGCCTCTCTTCTTGACAGCCAGGCCGTCATCAACCAGGACGGTATCCGCCGGGCTGCAACCGCCATATTCGTCCGGGTGTTCTCTACCGGGGATGCGGGACTCAGACTTGCCGAAAAATGGTTTGAGAGCACCGAACCGGATATCAAGAACGTGTTTAACGGCATAGCCCGGTCTCTCGGGGTGATTGCCCGGGCTGAAGCCCTGATTGCCGATGGGCAAAGGGAAGCCGGCCTCTCCATTGCCGAAGACCTGGCCGACACCATATCGGTCTACAGTAAGATCCGCGGTGCCGGCATGCGCCTGGAGGACTACCTGAACCAGACCCAGCTCTGGGACCGGGAGATTACCGAGTTCCAGGAGAAGATGCTTGTTGCCCTGCATGACCGAAGGAGAAGCTCAAAGAAAATCGGAGCGCTGCTTTACAACTATGCCAGCCTGGTAATCGACCAGCCGCCACCCCAGCAGGCAAGCCTGATACCGAGTGAGGCGGTAAGTAAAGAAGCCCTCTGGGACAGCGCAATCCGCATTGAAACACCTGAAGCCGTGCCGGCGCTTTCCATGTTTTCCGGCAGGGTTCCAAGAAGGGTAAGGATGCGCCAGATTGACTGGTCGAAAATCATCGGAACTGCCATCGGTACCGTTGGCACCAGCCTTATTACCGGTTTCGGTGAGGCCATAGGACATACCATCGCAAGAAAGGTCAATGCCGCTGATGACAATCCCGATTATGGTGAACTGATTCCACCTGCTTTTGCCGACCTGTCAGGCCTTTTTGATAACGAGTTTCTGGCCTCGGCAGTTGATGCCCCGGCCAAGCCTGAAAAGAAGATTGACAAGGTGCTAAAACAGCTCAAGGAAGGCGTTCAGGCAATACAGGATAGTGAAGAGTTCAGAAGACTTCTTATCACCATGTCACGCTTCCATGACTACTCCCTAGGCAACCAGATCCTGATCATGCTGCAGCGTCCCGATGCCACCCGGGTAGCCGGCTACAGGACATGGCAGGACCTCGAAAGGCATGTCAGGAAGGGCGAGAAAGGAATCGCAATTCTAGCCCCGATTATGAGCTTTCGACCAGTTTGTCCTGAATGTGGTGCCAAACTGCCCAAAGGGGCAATCACGTGCCCTGAGTGCGGTGCTAGCGTAGATGCTGATGAGCAAGTAAAAAGAATACCCTCACCTTCCCGGTTTGTGGTGGTGCATGTATTTGATATCAGCCAGACAGAAGGTGAGCCGCTGCCGGAACTTGACGTACCCACCCTTACCGGTGAAGCCAATCCGCTGCTATTAAATGACCTTATGGACACGCTTAAAACTCAGGGGGTTAAGGTTAGTTTCGACAGCCTACCTGATCAGGATCCGGGTATCAAGGGGTTTTTCAGGCCACCGGATTTCATCTGGGTAAGACCCGAGGAACCAAGAGCCCAGCAACTCAAGACCCTGATCCATGAAACCGCTCATTACTACACTGAGGGGGTTTTCAGGATACCCAGGGCTGATGCTGAAACCATTGCTGAGAGTGTTGCCTTTGTTGTAGGTGCCCACTTCGGCTTTGACACCGGAGCCAGGTCGTTTCCCTATGTAGCTATCTGGGCAAGAGAACCTGAAGTACTGGACCGTAACCTGGCAACTATCCGGGATATTTCAGTTCGGATGATGGGAGACATTTCCAAATAATGAGGAGATTAAACGTGAAATTAGCCAAGATGCGTCAACTCAAGCTAGACCAGTTGCCGACGGATAAAGAGATTGGCCAAACCCTGTGCATTGGACCGGATGGATTAACCGGTGGGCCACTGGCAACCGGTCATTATTACGGCGTAACGATTCCAATACAATGTCCGGCTGGATATAAGCCAATTGGCACCTGGCATACTCACCCTGGAGGGGTTCCGGAACCGTCTATTGAAGACTGGCGCATGACCAGGAAACACAACCTCCGGTATTGCTGCATTACTGTGCCAGATACTGGTGAAACGAAGTGCTTGGCCAGAAAGCGATAAGCTTGCTTCGACCACGTTTTTTCAGGATTTTTATTTTCAACCTTGCGCTTTTTGATACTTAATTATCGTCCACCTTCTTAGATTTAACTTGTTGCATTTAGAACATTCGTAATTCTGGATCTTTTGTATTTTAAGAACCACATTTTCAATATCCCGTTATCTTATTAAAGAAACCTTATTTACAAAATGGGCAAATAGGAAAATGACAGGGAGCACATTCAAGGCATAAACTGCCATGTCCTAGGTCTTCTATTTCTTCTCGCCCAATATTTTGACCGGCTAAAATGCGGGGCAAAACTACATCCAAAACAGTAGGTTTGCCCGATATAACTGCAGCCGGGGCTCCAATAATAGGGATGCTGCCAATCTTTGCAAGGGTAAACATTGCGCCAGGCATAACAGGAGCACCGTGAACGATGATCTCGGCTCCGCCTTTTTCCAAGCCTTCGATAGTAATATCATCTGGGTCTACC
>JAFGLQ010000111.1 GCA_016928015.1 Dehalococcoidaceae bacterium
CTGTTCCGGGGTGATGCCGTAGGCGGCCAGTTCCTTCTCCCTGGCCTTGAACATTGCCCGCCAGGTGTGGGAAAAAAGCAGCCAGAGGTTGTAGTCCTGGTCGCAGAAATAGGAGGAATCGATTTCCTCTTTTGCCATTCTCTTTACCTTTCTCTTATTAATATTCATATAAGAAAGAAATTATATCACAACTGAATATTTCCGCACTAACCAAAATTCGCATCAATTATTTTTTCTTGAACGTAATTGAAAAGAATCCTGACTGTTAAGCGCATCTGCCGCCCTCTTATGCTACAATGCTCCCAGCAACCGCTGAAACAGGCATAAATGAAACTCGCATTTGTATTTTTACTGCTTATTGCCGCGGCTGAAGCCGTCACTCTTTTTGTGGACCCGCTGGGCGGCATAGTCGCCTTCGGGTTCATTCTGCTGTTTGCCCTGCTGATTCCAGCTCTCAAGAACGAGTATTTTCCTTCCCGGCTCATCCTCTCTCTATCCCTGGTGCCCATGGTGCGTATCGTCAGTCTTTCCATGCCTCTGGAAAACGTACCCCGAATATGGTGGTTTCCCATCATGTACACTCCGCTTTTTCTGGCAGCCCTGGTGGTAGCCTTCATGCTGGGCCTCCGTCTGAAAGAAACAGGCTTCAACCTGCGCCGCCCCTTCATAAATCTTTTAGTGGGTATAAGCGGCATCGGGCTTGGGTTTATGGAATACCTTATCCTGAAACCCGAACCCATGGTGGCCGAACTCACCTGGCAGGCGGCGCTGGTTCCGGCGCTTATCCTGCTTTTTACCACCGGAATGGTGGAAGAATACATTTTTCGCGGCGTGCTGCAGCAGACCGCAATAGAGCTGTACGGCAAATGGGGCATAGTTTATGTAAGCCTGATATTTGCCGTTTTGCATATGGGTTTTCTTTCTGTAGCGGATATCTTTTTCGTACTCGTCGCCGGGCTCTATTTCGGTTGGGTGGTGCATAAAACCGGTTCGCTTACCGGGGTGATTCTGGCACACGGGGCAACCAACATTGTTCTTTTCATTGTTGCTCCCCTGCTTTTCTAAAACTTTTCGATAGTACCAAAGTAACAAGCAAGAAAAAGCGGTATTAATAATTTATACTGGGCTATTGTCAGCTGTAGTTAGTTTAGTACTATCACATAGCCAAAAATACTCTTGACAACAGGTATAACGTGTAATACCATATGGTTTAATTCGAAAGTGTACCAGGCCCAAATAAAACAGCACCAGCTGGAAGAAGTAAATTCATGTGCGGCATCGTTGGTTACAGCGGCAAACGCCCGGCGGCTCCGGCCTTGCTGGCAGCCCTCGCCCGGCTTGAATACCGGGGTTACGATTCGGCAGGTATTGCCACCGTTTTCGGCGGGGACCTGCATATCAAAAAGGGTATCGGCAAACTGGAGCAGGTAGAAGAAAACTGCAGCCTCTCCCACCTGCCCGGCAACAGCGGTATCGGTCATGTGCGCTGGGCTACCCACGGCGGCGTCACCACCGGTAACGCTCACCCACACTGTGACTGCGAACACTACATTGCTGTTGCCCATAACGGTATTATCGATAATTTCGAAGCCTTGAAGAGGCGCCTGAGCAAAACCCATACCTTTGTTTCCCAGACCGATACGGAAGTTATAGCCCACCTGGTGGAGGAATACCTGGAACCCGGCGCCCCCCTGGAACAGGCGGTTGGCCGCGCCGTCAAAGACCTCAAGGGCACCTACGCCCTGGTGGTCGCATCTCCCGTGGAACCGGGCAAGCTGGTTGCCTGCCGCCAGGGTTCACCCCTGGTGCTGGGCATTGGCAAAGGGGAAACTTACGTCGCCAGCGATTTCCAGGCGTTTTTAGACAGCACCCGGCAAGTCGTTTTCATCGAAGACGGGGAAATGGTGGTGCTGACCCACAATCTGTTCCATATTTACGGGCGGGATGGCAAGCGCCTGCGCCGGCCTCCGGTGATGCTCGATAATTCACTGGTCAAAGCCGAAAAAGAAGGTTATGATTACTTTATGCTCAAGGAAATCATGGAACAGCCGGATGCCATTCTGGCGACTCTCCGGCAGGACAAGCAAACCCTGCAAAAGGCCGCCGGTTTAATCTCCAGGAGCCGCAACGTGGTCTTCACCGCCTGCGGCACTTCCCGGCATGCCGCACTCATCGGCCGCTACCTCTTTTCCAGCGTAGCCCATCGTTTAAGTGATGTAATCATCGCTTCCGAATTTGGTTATTTCGGGGAGGCGGTTAACGAGGAAACGGTGGTAATCGCCGTCTCCCAGAGCGGTGAAACGGCGGATGTGCTGGAAGGCGTCAGAGAAGCCAAAAACCGCGGCGCCAAGGTGCTTTCAATTATCAACACGGTGGGTTCCAGCCTGGCACGCGTCAGCGACAGGGTGCTGTACCTGGGCTGCGGCCCGGAAATCAGCGTGGCCGCCACCAAGTCCTTCATTTCCCAGCTGGTAATCTTTTACCTGCTCGCTTTTACATTGGCCGGCAGGCTGGAAGAAGCAACCGGTGAGCTTGCCCGGCTGGCAGCCGAAATAAAAGAAAACCTGGCAGCCAATAACTACGCCGTCCCGGAGGTTGCTGATCTACTGTCCGGCAAGGACAAGTTTTACTATATCGCCCGCGGCATCAACTACGCCGTTGCCGGGGAAGCCGCTCTCAAGCTCAAGGAGGTGGCTTACGTGCATGCCGAAAGCATGCCCGCCGGTGAACTCAAGCACGGCACCCTGGCTCTGATAGAAGAAGGCACGCCGGTGGTTGCCATCACTCCGTGCGATGTCACCCGGGAGCATATGCTGGCCAACGTTGCCGAAGTCAAGGCGCGCGGCGCTTTTGTCATCGGCGTTTCGGATCTGCCCAACAACCTGTTCGATGCCTTTGTGGAGGTGCCCCAGGTGGCGGAGGTTTACTACCCGCTGGTTTCAATCATCCCTCTTCAGCTGTTTGCCTTCTATTCGGCTATTGCCCGCGGCCTCGATCCGGACCGGCCGCGCAATCTGGCAAAATCTGTTACGGTTAAATAACGAACCTCAACCTGTTATAATAACAGCCGGCACAATATTTCAGGGGGATTTGAGCATGCAGTACGTTCTTCTTACCGGCGGGGCCGGATTCATTGGTTCGCACATGATGGACGAACTGGTGGCAAACGGCTACCGAGCCATCATAATAGACGACATGTCCACCGGTTCTTTGAGAAACATCCGCCACCAGTCCGCCAACATTTTCGTGGAATTCTATCCGGGCTCGATCAATGACATGGCGCACCTGGAAGAGCATATGGAAAATATCGATTATATCATCCACCTGGCGGCGCTGCCTTCGGTAACCAGGAGCATCGAAAATCCGGCACGCACCCACGAGGTCAACGTCGACGGTACGCTGAATATTCTGGAAATCGCCCGCAAGTACAATGTAAAAAAGGTGGTATTCGCCTCTTCCTCGTCTGTTTACGGCAATATCCCCACCCTCCCCAAGCATGAAGGCATGGTGACCTCCCCGCTTTCACCCTACGCCGCTTCCAAGATTGCCGGGGAAAGTTACATGGCGGCCTACTGCGCCGCCTACGGTTTGCCTACTGTCAGCCTGCGATATTTCAATGTATACGGCCCGCGCGCTTCGGCAAATTCCGAATACGGAGCCGTCATCCCCAGGTTTATCAAGGCTGTCAAGGAAGGCGCCGCGCCATGCATTTACGGTGATGGCACACAGACGCGGGATTTCACCTTTGTCAAGGATGTGGTCAAAGCCAATATCATAGCCATGCAAAGCGATGCCACCGGCGTATTCAACATCGGCACCGGTAAGAGCGTGAGCTTGAATGAGCTTGCCGGTGCTATGATGGAACTGATGGGACGGCAGGACTTGAACCCGGAATATGCCGAACCCCGCGCCGGGGACGTGGCTCATTCACTGGCAGATATTACCAGGGCCAAAGAAGTGTTAGGCTGGGAACCCGCCTATACCCTGGAGCAGGGTTTGAAGGCTACTATAGACGCCTATACAACATAATGGAAGAGCAGCTTACAGTGATGGTGATATAATGGCCATCGTGAGAATTTCCTCCGGGGGTTAGTTGGGATCTACCAATTACGTCCGAATATTATTGGAGAAAAAGAGTTATATAGAATTTCCCTGGGGGTACGAACAAAGAAGAACCCTGGGTGGTTTTACCACCCAGGGTTCTTCGGGTTGTTAAATAGTTAACAATTGAAAGGGTATGCCATTAGCCTCCAAGCGCGGCTTCAATTTCAGCTAGAACATCGCAATCGTAACCGCACCACCACATTACAGCATGGGCTGCGATATAGAGATCGGTGTTTTCCTCATCTATCAATGCGCTGATGTCTACAACTATCTCATCAGTTATTGTCACTTTGTCGCCTTCCCATATAGTATCAAAGCTGCCGGGTATGGGCGCACCGTATTCATCCTTCTTTTTGTTGTAAGCTCTATAATCGTTGAAATCAACAAACTCGTCTACAACCTGCAGGTGGTATTCGCTCAAACCGGTCCAGGTTCCGCCGCAGTAACCCTCTGGAGCGTAACCATCAGCATCTGAGGCGATATACTGAACGTAGATATAGGTTCCATCATCCCAGACAAGCAGTTTTCCCGCATAGTATGTTTGTCCGGCATAGAGCGGGAACTCTACAGGTTCACCATAGGAACCGTCTCCTAGGTTGTAGTCAATATAGGTTGCCCAGTTGCCCGGTGATTCAACAAACCGGGTTGTTCCAGCTTCTCCGTCAGCCGCCCAGGCGGTTTCGTCAAAACAGAAGAGGTGAGGAGTATTGACGAAGTTGTAGCGGGATTGCCCTGAAGCGCAGTCTGTGTACTGAAGAGCCGGTTCGGGCAGCGGTTCTACCAGCGTTACACTCGCATCGGTGGTATCTATTGCATAGAAATATCCTCCAGTGCCGGCTCTGTGGCCAAACAGGGTGCCGTCTGAGCCAAATGCCAATTGCAGTGATTGCTGGTAAGATGGTTTGATGAAGCTGAAATCACCACTGTCCAGATCATAGGTAAAATATTCAAACCCGTGTCCGCTTACGCCGCATTTCCCCCAGCCATAAACTACTCCATCGTTTACCGCGATATCGCCGTCAAAAGTCCAGCGGTGGACCCCGTTGGAAATATCTGCCAGTTTTTCATCCGACGCAATGAATCCATCTGAATCGAATGCAATTTCATAAAGGTCATCGGTGCCCGATGGAATGTAGTAGTACTTTCCATTGTACATGTCACCGCAAGCTATAGTTCCAGCAGCAACCTGTCCGGCAAGGTATTGACTCGACCCATCCCAGAAGTAAAGTTTATCAGGAGTGGTGCCCAATTGATAATCCGTATAGTAGAAGAATCCGTTTAGCGGATTATAGGCCAGACCATTAGGAGAAGCACTGTTTGCACCGGGTGGAGTAGGCATGGCAAATTCCAGCCAGGATGCTCCTGTAAGCACATCTACCCCGTATACATCTCCCGTGTAACGCTCAATGCCATAAACTATGGTCTGCGGCAGGTCGATAATATAGCTGTCTTCCGGTGTTACCTGATCCCAACCGGTTTTACCTATTTCACTTACCTTGTATTCTCCGGCTGGCAAGTCGGTAAAGCAGTATTTGCCGAATTCATCGGTATAAGTGGAGCCATAAGGCTCAAATGAATCACCGTTCCATATTTCGAGGAATATTTCCCAACCGGGCATGGGAATCAATTCATCGTTCCAGTCAGCCAGCTTGTAGCCGCAGATGCTGTAAAATTCCTCATTCGGTACGGCTAATTCACCAACGGTCATATCCCCATAAATATAGCCGTTAAAAGGCGATCCTCCCAAATACATGGGGTACTGGGTTCCCAGGGTTCCGTCGGTTTCATTTATTATCGAGATCGAATCCGTGTCGGTTCTTGAACCCAGCAGCGGGTACGCAACCGCACCGCCGCCCCTGATGGCAAGGCCGGTGAAACCCTGAGAGCCGGTACCTAGAAAATCCGCAGCAATATCGCCAGGGGTTTCGGGGATAGCGAACTTGTAGAGCCCTGCGGGTGCGCCTGTTCTGCTGTTTATAGTCCACATGTAACAGTCATCGTTTTCGTCAAAAACAATATCTGCGCCATAAACATCCACAACAGCTGCGGTAGCTCCGTTGGTAATCCGTCCTGCAAATGTAGCTACCAGGAAATCGGGACCAGCATCGACCCCAACAGAATATATGGAGTCGTCGCTATTTCGTGTTACATACAGAGCCCCGTCACCGGCAAACGCCGCCTGATCCGTGGCACCGAAACTGGTTGTGCCGTCTATTAGATATGTGCCCAGAGTATTCCATTCAGGTACGGTTAGGTCATAATAGCCTACAAGCCCGTTATCCTGTGTAGCATAAATTCTGGTGCCATCCGGGGTGCATGCGATGGCATCTGCGTGCTCCATAGGTATTAGGCCTTCACCGTATCCCACGTCTGGCAACGGTATAAGGTCGGCTTTTGGTGTAGCATCATCCAGCACCACCTCGTAAAGTTGAGTATAACCGTCGCTTGGTAGTAGAGTATTTGAAATATACAGCGTTTCAATATACTCAACCGGACTGGGTTGTGCCCCTGCAAGAACTGCAGGACCCAATCCAATCGCCAAAACAAGTGCAACAATTATTAACGATAATTTTTTCATTTTTTCTCCTCCCATTTTTATTAACCAGAACCCGGTAAATTTTTGGTATATCGAGCTTCACCTCCTCAATTTAATATCAATTGTTTTAATAAATATAAAAACCGGCGCATCAGGCCGGTTTCACTACTCGCTCCCCAACACCCAAGTGACCACTTAAGGATGGTGGTTCAACGCTCCTGTTAACTACTATCTAACTATATGAATACTTTCAATTTTCCTCCTGCTTATATTAGTGCCTAATTGCTCCGAAATCACTCTTTAGTACCAGTACTTTCGGATAATGTTGTTATCAAGTGAATTGTATACTGGGCTGATAGCGAAGTCAACCTTAATAAACATTACCAGAGCTACATTAATGAATATAACTAATAGAATTTAGTGCTATCAATACCTGAGCAATTATTTTACCTAGTATCCCATGAACCTGATTGGGTGTTTAGTATTCTATAATTAACCATTATTTGCAAAAGTTCAGAAACATATTGGACTCCCGGGGAGGTGATCTTGGGGAGTCTTTGCAGTGAAACAGATCTATGTGGAAAGTTATTA
>JAFGLQ010000112.1 GCA_016928015.1 Dehalococcoidaceae bacterium
ATGGATACTTTTGTTAGGAGGGACAAGCAACCGGCAAACGTTGCCGAAATTAAACCTGGCAAATGTGCGAAAAACTATTTACTAACCAGCGGTACGTGATTACAATATAGGCAAGTTACAAATTGGAGGAATAAAATGAAAAGTAACGACATGATATTAGGTTTGCTCGCCGTAATTGCCGGAGTGCTGGTGCTTGCCTGGCATGATGCCTTGCAGTGGACAGTAGGTATCTTTTTAATCGTGTGGGGTTTGTTTCATTTACTCTCCAAAAAACATTAAAGGTCATCCAGGCATTCCTTCAGCCAGTTGCGGAAAAGGCTGATTAAATCAAATGAGAAGGATAATAGGTGCCCTTATTGGTGCCGTACCGGGGGCAATTCTGCTATTGCTCAGTGGGCCTGTTCAGGGAGAAATCGAGCTCACTCTTGCAATGGGGGGCATCTTCCTGTTGATCGCCGGGATTGCAATAGGCGCAATTCTTTCCAAGAAATCAACTAACAAATAGAAAAACTGGCATCGTCAGGATTTGAATAAACAACCAGGAATTAATAAGCCAGATAGAAGTATTAAAAGACAGTCTGGATCGAAATAACAATACTTGATGATTATTGCAGCGCAGCCGATTTGATTGACAAGCGATAACCGCCAGCTTGGCTGCTTTTTTCAACAGCGTAAATGGCGTTTGAACTTACCCGGTTATATATTCTATTAGCCCGGCTCATGGTTGCCAAACGGTTTTTAAGATACTAAATCGGGATTGTTTTTGCCGGTTTTGTTATTGACCCGGGTACTTTCCCAAACTATAATCAAGGCTGCAGCGGTGTGATTAGGGGGTACGGGAATGAAACGCATAGTTATTGTCCTCATACTTGTCCAGATGGCTTTACTTGCCGGCGCCTGCTCGTCATCCGGGGGGACCGAGCCCTCCGCTTCGGTTACATCTTCCATAAGCACCTGCCCGGTAACCCTCCTGGGAGAAGCCAGAGTCACAGGCGCGGTATATTTCAACGGCAACCCGATTACCGATTACACTGACAGCGGCGCGCAGCTCGGTTTGATTGAAGTGGAAGCCTGGGAGGCAATACCCCTGCAGTCCAGTTACTTCCCAATAACCGGCACCTACGTTCTCGCCGGCATTCCCCCCGGAGAATACCTTCCCTTCATAACCATCGAGTCCGGCTACCCCTTCAACGTGGAGTCCGGCGGAGACTTTACCGGGAGGTTGAGCGGAATTAACCCGAATATCGTGATTTCTTCCAACGAGGATGATGTTAACGTGGACCTTTCGGTGGTGTACCACCTTCACCTGGTTAGCCCTTACGACAATCAGCAGCGCAATATATCGGTATCGGACGAGCCGGAAAACATATTCCGGCCGCAAAGCCACCCCGAATACATATTTGAATGGGAGGCGGTGCCGGATGCAGCCTCCTACCGGGTTACGGTGGTATTGAAGGACGACAACAGCAACACGTCCGAAAACATCGTCAATCAGACCACCGGGGCAACCAGCCTTGCTTTAGAACTGCAAGCCACCCAGGGGAGCCAGTACTACATGTTCTCGGTTACCGGCTACAGCCAAACCGGCGAGCTTATCGGATTGTTCCAATACTACTATACGAATGGAAGCGGAGGCTGGTACAAGTTCGTTGTCCGCCCTTGATATGGCAAATTGGGTGCAGGGTTATCGCGCTCACCACACATAGGTCATCGCGAGAAAGGCGCCAGCCCGACGTGGCGATCTAAGAGACTGCCACGCCTTCTTCGAAGACTCGCAGTGACGATTCGGAGGGTCGTCTCAGCGTGTTGCCACGTCAACTCGCGGCGGTACTTAAACAGCTATGTCCCGCCTGGTAAACCACCATGCCCCGACAACCGAGCAGACAATAATTACGCCGCCGAATATACCCGCGTTGACAATATCCAGCGTGCCGTCGATCAAAGCGGCGTTATAATCGTAATAATGGAAAAGCGAAGCGTACTTCAGCCAATCCAGGTTCTCGCTTAAAAGGGCAATAACATTCAGCACATACATTACCAGCACAATCGCACCGGTAAACATGTACACCCGGCTCTTTTCGGAAAAAATCGCCGAAAACAATATCCCCAGGCTGAACACCGCCCAGCCGAACAGGAACGAAATAACCGCAACCAGCACAAAATCCGGAAGGTTGTAGCTAATTCCGTGGATAGCGCTGAGCGGGGCAATGGCAAATATGGAAATCACCGCAAACACCAGCAGTGAAAAAAGGCCAACCAGGTATTTCGCCCAGAATATTTTCAGCCTCGATATCGGGCTGGACAGCAGCAACTCAACCGTGCCTTTTTCCACCTCGCCCGCCAGGCTCGAGCCCGCAATAGACACCAGCATAATAATTGCCATCAAGGGCCACACTATACTGAAGTGTTCCATCGCCAAAAACTGGCCTATGGTGGAAAACCCCAGGCTTTCGATGCCGAACGCCTTGAAGAAAGCCTCCGGCAGGGACTCGAACATCTTCTCGAACACCTCGGCCTGTTCTTTCATCGACGGGAACAGGGCGACATACATCCACATGAAAACCAGGCCTGCCAGCGAATAAACAGCCAGGGAGGTTTTTCTGTCTTTGACCGTCCTCCAGAAAATATTAAGCATGATTGCCTTCCGAATTGGAATAGTACTCCATGAAAATATCTTCAAGCGAAGGCTGGGAGATTTCGACATGGGCCAGATTGTAGTTGCCGAGCTTTCTGATGGCAGGGTTGATATCACCTTTGACTTTAAGCAGCAAACCGTCCGTCAGCTCTTTTACCAGCTCTGTGTTCTCATCCAGGAATTCCTGCGGATTCACCGGCTGGCCGAAGTGGGCATTGATTATATAGATTTTCTTTTCTTTCAGGGCGGCGATGCTTTGCGAGGCTACCATTTTGCCTTTTTTGATAATCCCCACCCGGCTGCATACACGCTCGACTTCAGCCAGGTTGTGGGAGGACATGAACACCGTCGAACCGTTTTGGGCAAATTCGTAAAGCAGTTCATAGACTTCGTTCTGCAGCAGCGGGTCCAGGCCCAGCGTCGGCTCATCGAGTATAAGGATTTCAGGGTCGGTCATAAACGTCAGAATGAGGCTGAGCTTTTGCCTGTTGCCGGAGGAAAGATGCCTGGCTTTTTTACCGGTATCCAGACCGAGCCGGTCCACCAGGCTGGCCGACTTATCTTCGCCGTTGTAAAAACGCTTTATAAAATCAATATGCGTCTGACCGTCCCAGTTGTCGTACAAACGCGTGTTGCCGGATAAATACCCGATCTTACGCTTCAATTCGACGCTGTCTCGACGGGCATCCTTGCTAAGTATGGTAACAGAACCTTCCATGGGGCGGATAAAATCCATCATGCACCGGATGGTGGTGGTCTTGCCGGCACCGTTGGGCCCGAGGAAACCGAACAGTATTCCTTTTTCAACTTCGATGGAAATACCGTCAACGGCCTTGATATTGCCGAAGTACTTCTTCAGATTCTCTATCTTAATGGCTGCCAAAAACTTCAGTCCTTATAATATCA
>JAFGLQ010000113.1 GCA_016928015.1 Dehalococcoidaceae bacterium
ATGGAGGTGGAGCCGTTGGAGCTGAGTATCTCCGATACCACCCGGATGGTGTAGGGGAAGTCCGCAGCCGACGGCACGACTGCCTGAAGAGCTCTTTCTACCAGGGAACCGTGGCCGATTTCACGCCTGCCGGGACCCATGGAGCGCTTGACTTCGCCGGTAGAATACGGCGGGAAATTATAGTGATGCATAAAGCGTTTGGTGTCGATGATGCCGATATCATCCAGCATTTGTTCCTGGCGGATGGCTCCCAGGGTGGCAATAGAGAGAGCCTGGGTTTCCCCGCGGTTGAACAGGGCGGAACCATGGACACGCGGCAGCAGGCTTACTTCGGCGCTAAGCGGGCGGATTTCTTTAAGGCCTCTGCCTGAGACGCGCTGGCCTTTATCCAGGATGGAGGAACGCACCACTTTTTTAAGATTGGCCTCGAAAATATTCATAAGCTCGGCTGCCGGGTATTCACTTTCCAGGTTGTCAATTATTTCCTGTTTAAGTGTATCGATGGCTTCAATCCGGTCTGCCTTGAGGACCTCTTCCAGGGCGGCGGTGAGCCTTTTTGCCAGCAGCGCTTCAACCGCCTGGACAGCTTCCGGCGAGGGTTCTATTTTGGGCACAACTGCCTTGGGCTTGCCCAGGGCGGCGGTTATTTCTTCCTGCAGGGCGATGATGGCCTGGTTGGCTTCCTGCCCCAGCCTGACTGCTTCGTTGAATACTTCTTCGGAAACTTCTCTGGCTCCGGCTTCTATCATGGCAACCGCATCGCGGGTGGATGCAATGATAAGGTCGAGCTCGGTTTCCTGAAGCTCGGGCATTGTCGGATTAATGGTGTAATTTCCATTGGTGTAACCGACATGCACGGCCCCGATGGGGCCGGCGAAAGGAATCTGGGAAAGGCTGAGTACGGTGGAAGAGCCGATCAGGGAAAGCATTTTGGGGTCGTTAAGCTGGTCGGTAGAAAGCACGGTGGAAATTATCTGGATTTCCCGGCGCCAGTCCTTCGGCAGCAAGGGCCTTAACGGCCGGTCTGTCAGGCGGGCGGCGAGCTGGGCTTCATCCGTGGGGCGGCCTTCACGCCGCAGGAAGCCTCCGGGAATTTTGCCGGCGGCATACATGCGTTCATCATAATTAACAGTAAGGGGCAGAAAATCTACCCCTTCGCGTGCTTCCGGGCTGACACATACGGTAGTCAGTACGACCGTATCACCGTAACGCAGTGTGACAGCGGCTTCCGCCTGGGCGGCGACGCGCCCGATCTCTACAATGAGTTCGCGGCCACTCAATGTGGTTTTAAAAGTTTGGGGAGTCATGATTTCTCCTGGTTTTTATTTGCGCAGTCCCAGGCGCTGGATAAGCTGCTGGTAACGGCCAGCATCTTCCCGGTACAGATATGCCAGCAGGCGGCGGCGTTGGCCGACCAGCTGGAACAACCTGCGCTTGGTGTGGAAATCATGCCTGTTTTCAGTCAGATGGCGGGTAAGCTGCTTGATGCGGGCAGTGAGTATGGCTATCTGGACTTCGGCGGAGCCGGTGTCTCCTTCGTGCAGCCTGTACTCTTCGATAATGGTGGATTTGGTTTTCCTGTCCAAGTTTTTCTCCTGAGACTCTCGCTTTTATTATTTACAATTCGGACGGATTATAACACAACCAGGCGGTGAGTGTAAAACATAACGAGAGGGTTTTGAACCTGTGATTACCCCGGATGAGTTACCGCCGGCTGAGGCTGGTTGCCCTCAGTTGGCGGCGTTTTCCCGGCGCGTATCAACTTTCTGACCTGTGGGATGAACAATACCAGGGTGAGCAACAGGGTCAAAACGTCGGTTATGGGGAAGGCCAGCCATATACCGTCAAGCTGGAAAAAACGCGGCAGCGTCAGGATGGCAGGGATAAGGAAGAAAACCGATCTTGCCATGGAAGAAACGATGGACTGAAATACCTGGCCCAGCGCCTGGAAGGCTGTCGAAGCGACCATGATGAAACCCACGATATAGATTACCAGGAATACCCGTTTAGCCGCATAGGCGGTAATGGATATCACTTCGGTATCGGTGGTAAAAATACGGATAACCGGTTCCGGGAAAAAGTAAAGTATTGTAAAAGCAAGCAAGCCGAAAGCGGTGGCCGAAAGAACGGACACCTTCAACGTCTTCAGTGCTCGCCGATAACGCCCAGCTCCGTAGTTGTAACCCAGGATAGGCTGCATTCCCTGGCCTATTACCATCCCCGGCATAATGGCGAACATGGTGATCCGGTTTATTATCCCGTAAGCAGTGATTGCCAGGTCTCCTCCGTAGATTCCCAGGGCGATATTGACCAGGATTACCGAGATGCTGTTGGCGCTCATGCGGGCAAAGGAGGAAAAGCCGATAGCTATGATTGACTTCAATATCTGCCACTGGAGCGCAAGATTCTTGAGCCGTATCTTGAAAAAGCTGGCCCCGCTCAGGTAGTACCAGGCAAAAAACACCACCGAAAAACACTGGGCGATGATGGTAGCCAGTGCCGCTCCGGCGACTCCCATGCCGAGCGGTATTATGAATATGGCATCCATGATGATATTGGCTGCCGCTCCCAGAATCATGCCGATCATGGGTACGCGGGCATTGCCCTCCGCCCTGATAAGGAAGTTCAGCGCCATGGCAAAGGTCTGGAAAAACATGCCGATCAGGATTATCTGCAGATAGTCGCGGGCATAGGGCAGGATATCCTCGGTTGCACCGATGAGCCGGAGCAGCTGGTCGATGCTGGTGAGGCCGGCAATCATTATTACAGCCGAGAACACGATGGTGGCGCTTAAGGCATTGCCGAGCACGTGCTCGGCCTGGTCGGTTTTTTTCCTGCCGTGCAGCATGGAAATCAGGGACGCGCCGCCCATGCCCATCATCTGGCCCACTCCCATGGAAAGCATCTGAACCGGAAAAACGATGGAAAGCCCGGCGATACCCAGCGGGCCCACATAATGTCCGATGAAAATGGTATCCACCACGTTGTACAGGGTGATGACAACCATGCCCAGAAAAGCCGGGGCGGTCAGTTTCAATAACAGGGCGCCTATTTTATCGGTATCGAAGATGGTGCGTCTTTCCAGATTATCCAATCAGTTCTCCCGGGTTTTTCGAATTATGCATCGATATAATAATACGCAGGTTCAATATTAATCAGAAGGGCATGATGAACTAATCCGCGGTATCCAGGGAAACAAGCAAACTAGAACGCAATAATAAATAACAAGTGTCAATTAATAGTGTTTATTGTATACCAAACGGTTTATTCGTATCAATGAAGAATGGGATGGGGCAGATGCCCGGAGGTGATACCCTGGTCAGGAAACCTTTTCGCCCTGCGCGACCTGGCCGTTTTCGGTGATTGTATATGTCCAACTGGTATCGTTAATCAGGTACCTGGAAGGGTCGTTCAGAGGAGCGGCGGAATTTGCGATTAATCGGGATCCGGATTCGTAGGCTACGACTACCGGCGGCTTATCCTCGGATTCCGACATAGCGGCTTGAACGGCAACCAGGACAGTATGCAGTTCGGCGGCAGCAGCTTCTTCTTTGCCGGAACCCATTAAATTTAGAATATTGGGGATAGCTATAAGGGCGATTGCAGCCAGGATAATTAAAACCACCAGTATTTCTATTAGGGTAAAACCTAATTGTCGGGTAGCCGATTTCATTTTAAAAATCACTTTATTATATTCTAAAAAGTTGGGTTATATTTTACCATGAAACATGGAGCTATAGGCTGAATATCCCGCGTATTTTTTAAAAATCCAGCAAACCTTTAAAATAGAATGACCGCAAAATGTAAAAATTTGCAACCCGCTTCTAGTTGGAAGCGGGTTGCAACATAAAAAGGAACAAGCTAAATGGTGCTACTATGATAGTGGATTAGGATCGCCAGGTTCGACAGCTCCAGTGGTTTGATTAATATCCCAGTCCCATTGAGGAGTATTAATCAAATAGATAGATATTGCAGCAAGGTCACCCGGAATCGTGCCGTCGTTTTCTGCCATATACGCTGCCACTGCGACCTGGACATTATGCTGTTCGGCCAAAGCGGATTCGGAACTCCCTCGGTCCATAAAGTTAAGGATGTTTGGGATTGCTACTGCGGCGATTACACCCAGGATAGCGATTACCACCAGGAGCTCGATAAGGGTGAAGCCTTTTTGGCCGGCCTGGAACTTTGCAAGAAGCTTACTCATGATTTTACTGTTTCCTCCTGTTTTCTGTTTTCACTGTTGGATGATTTGTGCTTAACTCTATTTGACATTGGTGTTAACGTCAAAAATATTCTTCATCTTCTGTTTCGTTCCGGCACCTCCTTTAAATCCACACTAACTAATCAAACCTAACACTGCATATTAAACCGCAGGCAAACGGTGCTTGTGAATAGGTTAATGGTACTACTTCAACCTGTATTATAGTACTATAAACTGAAATTACAACGCCTATTAACATCTATCAAAATTACCATAGTATACTGTTCATCTTGTCTAGTCGTTTGGAATGAGGTAGTTCCCTCGAACAACACTTGACACCTGCTGGCCCTGCGAATAATATTACCCGAATCGTGAGTTTATTTAACCAGCCCTTCATCATACTCAGAGAAACAATATCGAACCGGCCGGGTTTATGGCTGGCGCTGATGCTCTGTCTGGTAGCATTTCTGCATTTCAGTATTGTTATGACTCCCGGTGAATATGTATTCGATGAAAAATATTACGTCGGCGATGCACTCAATATCCTCGAAGGTTCAGGGAGCGCTCGTCCGGAACACCCGCCGCTTGGGAGGCTGATAATAACTGCAGGGGTTGCCGCCTTCGGTAACAATCCCTTCGGCTGGCGGGTATTCCCGGTTCTATCCGGCATCGCCGGGCTGGTGCTTATGTACCTGGTCTGCCGGGAGCTCAGACTACCGGAAAAACTCTCCCTGCTGGCAGTATTTCTGCTGGCTACGGAAAACCTCAGTTTTATCCAGTCTTCAATTGCCATGCTGGATGTTTTCAGCCTTACCTTCATGCTGGGGGCTTTTCTGGCTTACCTGAAAGGCAGACATGCCGCCAGCGGAGTTTTAATCGGCTTATCCATGCTGGCGAAATTCACCGGAATATTCGCTATCGCCGGTATCGGCCTGCACTGGCTGATAACCAATCGCAAACGCTGGCTGACCTTCAGCTTTTCCATGGCTTTAGCGCCGGTAGTTTACCTATGTGCTTTGCCGTTTCTTTTGTATATTATCTGGGGGAAATTATTGAATCCTGTTACCGAAACTATTACTATGCTTAGTATAAATATAAGCTCAACCTTTTCGCTTATTCAACAAGAAGCTTTAAGCCGCCCCTGGGAATGGGTGTTTGGTTACAACATAATTACCTACTGGCCGGAACCCCACTACATGGCAATGATAAGCTCCAGCATATGGGCGCTGATTCTGCCGGCGATGGGGTATATGCTGTACAAGGCAAGAAAAGGCAGTCAGGCGGCGGTGTTCAGCCTGGTCTGGTTTGGGGGAACTTACCTGTTGTGGATACCCGTCAGCCTGTTGACAGACCGTACCAGCTATATATTCTA
>JAFGLQ010000114.1 GCA_016928015.1 Dehalococcoidaceae bacterium
GTTGTACTGATCTTTAACGGTGGCGGTGAAGGTGTGGTTGGTGCCTACCGTATTGGAGCCGGTTGCCGGGGTAAGGTCGAGGCTGGCGGGAGGCCCGACTGTCACCAGAGTTGTTGCAGTATCCGAGTTGTTATTCGGATCATGCTCGCTCGAAGTAGTCGTTATGGAAACAGCATTTATTATGGACACGCCCGGAGTAGTTGAGGAATTGATATCAGCCTGAAAACTGAAGGACCCGGATGCGTTGGTACCCAATGTGCCCAAATTCCAGGTTATAGTATTGCCAGATAATGTACCACCACCTGTAATATTTGTGATATTAATAAGATAATTTGGTACATCATCGATAATCTGCACATTATCGGCAGTTTCTTTATTGCTGAGATTTTGATAGTTGATGGTATAAGTAAGTGTTTCACCAGGTGCGGCAGTTGTCTTATTGACCGCCTTGGAAATGCTTAAATCGGCACTGTCTGCTTTTTGAACAATGAGCGTTTTAATCATGGCATCCCAACTGGAACCGGGGCAGTTCGTAGATGTAGCAGTAATTAAAGTAGCGTGAAGGGCTCCAGGAGTCGTCCCTGGTGCCAGCTGGA
The DNA here is from genome assembly GCA_016928015.1 of Dehalococcoidaceae bacterium. Classification (GTDB taxonomy): domain Bacteria; phylum Chloroflexota; class Dehalococcoidia; order Dehalococcoidales; family CSSed11-197; genus CSSed11-197. The sequence goes on from JAFGLQ010000114.1 coordinate 597, forward strand.
AATTGACGTAGAACCCGAATGATTGCCCGGGGTTTAACAGACCTGTGCTGGTTATGACAGAGTTACTTAAATTGTAAAACAAAATTGACCCAAACAATGGATTCGAGCCCCCTCCGGAAGTTTCAATACTATCCGAAGCTGACAAATTAAATGTATCCGATGTATCTCCGGTATTGGTCAGCCGCATATAGTATGTAATACCGGAAGGCGTGTTGGACTTAACCTCACCATAAAGAAAGGGGGAATCCACAGGAGGGGGATCGTACTCCTGAGGTATGTTCCAGGTTGCTTCGCAAGTTATGGCCCCTACCGGCACCGCGCCCAACGGCAACAGTGTCTGCATGATAAACACCAGCAGCAGAGTCATCCTGAAAATCAAGCTGCTATTTTTAGACATCGTTCTTAGACTCTCCATAGTACTACTCCTTTTATGAAAACTAAGGGGGTATATTACTTTAGTTTTATATCCTTCTAATTATTAGTCGCTTGAGAACCTCAAAATCCCTCAAAAGTACTATTACTTTTGGCAAGTATTTTACTGACAAATTTACCCCGCAAAACAGGACTATTACACTATTCAAACGAAGTTGAATCGATGGTCAAATTAATGTATGAAAAAATACTTTATGGTAGCTTTTGTGGCAGTAATTGCCGGATGTGTTACTGCCTTTTCTTTATTTACCCCTGCTACCACAAACGCTCAGGAACAATCACCAGCATCGAATGAAACCACTACTGTCGCTTACAACCCGGAATCTCCACTAGCCGGCATTCTTGACAGTAAACCGGTAGCAAATATCACCGGCGTTTACAACGGCGAAATCAGCAAGCAGTGGGGCTTGGGCTTTCTATCAATCGAAAATATATGGTCACATACCTTGGGCAACCCGGAAATTATCGTTGCAGTGCTCGATACCGGTATAGATACACATCATCCGGAATTTGCCGGGCGTATAAAAGGAACCGTCAATTTTTCAGGTTCTGAAACAAGCGATGATGTTTATGGGCATGGCACCCACATCGCCGGAATAATCGGGGCAGGTTTAAATGACAGCGGCATGGCCGGAGTTGCTCCAGGTATTAGCCTGCTCAACGTTAAGGTTGCAGAGGACGATGGCACCTGCAAAATCGAAAACGTCTCACGCGGCATAAACTGGGCTGTGGATAACGGCGCCAGTATCATCAATATCTCCATCCAGTTGACCAGTACTTCTCAAGCCCTGGAAGAAGCTGTCCAATATGCTGAAAACCACGGAGTGATAATCGTAGCCGCCGCCGGCAACAACAGCCCCGGGCAAATAATCTATCCAGCCAGTTATCCTTCGACGATCACGGTAACTGCAACAACACCGGAAGGAAAACTGGTCCCGCTGTCCAATATTGCTGAATGGGTTGATTTTGCTTTACCGGGCTACAAAATTTTCTCTACGCTGCCGGGCAATAATTACGGCTACGAAACCGGAACCTCTTTTGCAACAGCCCATATGAGTGGTTTCATCGCCCTGCTCTACAGCCTAGTTTCGGACAGCGGAAATGCAGCATATGAACAGGTGCTTACTTTGCTGGAAGCCGTTTCCATGGAAAGCGATATATCCGGCTACCAGCTCAAAACCCTGAATCCGGATATTATTGCCAATTAGCCTTGGGCGCTTACTCCTGCGTTTTTACCCGGGTATTTACATTTGCCTCATCTCTTGAGCTACAATTATTATTCTTGTAACTGAAGCGTCTGCTATAATGCCAAACGTTTAAGAATCTGCTGCTGATATCTAGGGCATTATTCAATGCTTCAGGCGATAGTCCGCCAGGGAGGGTATAAACCATGGAAGCTGAATTCTATTGCTGGGTCAAGTGAAACACCTGCCGCCAGGCGAAAGAGTTTCTTTTGCAAAAGGGATTCAAACTCAGGGAGCGGGATTTTTTTAAAGAACCTTTCAGCCGGAAGGAAATTGATACTTTACTTCAGGGGAAACCTGCCTCGGCAATGTTCAATTTTAAAAGCCCCGGTTTTAAAAAACTTGGCCTTGAGGCAGGTAATTTGAGCCATGATAAGCTCATTGGACTAATGCTGGAAGAGCCCCGCTTTGTAAAAAGGCCGGTAGCGTTCATTAACGGGACAACTTATTTCGGAGCCAGTAAAAAAGTTCTTGAACATGAGGCGGGATTAGTATAGACCTCCGGGGACAGGGAATACCCCTGTCCCCTCTCAATAATCGTTGTTGTTATTCGGCAAAAACCCTGACTTTGCCGTCTTTGCTGTCTACATCAACTTCCAGTTCCCGGAGCGCCTCTATTATATCTTCCACATCCGCATCTTTGATATTTTTGAAGTTGATATTTAAACCCTTTTCTTTCAGCGCATCCTCCACTTGGCTGGCAGCGCTTTCCGGCATCAGGGAGGTCAGTTTCATGCCCGCCTTGATAAGTGTTACCGGCACCCGTATGTTGACCTTTCCGGCTCCTTCTCCCGCAGAACCGTGCGGCGGGTCCACTTGAACACGCAGGTAGCGTATTTTCCGGCCAGGGTTAGTCGCCTTTTCTTTTTCGCCATCTTTCTCCATGGCTGAAAGGAGTTCCAGGGCTTCAGCAGATGTAATCTTGCCCGCTTCCAGCATTTCCAGTATTCTTTTTTTGTTTTCCGACATTTTCGTTACTCCTTTTTATTCTCTAAACAAAACTGAACAGTATCTTGCGAACACCGTCGTCTATATCGACTTTCAGGCCACGCAGGTTGACCAGCACCTGCCAGAAATAGTAAACGGCAATAAAAAGTAATTGGGCTTTTCCACAGGGAATCAACACGATTGCCCACAACAACAATATCGGGAGCATTATTATTACCACCGGTATAAGCAGTATATAAACCAGGAACCATGGCAACCATATGTCTATATGTGTTCGGTCGCAAGGAATTCTCAGGTGTAACAGCAACGGAGGGCAGCTCATTGTTTCAATTTCCTTATTGCCTCTGCAGCGGTTATTTCGCCCCGCTCGAGCATACCCAGCACGTCTTCCCGGTCGGCTTGCCTCGATTCCGGAATATTAACTGCTTCCACCATGTTAAGCCTTGAAGCCAGCTTATCCAGCCGGTTTTTCACGGTTGGATAACTTATCCCGAAAAGATGTTCCATGTATTTAATTGACCCGTGGGCTCCGATGAAAGCCATTATAAAAACCTGGTCTTCATAGGGAAGCTGTGCCAGAGGTGGCAGTAAAAATTCTCCCTCTATGGCAATACCACTTGAAGAAATCTTTACGCGTTCAACCGTAATTTCCGACCCACCGGTTAATTTAGTTAGCTCCGTCCATTCTTTCGTCATAAACACCTCCCGATTTATTATTGTTAATTTATATTATCTTATTTATTAAATATTGTCAATAGTTTTTTTGATTTTCTTTATTTTTCACAGTGATATATTTAATATTGTCATTATTCATCCGTAAGCCTAATTGGTCCCACAGCTAACCTTTCACGACCTCAAGCGTTAGAAATGATGAGAAAACATTATAAGGAGCAGCAATAATGAAAAAATCTATACTGGTTATGGTAATGTCTCTGGTACTCCTGCCTGTTCTGGCGGCAGCCTGTACTACTCAGGTTAGCGGCGACCAAAACATTTTGACCGAAGAACAGGCCCGGCAGAAAGCCGAACAGTTCGTCAGGGATTGCCCTACCTTCGTTTTCGACGGCATCGAAGACAGTCTGCACCTCTCTGAAACACTCTACCCGGATATCGAGCACGCCTGGACTTTCGTTTTTGAATTCGAGAGTCGCCAGGCCGGCTACGGAGATAGAACAGGCCAGATGCTTCTCCAGGTGATTACCCCGCATGAAGCAACGGTGACCATAGAACAGGACGACATTAAAACCGCCATTCTGGACGGACAGTGGGACATGAAAACTCAGCAGTTGATTGATTAAATACCGCCTGCAATGACCGGACAGGGCTGGAACTCTTCAGCCCTGTTTTCTTTTTCAGGGGTTAATGCCCCGGATTAAGGTTGGCAGGATTCCGGATGCTTGCTCACCTCTGCCAGACGCCGTTTCATACGATTAAACCTTATAAAACCGGTTACGATTATTAAGGTTGCAACAGGTATCAGAACCCACCCCAGGGCCTGCATTAGGGTGTCTTCAGAAAAATAAATTAACGCCGCGCCAGCGCCGGCAAATGCGATGGCAGTACGCACATAAGATAGCAGGGTCCTTTCGTTGGCAAGCATTGTCCGGTCCAGCGCAAGGTAATCCCTGAAAATCAACTCCCCGTTGGTAATACCTTCATATGGTTTGCCGTTCATTGCAGCCTCCTTTGCAACAGCCGTCAAGGCATAAATACCAGGTTATTTTACACCAGGATACCGGCCCAACCAACTTAAAAACGGTAACGGTTACCGGCATGAACTCCGGCTGTTTTCATAGAACTGAACCGGCCGGTTGTGGTAAAATCCGTCCGATACGGTATCTGGTGTTTAATCATGCGTCACCCTGCAACTATTAAATAAACTGGCTGTCCAGCCGGTCAACCGGGGGTTTGATGGATACCGGAATAATAACGGTACTTGTAATTCTCGGCGCAGTGGTGGTACTTCTTGTCACCGATATCCTTCGCATTGATATTATCGCCCTTATCTGTCTGCTGGCACTTGCCTGGACAGGGATACTCGAAGCAGGCGAAGCCCTTTCCGGTTTTTCTTCCAATGCGGTTATAGCCATGCTTTCCGTAATGGTCATGGGCAGAGGCATTGCCAAAACCGGTGTAATGGACAGGTTCGCCCACGTCGTGGCGCAAATCTCTGGTATAAACAGGCCAAGAATCGTTGGTGTCATTTCAGCTTCGGTGGGCTTACTTTCCGGGATAGTCCAAAACGTGGGCGCAGCTGTACTGTTTTTACCCTCGATTCTAAACGTTTCCCGCCGGCTGAATATATCCGCCTCAAGCCTTATTATGCCCATCGGCTTCGCTGCCATCCTCGGCGGAAACCTTACCATGGTAGGTTCCGGACCTCTTATCCTGGTAAATGATTTCCTTCTGGATGCTTCACTTGAACCGTTCAGCTTCTTTGCCGTTACCCCGGCGGGCATAATACTGCTCGCCTGCGGCATCGCATTTTTTTATTTTTTCGGTAACCTGTTCCTGCCGGATCGGACCAGGGATAAAAGTGAAAATTCTTCGCAACAGAAAATCATCCAGACCTGGGATTTGCCGGAAACAATCAATCACTACTTGATACCCGCAGACAGCCTTTTAGATGGTAAAACAATCGAAGAGGCCGGTATATGGAAAAACTACCGGTTGAATGTCCTGGCAATAGGCAATAAAGGGACACTGGAACATGCCCCCTGGCGGAATACAACCTTTAAAAGCGGCGAAACAATCGCACTGCTGGGCAAACCCGCGGATGTGTTACGTTTTGCAGCAGATTTCGGCCTGAACCCAAAGAAAAAACCCGGGCTGCTAGAATCCCTGAACGACCCCGGGAATGCCGGTTTTGCCGAACTGATAGTGCCACCCCGTTCCGGACTGGCGGGTGCCAGCCTTAGAAACTACGGAATGCGCCACCGTTACGGGGTAGAGCCGCTGATATTCTACCATCGGGGAGAAAGAGTAGAGGGAGATTTTTCCGATGTCCCTGTCACACCCGGGGATACATTCATCGTGCACGGAACATGGAACAAACTGGCCGAACTTCGAAAAGGGAATGATTTTATCATAGTGACTCCCCTGGAGGTTGAAACAAGGGAACGTTCCCGGGCACCGGTTGCCCTGGCATGTTTTACGCTGGCAATAGGCCTGACGTTTGCCGGACTGCCTATTTCGATTGCATTCCTGACCGGGGCCGTGGCGATGATTCTGGGACGGGTGCTAAGTGCGGAGGAAGCTTACCTCGCCATCGACTGGAAGGTTGTTTTCTTCCTGGCGGGGCTCATCCCGCTGGGCACCGCAATGCTCAAGACAGGTACCGCCGCTTATCTGGCTGGCCAGGTAATGAGTATTATCCAGGGAACTCATTTACTGGTTCTACTGTTGACCATCGCCGTGATGGGCACAGTTTTTTCCCTTTTCATGTCCAATGTCGCAGCTACGGTAATCCTGGTTCCACTGGTTATAAACATGGCCCAGATCAGCGGCTACGATCCGCGCGCCCTGGTGCTGCTGGTAGCAGTAGCCGCCGGCAATTCGTTCATCCTGCCGACCCACCAGGTCAATGCGCTGCTCAAAACACCGGGTAATTATACGAACAGGGACTATTTAAAAGCAGGCGGCGGGATGACGTTAGTATTTCTTGTGGTAGTGGTAGGCGTATTCTATGTTATGTATATATAAATGCCTGGCCTGGCAAAACCGCAGTACAAATAAATTTTAGTCCGCAAAGGAGGCGAACATGTTATTAAAACACTATTTCCTGCCTAAGATCGCTCACAGTTCCTATATGCTTGCCGGCAAGAAGACTTGCGCGGTTATCGACCCTCGCCGGGATGTCGATTTTTATATCGATGAAGCCCGGGCGCAGGGTGTCACCATCACTCATATCCTGGAAACTCACCTGCATGCTGACTTTATTTCGGGGCACATGGACCTGGCAGAAAAAACCGGGGCTCTAATATATGCTCCGAAATCCGCCGGGTGCAAATTCAACCACATCCCTTTGAGCGAGGGGGATATCCTTGAAATCGAAGACATGCAACTTGAAGTGCTGGAAGTTCCCGGTCACACCCCGGAACATATCGCTTATGTGGTAACCGATAAATCACGCGGAGATTCTCCGGTTGGAGTTTTTGCCGGGGATGTGCTCTTTGTAGGCGATGTCGGCCGCCCGGACCTTTTCCCGGATATAGCCGATGAACTCGCCGGCAAACTGTATCACAGTCTTCACGATAAACTGCTGAAGCTGCCGGATTTCTGTGAAGTCTATCCTGCCCACGGAGCGGGTTCTCTGTGCGGGCGTTCTATGGGAGCCAAATGGCGCTCGACCATAGGATACGAGCGCAGGTACAACCCGGTTTTGCAATTAAAAGACAAAAAGGAATTTATCCGCTCGCTTACCACCGAGATGCCGCCTGCCCCTGACCACTTCTCGCGCTGCAGCGATATAAACCGCAGCGGCCCGCAACTGGTTTCGAAATTACCGGTGATACAGGAGTTGAGGCCGCCGGATTTCCTCGACCGGATGCACTCCCCGGATACCACACTGCTGGATGTGCGCAGTTATGCAGCATTTTCCGGTTTTCATATATCCGGCTCCTGGCACCTGGACCTCAACGGGAATTTCCCAACCTTTGCCGGATGGGTACTACCAGCCGATAAGGATATAATACTGGTATCCGATACCTTCGAAGGCGGTATGGAAGCCGTCACCTGGGCTCGCCGTGTGGGAGTAGACCGGATAACGAGCTTTCTAAAGGGCGGAATGGTCGCCTGGGCAACAGACGGCCAGAAGTCAGACCATATCCACCTGGTTTCAACTGAAATGCTTTACGAACGTATCAACGGTCAGGCCGATATGGTGCTGGTAGACACCCGCGCTCCGGCTGAATTTGCCGATTCACATATCGCCGGCGCCATCAATATACCCGCTCCGGACCTCAGAACACGTTACCGGGAACTTCACCCCGAAAAACCCACTTACGTAATCTGTTCCACCGGCAACCGCTCCAGCCTGGCCGCCAGTATTTTAAAGCAGCACGGTTTCAAAGAAGTTTATAACGTCGCCGGCGGCATGACGGGTTACAGCGCTGCCGGACATGCCAAACAATGCAACGTTTGCGTCAATCCTCACGGGCCCCGCTTGCCTGCGAGCCTGTTGCAATCATGATACGGAATAGAAAGGAGGAATGTTGTAAATGAACTGGTTAACGGAAGTTCAGTGGTCCCCATATGCGGCCGGCATCGGCATCGGCATTCTGAGCTGGCTGACCTGGCTTATTTCTTCCAAGCCAATCGGTTGTTCGACCTCATTTGCCCGGACTGCCGGCATGCTTGAAAAACTATTGCGGGGTAAAAAAGCTGAATCCAGATTGTACTACCAGGAGGTTAAACCTGAAATAGACTGGCAGTGGATGCTGGTGGCGGGTATTATTATCGGCGCCCTCGTTTCCTCACTTATATCAGGCGACTTCGGCTGGCAGTGGGTTCCATCGCAATGGGAGGCAGCTTTCGGTGACAGTACCGGGCTGCGCCTGCTCTCGACCGTTATAGGCGGCATACTGCTGGGTTTCGGTGCACGCTGGGCTGGCGGATGTACCAGCGGTCA
>JAFGLQ010000115.1 GCA_016928015.1 Dehalococcoidaceae bacterium
GATCGCATAGTGGTCTAGTGCGGGCGCCTGCTAAGCGCTTACACCGGGAAACCGGTGTCGAGGGTTCGAATCCCTCTCCCTCCGCCACCAACGGGCCTCGATACTTGCCGCCATGCCCGCTCCCGGCACCTTTACCCGGCATCCGGTTTACACCCGGTTACCAGCAGCCCTGAAGTTTAAGCGATATGCCTTCATTTTATATATGGACCATAGGCTGTCAGATGAACCGGGCCGAGTCGGAACGGCTCTCTGCCATGATGGAAAAGTGCGGCTTCTCTCCCGCCGGCACTCCGGAAAAGGCTGATTTTGTGCTGCTAAACAGCTGTGTGGTGCGTGCCAGCGCCGAAAACCGGGTAGTAAACAAGCTGGCTTACCTGGGGCACCTGAAGAAAAGCGACCCGGAAAAAGTTATAGCCCTAACCGGCTGTTTTGTGTCTGATGATACGGCCAGCCTCAAGAAACGCTTCCCCTTTGTAAATTACTTCTTTCCGGCTGGGCATGCCCCCCGTTTCGATGAAGCGCCGGCCCCGGAAACCGGCTGCCTGCCGGCCAGAGCCGGAATAAGCAGCTTTATCCCTATTATTCAGGGGTGCAATAACTTCTGCAGTTACTGCATAGTTCCCTACCGGCGCGGCCGGGAAGTAAGCCGGCCGCTGGCAGAAATCGTGACCGAAGCCAAAACCCTGGTCGAAAGAGGCGCCCGGGAAATCATACTGCTGGGGCAGAACGTCGACTCCTACGGGCATGACCTGGATGGAATACCTGACCTTTCTCGCCTGCTCGAAGAACTGAACCGCCTGGATGGCCTCGAGCGTATCCGTTTTCTGACCAATCACCCCAAGGATATGAGTTCAAGGCTGATTCGATCCATGGCCAGCCTCGAAAAGGTATGCGAACAGCTCAATCTTCCGGTACAGGCAGGCAGTGACAAAATACTGGCCGCCATGGGTCGCGGATACAACCTTGCCCGCTTTATGGAACTGGTTTCGGAACTGAGAACCACCGTGCCCGGTGTTGCCATTACTACTGATATTATTGTAGGCTTTCCCGGTGAGGATGAAGCCCTCTTTGAAAAAACCTTGAAATTTCTGGAAAACACCCGGTTCGATGCGGTGCATGTCGCCATGTATTCCCCCCGGCCCGGAACCCGCGCCGCCCGGGAACTGGCTGACGATGTGCCGGCGGCTGAAAAATCGGGGCGGCTCAAGATGGTGGAGGCCCTGCAGGCGCGCATTGCCATGGAGGCCAGCCAGAACCTTGTTGGCAGCCGGGTCGAAGTGCTGGTTGAAGGCCGCAAGAAAGGCAAATGGTACGGCCGGAGCCGCAGCGATAAACCGGTATTTTTTGAACATAATGAAAACTGGCTGGGAAAGCTTGCCAGCGTTAAAATAGAACACGCCAGTTCCTGGTCGCTGGTTGGCAGCATAGATAACGAATATTAAATAACGGGAGGAAAATTAAATGGATCCAAATTCTTTAATGCTGATTGTATTCCTGGTTCTTATGTTCGGCATGTTCTACTTCCTGATCATCCGGCCTCAGCGCAAGCGCCAGCAGGAACACCAGGCGCTCGTTTCCAGTTTGAAAATCGGGGATAAGGTGATTACCATCGGCGGCATCTACGGCTCAATCGAAAGCATGACGGACGACAGCATCGTTTTGAAAATCGAATCCGGCGCCATGATAAGAATGTCCCGCTCCAGCATAGCCTTCAGGGAAGGCGAAACCACCCAGGCTTAACTGAAAAACAAGAGGGTTTGTTACGCAGTACGATTATATTATTGTCGGCAGCGGCATTGCGGGCCTGTATTCGGCCCTGCTGGCTGCCAGGCACGGCACGGTCCTGCTGGTCACCAAGGGCATCCTTAGTGACTGCAACTCCCGGCTGGCCCAGGGCGGCATCGCAGCGGCCATAGGCTTGGGAGACAGCCCCGAGATTCACCTGGCCGATACCCTTAAAGCCGGCGCCGGACTCTGCGATGAAACCGCCGTCAATATCATGGTGGAGGAGGCGGCGGAGCGTATAGCCGACCTGGTCGAACTCGGAGTGGACTTCGATACCGTAGACGGACAAATAGCCCTTACCCTGGAAGCCGCTCACAGCATGCCGCGGATTTTGCATGCCGGCGGCGATGCCACCGGAGCCAGGATAGAAGAAGCCCTGAGCCGGCTTATTCCCACAACCTCCGTCGAACTCCAGGAAGAATCCCTGGCAATCGAACTGATTGTCGATGACGGACGCGCCGTTGGCATCAAGGTGCTGGAGAGCTGCTCTCCTCAAGTAAAGGAGTTCTACGGCCGTTTTATCATCCTGGCAACCGGTGGCGCCGGAAGGCTTTACCGACTGACCACCAATCCGGCCGTGGCCACCGGAGACGGAGTAGCCCTGGCATACAACGCCGGCGCCACCATCGGGGATATGGAATTCTTCCAGTTTCATCCCACCGCCCTTTGCCTGGAAGGCGTAGATCCATTTTTGATTTCCGAAGCGGTGCGGGGCGAAGGCGGAGTGCTTTTGAATTCCGAAGGCTGCCGGTTCATGCCGGCATATGCCTCCCAGGCAGAACTTGCCCCGCGGGACGTGGTTTCCAGGGCGATAGTGGCCGAGATGGCTAAAACCGGCACGGACCGGGTATTTCTGGATATCCGTCACATGAAACCCCAGCGCATTGCCGCCAGGTTTCCCCAGATATACCGCTTCTGCCTGGACAACGGGCTGGATATAGCCCGCCAGCCGATACCGGTTGCCCCGGCGGCCCATTACATGATTGGCGGCATAATGGTAAATTACCGCGGCCAGACCAGCATTAAAAACCTGTTTGCCGCTGGCGAGGCTTCCTGTACCGGGGTGCATGGCGCCAACCGCCTGGCATCCAACTCGCTGATGGAAGTGCTGGTTTTCAGCCGGCGTATTATCGACTGCACGTTGGGCCGGAAAAAGCCGGATGACCCGGAGCCTTGCCGCAATACGGAACTGCACCGGATTTCCCGGCCGGATGCCGCCACAGCGACGCAAGAAAGGCCGGCCCTGGAACAACTGCAAAGCCTGATGTGGAGCCACGCCGGCATACTCAGGACCCTCGAAGGACTCGAAGAAGCCCGCTCCGTGCTGACCGGCTGGAGCCGGAACACGGCGGCGTGCGGCAGTAAGAGTGAATTCGAACTAAGCAACCTGGTGCTTTTATCCCGCCTGCTGGTCGAAGCGGCTATAACCAGGAAGGAGAGCCGCGGCGCCCACTACCTGGCCGATTATCCCGCTCCCTGTGACCAGTGGCGCAAGCATATTGTTTTCCGTAAGGAGCCCGATTGTGGTTAGGCCGTCCAAAGCCCAGGTAGATGAACTGATTACGCGGGCTTTCGAAGAAGACCGGGTTGTAAATGATATTACTTCACGCCTGTGCGTGCCCGAAGCCGCAAATGCCAAAACTCAAATCCTGGCCAAACAAAATGGTGTGCTTGCCGGTATTCAAATCTGCCGGGAAGTTTTCATGTGTGTTGACCCGAGTCTTGAATTCGAGGTTTTTTTCCAGGATGGAGCAGCAGTCCACCAGGGAGATATTGTCGCCGGCATCTACGGGCGTGCCGCCTCCATCCTGGCAGCGGAACGCACCGCGCTTAATTTTCTGGGCTGGCTTTCCGGCATCGCCAGCCTCACCGCTCAGTTTGTAGACAGGGTTAAACAAACCCCGGCCCTGATTACCGATACGCGCAAGACCACTCCGGGCTTGAGGGTTTTTGAAAAGTATGCCGTCAAAACCGGCGGCGGGCGCAATCACCGCATGCATTTGGGCGACGGCATCCTGATTAAGGACAACCACCTGGCTGTATTAAAGCTTTCCGGGATCAACCTGCGCCAGGCGGTGACAACCGCCAGGCTCAAAGCACCGACGAATGTTAAGGTCGAAGTTGAAGTCACCAGTTTCGATGAAGCTGTCACAGCCGCCCGCGCCGGAGCCGATATTATTCTGCTGGACAATATGGGCGTCGAAGAGATGGCCCGGGTTGGGGCCGAGCTCGGCGGCAAGGTCAAGCTCGAAGCTTCCGGGGGAATAACCCTGGAAAACGTGGCGGCGGTGGCTTTGACCGGGGTGGATTACATTTCTATCGGCGCCCTCACCCACTCCGCCCCGAACATGGATTTCAGTCTGGAAGTTACCGGTTAAAGGCTGCCTCACTTTTCAGCAAGGCGGCTCCACTGCCTGAGCCGGGCATTCATCGCCTCCCAGTGGGTTCCCTGCCAGTAGATGCGCTCGCAGTCCGGACAGCGGCTGAAAATCGACCGGGTTTTGAATACATAAGGCGGAACCAGCCCTTTCACGGTCGCAGCCTCAACCGGCTCGAGCTTGCCGTTGCAGGCCAGGCACCGCGAAAACGGAGCAAAATCCGGCTTCAGCCCGAGTTCGGCAAAGACCTGCTTGATTTGCTCTTCGGCGGCGTCGCTTGTGAGAATCACAGTCCCAACGGTACCGTTTTTGACCAGTTTTCTTTCAGCCAGCAGGGTATCACGGGTGAGTAGAATGCGCCTGTCTTCCAGGGCGGTCCGGATCAGCTCCCGGTCCGGGCCGGCGCTGAAAAACCGGGTATCATAGCCCATGAGCCGGAGCCAGCCCACAAGCTTGCCGGCGTTGGCATCGACCACGAATTTGGGCGCTTCAGTTTGCACCATGAACACATTCTATAATGTGATAACCATGCCTTCAAAGGCCGGGCGGATATCGCCGTCCAGCCGGGCGGCAACCTGTTCGAGTTCCCGGCGTATTTCCTGTTCCAGAGCGGCATACATGTGCACGCACACTACGGCCGGCAGACAGCCCCAGGCTGCTTTCAAAATCCCAAGTTCGGCCTCGAGAAAAGCCGGTGTCAGGTGCTTGGTGGACCAGTCGTCATCGCCGTAGCGGTCAGGGGTGGTAAGCTCGGTGATTATCAAGCCGGGCCTGATGCCGGTTATCATTTCGGCAAACCCGGAACCGGTATCACCTGTGTAGAACACCGAAGCGCCGGCTTCTCCGGTTACCAGGTAGCCGGTGGAAGGCGCCGAATGCGCCATGGCAACGGGCAGTACCCGGTAAGGACCGATCTGAAATTCAACACCCGGGCTTACCGGAATGAAGACAAGCGCCGGGTTTTCCGGCGGCCGCTGGGTAAAGCGGGGGTAAACCTCGCCGTTAAGCAGGCAGACCGAAAGCGCATCCAGCGTGTCCTGCAGGGCGTAAACCGGCAGGGGTTTGCGGTTCAGGTACCGGGTCATCCCCAGTGCGGGAATATCGCGCAGGTGGTCGTAATGGCGGTGGGTCAGCAGGACCGCTCGTAGCTCGAGTTGTTCTGTGATGGCAAGGCTGGAAGTAAGCGAGCCGGCATCCAGGGCCAGCTTCCCGTCTATAACCAGCCCCGAAAGGCGTGTCGTGGCCGATTCGGTATTGTGGGCTCCCAGGACTTTGATTTCCATAATTTAGCCTTTCAAGCTGAAGGGATTGTAGCTGGTGGAATGGTCGTAAGTATCCATCTCCTCCCGCTTCTTCAACCAACCGACTGCCCGGTACGTAAGCGGAGTTGCCAGGGCTTCGATGGCGGTCTTGGCTCCCCAGTGATAGACAATCATAACCGGCGTAAAACCGGGGGTGGCCCAGAAAGCGATGAGGATAAACAGCGCGGTATCGACACCTTGACCGGCAATGGTTGAAGATATGGTCCGAAGCCACAGCCAGCGTCCGCCGGTTAAAACCTTCAACCGGGAAAGGACGAAGGAATTGACGAACTCGCCGGCGATGCCGCCGGCAAAGGATGCCAGGAGCAGCCGGGGAGTATAGCCCAGTATAGCCTCGTAAGCCGCCTGCCCTTCCCAGAAGTCGGCCCCAGGCATGATCTGGGCCAGCCAGGCGAACAGGACGAAAACCAGGTTGCACAGGTAGGCCAGCCAGATAACCTGGCGGGCCCGGCGGTAGCCGTATACTTCGGTGATTACATCGCCGAAGATGTAGCTTATGGGGAATACGATAATAGCCGCCGGCAGCACTATGGGCCCGACGGCTATCAGCTTGACTGCAATTACATTGGCCGTAATAATGCAGGTTATGAAAATGGTAACGACAATCAGAAAGCGGTGCGAGTATTTCATATTCGGTTGCAGTGCCGGGAACTAGAGCCAGCGTTTGTACCGGAAAAATAGTATCATAAGTACCGTCAGGAATAAACCGGCCAGGATGATAAGCAGCCATGCCAGCGGGCTGCCCCCAGGGTCGGAGCCGCCCGGCAGGGGCACGTTCATGCCGTAAAACCCCACGATTACCGTAAGCACCGCGCTGATAACCGTCAGGATGGTCAGCACCCGCAGGATTTCGTTGATGCGGTTGGAGCTTAAGGAATTGTAGGTATCGGAAAGGCTTTCAATAATATCCTTGTATTCGATCAGCCCGTCCCAGATTTTATCCATATGGTCCAGCATGTCACCGAAATATACCGCCAGGTCGGACTTGACGAAGCGCCGGATTTTGGGTTCCAGCGCGTTTAGCACCGTCTTCATGGGCCAGATAATGCGGTGGAAAGCAATCACGTCCCGCCTCAACCTTGAAATCTCCTGGACGAGCAACTGGTTATTGGCGGTAAAGATCTGGTCTTCAAGGTCTTCGATGTTGGAACCTACCTTGTCCAGGATTGGCAGGCAGTAGTCCACCAGCCGGTCCAGTATGCGGTAGAGCAGGTATCCCGGGCCGCGGCTCAGGTACTCCTGGCGGGAATCTTCCTCGAGCTGGCATTCCCGGAAGAGCTTGGTCAGCGGCTTAAGGTCCCCCTGGTGCAGGGTTATCAGGTAATCTTCGCCGATAAATACCGAAATCTGGCTGGCGGTAAGGACCCGTTCTTCCTTGCGGTAGCGGGGAAAGCGGAAAACCAGGAAAAGGTATTCCTTGTATTCATCGATTTTAGGCCGTTGTATCCGGGAGCAGGTATCGTCCAGGTCCAGGGGGTGGAACGGGAAACGTTCGGCAAGGTATGCTGTGGACTCATCGTTGGGCGGGGTTATATCCAGCCAGGTAAAGCCGTTCCAGTCGATAGATTCTATCTTGGAGCGCGGTTCCACTTTTTTTATAACAGGTTTGTTGGCCACGAACCCTCTCTGGCATAAAAATAACTGGCTGAAAAAGCCCTAAACAATATACACCAACGGGCAATAATTTTACCAGAGCCAGCCGGCCAAAGTTGACAATAACGGGCCTTAATTATAAAATTGCAACTTGTCCACCGTGGCAGCGTAGCTCAGTGGTAGAGCAGGGGACTCATAAGCCCTTGGTCATCAGTTCAAATCTGATCGCTGCCACTTTTTTTATTATATTAAATCCACCTTCTTACTTTTTTCTTGTAGTCTATATATCCACTGCCGAAGGCTTCTTCAAGATTTTGCTCTTCTATCGGAATAAATAGTATCTCCATCAGAATTATGTAAATCAGCGGGAATATAATGCTGACCAGTGAAGCAGCTATGATTGTCGCCCCTAGCAATATGGATAGCATCCCTAGATACATAGGGTGCCGGGTGAATCCGAACGGTCCGGAGTTAATCAGAGTGCTGGGTTTCAGGTGGGGTTTAACCGTAGTACCCCTCTTCTTCATTAAGACATCTGCCCAAAGATTTATAGCAGCACCAAATAGTACAAGCACTATTCCTAGATAGTTATAGGGGGAGTAGTCGAATTTCACTATCGGCAGTGTAAAGTGGAAAAGAATCAACAAAAGAAGCAGTATCAAGAAGTAATTAGTTGGCATTAGCTTTCTCATATTCTCGCTTCAAATTTACTCCTGTACATAAGAGTTGTCGATAATGCCTTTCGCTGGTTTAGATCCACCCGCTACCACTTTTTAACATGCTTATACTTTTCACTTGCCAATCTTAGGGTGGCTATTAATGTTTGCAATTATTTGGATAGCAAAAAGACTAATCATTACAATGCCCCATACAATAGAGGTCTTCCAGGGCATCACAATAAACCCGTAATTCATCATGTAATAGAGTACTAAATACGGAACCACCCATTTTAAGTGCTTCTTCATATTCTCACGAAAGTTGATTTTCAAGTAATAATCAAGCAGCCATTCGAAGAATAAAAAAGCAATAAAAATCGTCAGAAAAAGAGCATACCGCAGAGACTTATTCTCTTGTATAACGAGAAAGATTCCGCCAAGTGCAGGAATCGCTAAAAGTAGATATGTCCACCCGATTTTCTTTACGATGTGCAGTTTGTTCTTTCTGAGAAGAAAGATGATTGTTAGAAAAACACTATTGACTAGACCTAAGACGAAGAAATATATCTCTAACATTGAAATATCTGCTTTGTATATTAATTATACAACTCCAAGACAAGCCCTTGGTCGGCGGTTCAAATCCACCCGCTGCCACTAACTTCTCCTTTGACTTTATGTTTTTGCAACGTCACCTTTTTCACGCGCTAACTTTTTTGGACCCCAAACTGAGACTACTAATATTGATACCGCAATCCATAGGGCGAATTGATATATCATCGCTGTCTGAGAAAGCTCGAACAGTTCGCCGATGAAATTACCCATAAAATGAAACAATATGGCAGCCAAAGTGCTACGTTGAGTGTTGTTATAAACCCACGTTATTAAAATAGCTTGAGGTATCAAGCTCCCCATAAATATCCAGAAGTTCAGGCTTCCAAAACCAAGGTTGTACTGGTAAGTTCCCTCAATGAAAAACAGTGGAATATGCCATAAAGCCCATGCAGTTCCTAAAACCAGGCTTGAAATAAGTGCATTCCATCGAAATTGTAATCGATCAAGCGCGTACCCGCGCCAACCGAGTTCTTCCGGAACGGGGCCGAACAACAGGATAAAAATAGGAAAAGTTATGATCATCCATGGTTGCTCAGCAATCTGAATTGCAGATTCCAACCGTATTCCCCATCCGTTCGAGATGATATCAAGTAAAGCGGCAAGTCCTGCCAATGCTGGAACGATTAGGAAAATTGCGGCGTACCACCTTCCACTGATACGCCTGAAATCGATCACACGCTTCCAGTAATTTTTAGAGATATCGCGGGATTCTTTAAAGTGAACAAGTATAATCGTAGATAATAAAGGGCCAATTCCGCCGATGTAACGCAACGATGTAATTAAAAGGCTGGATTCGTGGGGATTTAATAGGGTAATTGCTATCCAGAAAAGCCACGACCAACCGAAAGTTAAGGCAAAGAAAATCACCAGTCCTTTCCCATTTTGATTGATACCTTTTGGTTCCACTCTTAGCTTCCTTCGGTCAATTTATACTTGGGTTTATTTCTGCACCAAAAATGTTAGCAACATACCTGTTTAGTTTTAAGGCTCAGACTGCAATTTTATTAAAAGAACCTTGGTCTTTGTTTATCCGATAAAATACAACTGCATAGCTAACTGGAATTATTATCAAATTTAACTCAAATATGATCTCTGCCACTTTTTTTATGTCCTAAAAGAAACATAAATGGCGTGTTCTTAGCATAAGCTAAAAACACCTGGTTCATAAACAGTATCAACAAGTACTATTCCTGTAAGTGACTACCTGTCGAATGAGATTCGACGGGAGCAAGGCAATACATAGCCCAGCCCATATATTGGCGCTGGAACTGCAAATAATCATCTTGATCTCTACGATAATGCTTGAATACTTGTTCAGAGTCAGGATGGGTGGGATTTTCTTCAAGCCAACGTATCAGTCCTTGCCAAGAATCCGAAACATATCTATCCCAATCGTCATTGCTGGCGCGGATGATGCATTCCAGTTCAAGGCCTTCGCTGCGAGTAAATTGAGCCAGTTCTGATTCTGTATGGGTGGTTATCTGTTCTTGGGCGTATTGCGGATGTACCAAATTGCTAAGCCAGTGTGTTTCGCCGATACCAAGGCGTCCATGCTGATGAATCGCCCGCTTCATTGCTCTGACTGTCTGCTGGTAGCCGCCGAAGGCAAACGTTGCTCCAATACATGTTGCGGCATCGAAAGCTCCCTCTTCAAATATGTAGTCAGCGGCAGGGGAGCAAGCGATTTCTATTTGGTCCGACAATCCTTTTGCGGCCAGCTTTTTCCTGGCCCGGTCGCAGAAATCCCCGGATATATCTATGCCGATACCAGTAATACCGAATTCCTCAGCCCAGAGAGTTAGGGGCTCGGCACAACCACAACCGAAATCGATGACCCGTTTCCCCTTTTTCAATTTGAGCAGTTTGCCAAGTTTAATGATTTTTTCAGATGTGGAAGGATTTAGTATCTCCATATATCGATGGGAGATGCTCATAAGTTCAAGAAATTCCATAATTCAAGCCCTTCTGTCAGAAAAATTCAAAGAAAGGATAGCATATTCACAGTACTAAAAACAGGTTAATAAAGAAGATTATATTCGCAGCTAGTCAAACAGGAATGAGAATAGACCCAATGGTTTAAAATAAGCGAAAAACAGGCAATCTCAGAGAATCTAAACCACTCTATTGCTTAACCTTAGATCCACGTCCCGGAAACGTCCTCACGCATTATTTTAGCATGTACTGCTTTAGAAATTGCTTTAATAGAATCGGATGTAAAAAGAAAAATAGGCTTTTATCGAGCGTTAGCATATTGCTCTTCTGCTTCATAAGCCTTTGGTCACTGGTTCAAATCCAGCCGCTGCCACTTTGAAATTTATCGTGATTCAGATTTAGTTTGACCAGTTCTATTAAGCAGTTCCTCGGCCTTTTTCCTGGTTGCTTGACGGCGGCTCAAGGTACAATGCACTATCAAATCGAGCACAGGTTGATCGACTTCTGGAATATGTAGATACTCGGCCAAAGAAGATAAAACATGCCCTCTGGCAACTTCACGACATTCCGAAGTCGGTAATGGTATATCACTAACCTTCAGAAGCTCGTCGGTGATTCTCTGTGCCAGATCGGGCCTGCATCGAGCGATGCGACCAGAACTGGCAAGAATATTTGCAGCAGTGATGAGTTTGCCGCTCCAGAGAAGACCATAATATTTTTCGAAAATATTATCGAAGCGTTTGTCGGTATCAACTGAAACCAGGTATGACAGGATAATAATGCCGTTCCATAGCAGAATGCTCGAAGTGCTATCTAGAAGTTTTGCAAAAACCTCAAAGTTGGGGTAAAGCAGAGACGGTTGAGCGCGACTAATAAGTTGTAATTTTTTCGCAGCTGCAAACTTGGCTGCACCTTTATCGCCCAGCATCATAATTAATGATTGGATATAACCCGGATCGCTCGAGACTTGTTGCATTATCTCGTCTATAGCTTTGGCATCTTTATCTTTGTTATTTCGAGCCATTGTTTTCCTGCCACTCTATTTAATTCTAAAATTATAGCA
>JAFGLQ010000116.1 GCA_016928015.1 Dehalococcoidaceae bacterium
CGATATTGTGGATGGAATAAAAATCCTGCAGCAGATACTTAAGCCTGAGAATACGGTGATAGCTGTTAACGACAGCTACATTCCTGCTATCGGCAGCTTGAACCAGGCAATTATCTCCAGTTCAGCTGCTGGCTCGATCAGCCTGCTTCCTCTTAAACATGCCTATCCGGGCGGCGCCGAAGAACTTCTGGTTAAAACTGTATGCAAACGGGAAATCCGACCCGGCAAACTGCCGCAGGACGCTGGCGTCAGTGTTCACAACGTATCCAGCGTAAAAGCGCTCAACGACGCCGTCTGCAAGGGTTTGCCTTTTGTGGAAAGGGTGGTAACCGTAACCGGCAAAGTCAGGCAGAGAAAGAATCTGAAGGTTCGCCTGGGAACGCCGGTAAGCGAACTGCTGGATTACTGCGGCGGGACAGAAGAAGGCGCCGGGATCATAATCCTGGGAGGCCCAATGATGGGCAAGGCCGCCCTCGGTACCGACGTACCGGTAAACGCAATGCTGAATTGTGTAATTGCCGGCGGAGATGTGCGCTGTAACAGGGAAAGCCCGTGCATCAGGTGCGGGCGGTGTATCGAGGTATGCCCCGTGGGGCTTTCGCCGGTTGACCTGTTCAATGCCTCCCGCACCGGTAATTTCGAAGGATGCAAAAAAGCCCGGATAGATGTGTGCTTCGAATGCGGCAACTGCTCTTATATCTGCCCATCCGGCATTGATCTGGTGCAGTATATCAAAGTTGCCAAACGTGAAACCGAAATAAGAAAGGCAGCGGACGCCAGTGTATAGCCCGCTTCCTGAAAAAGGCCGCCTTTCCCCCGCGCCCCATATTCGAAGCGGATTCAGCACCAATAAAATGATGCCGATAACTCTGGCGACTCTGCTTCTGCCCGCTGCTGCCGGGATATTCAATTACGGTTTTCGGGCTCTTGCCATACTCGGGGTCAGCCTGGCAAGCGGCATCGTAGCGGACAACCTGTGCACCAGGCTAAGAGGCAAATCCTGGCGGCTGGAACCTTCCACCCTTATCAGCTCTCTGCTGCTGGCGCTGATACTACCGCCGGCTCTGCCCCTGTGGATGGCCGGGCTGGGGGTATTTTTTGCCATCGCCATCGTCAAGGAAGCCTTTGGGGGGCTTGGGCAGAACATTTTCAACCCTGCCCTGGGAGCCAGAGCGTTTCTACTGGCCAGCTTTGCTTTGCCTATGAGCCAGTGGATTGAACCTTCCGGTTTTTCGGCAGATGCGGTAACATCTGCAACTCCACTGGCTGCCGGTTTTACTTCCGGTTTGCCCGCCGGCGAACTGCTGTGGGGCCTTTTTACCGGTTCGGTGCCGGGGTTCATAGGCAGTGGAGCCCTGTTTGTCCTCATCGGAGGGCTGGTTCTGCTGCTTACCGGTGTAATAGATTTCAAGGCTCCCCTGGGGTATATGGGTGCCGTGGTGGTAACCAGCCTGCTTTTCGGCGAGAACCCGCTTTTCCATCTGCTGGCAGGCGGTGTCATTTTTGCCGCATTCTATTTCGTAACCGACCCGGTTACTACCCCGCTCTACTGGCCGGGGAAAGTGGTTTTTGCCATCGGAGCCGGTATCCTCACCATATTGATCCGCCAGCTGGGCAATGCCCCCGACGGGGTGGCATATGCCGTGCTTATTATGAATGCTGTTACTCCCCTTATCGACAGGTACATCAAACCCAGGCCGATGGGCGTAACAAGGGTAAACCGTAATGCGGTTTAGTATTATAAAAAGATTTTATGCTATTGCATTTCTTACGCTGGTAGTCATCATTTCTGCCAGTCTGTTAAGTCTGACTTACAGCCTGACGGCGGAGCAGATTAAACTTCGCCAGCATGAACAGTTTCTGGGATATCTTGGCGAAATGTTCCCTGAAATGACCGGTTTCGAATATAATGATGAGTTGTATTATGTTTACGATGATGCTTTGTTGCTGGGTTATGCCTTTACAGCCAGCAAAGCGGGTTACAGCGGAGATATTAATATAATGGTTGGCCTGAGCGACAAAGAAACGGTAAAAGGAGTCTTGATTATCTCCCAGACCGAAACCCCCGGCATCGGCACCCGGATACTGGATGAACCTTTCATCGGCCAGTTTGCCGGAATGAATGTAAACGATATCAGGCTCAGGAGTGAAGGCGGCCAGGCCGATACAATTACGGGGGCTACCGTCAGTTCTAAAGCTGTTATAGAAGCCATCAGCCAGGCAGCCAAAGAAAAACTGGCCGGGATAAACGGTTAGGATGAATAATGGGTAAATGGTTCAAAGAATTCATTAAGGGCCTGGTGCTTTCCAATCCTATTTTCGTGCTGGCGCTGGGGTTGTGCCCCGCCCTGGCGGTGACCAACTCGCTGGACAATGCCCTCGGCATGAGCGCAGCGGTAATCTTCGTCCTGCTTTGCTCCAACGTGCTGGTTGCTTTGATCCGCACCTGGGTGGCCAGTATAGTCAGAATACCGGTTTTCATCGTCATCATCGCTACCTTCGTTACCATGGTCAGCCTGACGTTTGAAGCCTACATGCCGGTATTGTACGAATCGCTGGGCATTTATTTACCCCTGATCGTAGTAAACTGCATAATACTCGGCAGAGCCGAAGCCTTCGCATCAAGAAACCGGTTAAGCCTGTCTGTAGCCGATGCTCTGGGTATGGGGCTCGGATTCACGCTGGCCATTGTCATAATTGCCGTTATCCGCGAGACCCTGGGTTCGGGCAGCCTTTCCCTTTTTGAGCACGTTCTTTTTTCATTCCCGGTGCTCGAGCAGCAGCCGGTAAGCCTGTTCCTGCTGCCTGCCGGCGCTTTTCTGGTTATAGGGCTGCTGCTGGCAGCGTTTCGACGTGTGGGGTTAATAAAGAATGAGTAATATACTTACCATATTCATCGGCATGGCGCTGATAAACAATTTCGTACTGGTAAAGTTTCTGGGGCTTTGCCCGTTTTTCGGCGTTTCCAAAAAACTTTCCAACGCCGCCAGCATGGGGCTTGCGGTTACATTGGTCATGTTTTTGGCATCAGCCGTTACGTGGCCGATTACCCATTACATTCTGGCCCCGCTGGAAGCTGAATTCATGTCTACGGTAACCTACATACTGGTTATCGCAACCCTGGTCCAGATTATGGAACTGTTTATAATGCGAACCAACTACGGCCTCTATTCGGCGTTCGGTATATACCTTGCCCTTATTACCACCAACTGCGCGGTCCTGGGTGTAACCCTGGTCAATGCAAGAGAAAGCTTCAATTTTATCGAAAGCCTGGCATCAGCCCTGGGAGCCGGCGCCGGGTTTGCACTGGTGCTTATCATTATGTCCGGCATCAGGGAGAGGCTGGACACATCCAACTTGCCCAAATCCATGAAAGGCCTGCCGGTTGCGTTCCTTACAGCAGCCCTGCTCGGGCTGGCGTTTTCCGGCTTTTCGGGAATGGTGTAACCGTGCAACTTGTGGCAGCTATTTTACTTGTAGCCCTGATAGGCCTCCTGTGCGGCCTGGCTATTTATATTGTCTATATTCGAGTACCGCACAAGGTTCCGGGGCTGGGCAAAATTGATGAAATCAACAAGCTACTGCCCGGCATGAACTGCGGAGCATGCGGTTATGCCGGCTGTTTCGCTTTTGCCCAGGAAGTATCCCGGAATCCACAGTTGGCCAGCCAGGCAACCTGTCCCATGCTGCTGGGCAACGATGAGGTCATAAAACAGCTTGAAATCGCGCTTGGGGTAAGCATCGACACCGAATCGATGAACAAAAAAGCCATGCTGCACTGCAAGGGTAGTTCCGAAAACCTGTTTGATTACAGCGGCGTTCAAAGCTGCAAAGCCGCATCCCTGCTGGCGGGAGGATTCAAGCGCTGTCCTTACGCCTGCCTGGGACTGGGTGACTGCATGCGTGCCTGCAAGTACGACGCCATATCCATCGATGGAGATAAAGGGATTGCGGTTATTGATTATGTCAAGTGCACCGGATGCGCTTTATGTGTCAGGGAATGCCCGCAAAATCTTATCAATATGGTATCAGGCAGGAGCAAGGTGTCCTATAGATGCAATTACAGCGAAATCAGGGTTATTCCGGGACGCGAACGGTGCAACAACGGCTGCACACACTGCCGGAAATGTTTCGTTGCCTGCAAATATGATGCCATTATCTGGAACAAGGAAAAAGCCGTCCCCGAATTCGACAGTGCCAAATGTACCCTTTGCGGAGAGTGCGTGGCCGTTTGTCCCACCAGAACCCTTGAGTATTTTCAGCCGGCAATTTCCCCATACGCTGTTTAAGCTTTATACTCACAACCATCTTCTCTAAATTTTCAGCTATCTATTGACAAACGTTATTGTTATATATAGCATTATAATGCTTGATACATGGTATCATCGTTTAACCAAGGAGAATATATTGCAGGGCTTGGATCCTTCCGTTAGTAACACAGTCAGCCAAAGAGCCGCTACCGGCAACCTTTACTCTAAAAAAGTATCCAGCGCCTCCAGGGATAATCAGGACACCGATATCGCTTTCAGCCAGGCTTTCAACTGTCTCAATCAAGCGATTCGTATTATTGACACCCAATACCGAGTGCGCTTCATCAATCAAGCATTCGCAAAGCTTTGCGGTATCGACCAGGAAAAAGCCCTGGGTAAAAAATGCTGGGAGGTTTTCAACACCCCTTTCTGCCACCAAGCCGACTGCAGTCTTGAGAAAATCATAAACCGCAGCAAGGAATTCCACCTTGAATATAGTGAGGTGTGCAAAAACTGCCTTACTGCACCGTTTATTTTTTCCGTCTTTCCCCTTTTTTCCCAGAATGGCGCTCTTATTGGGATTATGCAATCATTTCGGGACACCTCAAAAAGAAAAAAATTGCAGGAACGAGTAGTAGATAATAAAAAAAGACTGCAAACCCTGTTCGAGCACCTACCCATTGCAGCATGGGAAATCGATCTTTCCCGGGCAAAGCAGCGCATGAACCAGTTGTGTGCTCAAGGCATCCGGGACCTGAAAACTTACCTGGCCCAAAACCCTGAAGACCCTCTGATAACACGTTTCCCTGAATATGCTCGATACATACATGTAAACAAAGCCGCTTTCGACCTGTATGGCCTGGATATAACCCTTACCAGTATAACCCGATTCCAGGAAACGCTGAGCCAGCGTATCAACTCATCAGAGGCCGAAATGGAAATCCATATCGACATTTTGGACGTTCTCTACAATGCAAACACTCCTTATGAACGGGAATACGAGCTTGCCGGCCCCAATGGAGACACCAGAAAGACCATATTGAAAATATCGGTTCCCAGTGGACACAAAAAGGACCTGTCGCGCGTGTTTTTCACCATGTACGAAATTACCAGGTTAAGGCGGGCAGAAAATGAGCTGAAAAAACACCAGCATAACCTGGAACGCCTCGTAGAAGAACGTACTATCAAGCTTAACTCGGAGATAGAAAAGAGCAAGATTGCCGAGACAAAACTCAAAATTATGATCAAAAAAGAACGAACTTTGTATCGGAAGCTAAAAAACCAAATGGATGAAAAGGCCAGGTTTACCGCCATGCTGGCACACGAGCTTAAAACTCCCATCACTCCCGTAATATCCGCCAGTGATTACCTGGTAAACAATCTAAAAGAAGAACCTTTTGGCAGCTTTGCCCGGCAAATTAATCGCGGCATTCTTCGCCTGAGTGCCAGGATAGATGAACTGTTAGATATAAACCGGGGAGAGTTGGGCATGTTAAGGCTGAAGAGGAAAAGCCTGAATATAGAAGGTCTGCTCAGAGAGTGCCATTCGGTTTTTCTTCCATTGGCTGCCGAACACAGTCTTTCTCTGAATTTAAATGTACCCAAAGATATGATGCATGTGCGTGCTGATGGAGATCGTATTCGACAGGTTATTTTCAATCTGCTGGACAACGCAATCCGGTATACCCCCAAAGGCGGCGCTGTAATCATCAATGCCAGAGATGAGGCAGGCAAAACTCTTGTTGAAATTTGCAACACCGACTTCAGCCTCAGAGATAAAAAAGACCGGGAGCTTTTCCTGCCTTACTGGAAGAGATCTGACGGCAATGAATTGAAAGAGGGCAGTCATGGACTGGGCCTGTCCATCTGTAAAATGCTGATCGGTTTGCACGGTGAAAACCTGTGGGTCGAGATGCGGCCGGAAATCGGCACGGTTTTCGGCTTTGCTCTTCCGCATCTCTCTGTTGGAAAAACAACTGGAGGGAAAGTTGAAAATTTTGATTATCGATGATGATCCCGGTATTGTCGAAAACCTTGAACTCACTTTCAAGGTAAGCTGGCCGGAATCGGAAATCCGATCGACCGGTTCAGGAGACCAGGGGATATACTTGGCGGAAACCCATCAGCCTGATGTGATTATCCTCGACCTTGGCCTTCCGGATATTAACGGTTTGGATGTATTAAAAAAGATACGCCTGTTTTCCGGGGTACCGATAGTAGTCCTTACGGTTAAAAACGAAGAGAATACAGTAGTAAAGGCTATCAGCAGCGGAGCGGATGAATTTATTGTAAAACCGTTCCGACAAATGGAACTTCTAGCCCGCATTAACGCTATATTTAGACGCAAGCACACCAGCAGTCTTTCAACGGTGAATTTGGGGCCAATGGTAATCGATTTTGTACTCAATACCGTTACTTCGGGCTCAAAGACGATAAAGCTCACCTCAGTTGAATCCATAATATTACATGCACTAGTGTCCAATATAGGCCAGCATATGAGCTGTGCTGAACTTGCCAGGCATGTTTGGGGGGACGAATCCCAAAATTACGAGGATAATTTGCGTGTGCATATCCGTCACCTGCGTCAAAAAATCGAGCTTGACGCCTCCAACCCGCATTACATTATAACCATTACTGGAATGGGTTATTGTGTACCTAAACTCGATTAAACAATTTTAACTGACAATTAATTTAACTTAACAACATTTTAACGCATTTCCTTAACCCCGCTGGTTTACAATTACCTTGTGCGTAAAGACCCCCTGAAAGTGCTGGCCATCGGCCTTGAAGATGCCACCCGTGAAGACATCATAAAAGCATGTGGCTCTCAGTGGTCGCAGTTTAAGTTATTCTCTGAATCAGACAAGGACATAACACCGTCAGTTATCAAAGCCTACAATCCTGATATTATCATCCTGGATGTCGATTATGCTGACACTGGTGTTTCATCAATCATAACGCGAGCAAAAAATCTTATCCCGCTTTCAATGATAGCCCTATCTTACGCCTCTGACGTGAGCAAAACAATCAGAATCCTCGAAGAAGGGGCTGATTGTTTCATGCTAAAGCCAATTCACCAGAGAGAACTGGTTGCTCATGTCGATTCCCTTCTCAAAAACGTAAGCAGATATTCAGCTCAATCCAGAGGGAAAACACCGGGAGAAACACTCGATGAGGTTCCACGCGGATAACTGGATAAAATTTATGACAAACACGTTAAACCAAAAATCATTATGGAATATCAGGCGCTGCCAGTCCCCTGCCGGGGGAAACCAGGGTGCCGGA
>JAFGLQ010000016.1 GCA_016928015.1 Dehalococcoidaceae bacterium
ACTATAGTATACGATGCTTGACAAAAAAATAGAAAAAGAATAAGTTAAATCAAGAGGCTAATTCGGTACCTCTAAAATAGAAATAGGAGGTGACAGATGAAGCTAAATCTACTTTACGGGGTGAATCAGGCTGATGTTTAGTGCCCTGCCGTGTTGCAGGGCGAGCGGAACTCAACCAGGCTCATAAATGGATTGAGAAGCCGTTTTAAATGAAGGCTCCATGTAGTGGTATCATTACAACCGAGCCAGGGTTGAGAAGGATTTCGAACGGGAGGGTATTTAAGGTTATACCCTCCCGTTTCTTTATATCAGGTTTGTGATTACTGCAGTACAATATCCCGCTTTTCGAACATTACCAGGGAGGCGCTTATCAGCACTACACAGTAGATGGCAAGAGCGATGGATGCATGCAGTACCGAAGGGAGGTCTCCGCTTGAGCCGAATGGCCCCTGGGTGAACAGGGATGCCGGTACCAGGGCATCGATGTTGGGCCCGATGAGATAGGCCGGTATTTCTGCCAGCCATCCCCCTGACTGGTTGAAAATGGTGACCAGTATAGCTTCTATAAAGTAGAAACCCAGCCCGCCGCCGATACCCGCGATAGCCGAGCGGCCCAGAAAGGCAAAGAAAGCGGTGAGGGCGATATACGGCAGGAGGGTGAACAGCGTCCAGCCGAAGGTTTCCGCCATCTCGCCGATGTAGCCGGCCGTCAGGAAATCCCAGGTGACGGGACCCAGCATGCTGGCAATGATTAAAATTAGAACGAACCCTGTTATAAGCGCCAGCACCAGGCCGATCAAAGCATAGAATATCAGCGAAACCAGTTTGGAAACGACGAACTGGTAACGGATGCCCCTGCGGGAAAGAATCTGGCGTATGGAACCCCAGCCGTATTCATTGCCGATGGAGGAAGCGACCAGTATTATAACAAGCAGTGTAAGGATGGTACGGGCGGTCGAAAAAATGGTTTCGAAGGCGCCCGGGAACTGCAGGGATGAGCGGATCTGGTCGATTATCTGGGGCGACATTCTTTCCGGTGGGCTGGATACCACGCCGTAAGTGGCAAACAGAATAATGGCAAAATAAACAACCATCACCACCACCAGTATCCAGGTCATCCTTCTCTTGGCGAGCTTTGATAATTCGCCTTTTATCAACTTGATCATTTTGCAGCCTCCCCGGTGAGTTCCAGGAAAAGGTCTTCCAGCGTATTTTCTCTGGCTTTCATTTCCGTCAGGAAGATTCCTTCCTCTGCCAGCACGGCGCTGACCCTGGATGCCAGTTCCGTTTTGACGTCCAGCAGCAGTTTTTCATCTTCCCGGATCACCGAACCTATCCAGTCTTGTTTGCTGAGCAGTTCGACTGCCCTGTCCGGTTGGGTTACCCTGATTTGCAGGCAGTCCCCCCGGTTCAGAAGATCCTTGACAGAACCCTGGGTAACTACCCTTCCCCGTTTTATGATGGCCACTCGACTGCAAACCTGCTGAACTTCGTGAAGCAGGTGAGAGTTTAGAAAAACGGTTTTTCCCTGGTTGCCCAGGCTGGCGATCAACTGGCGAATCTCTTTCATGCCGGCCGGATCAAGGCCGTTGGTGGGTTCGTCCAGGATAATGAATTCGGGGTCGCCGAGCAGCGCGGTAGCTATTCCCAGGCGTTGTTTCATCCCCAGGGAATAGCTGGAGAACGGATCCCGCTCGCGGCTTTTAAGTTCTACAAGTTCCAGCACCTCGTCGATTCGCGCCTGGGTTATGCCCTCGGTGATGCCGGCTATGTATTTCAGGTTGTCCCTGCCGGAAAGATAAGGGTAGAAACCGGTACTTTCGGTGAGAGCGCCGATGCGTTTAAGGATTTGAGGCAGGTGTTTTCTGATATCCATGCCGAAAACGCAGGCTGTTCCCGAACTTGGAGCGATAAGGCCCAGCAGCATGCCCATGGTGGTGCTCTTGCCGGATCCATTGGGGCCCAGGAAACCGAATACCTCGCCCCGGTGAACCTCGATATTCAGTTCGTCTACGGCGGTTATTTTACCGAAACGCTTGGTTAAATTACGGGTTTGAACCACTAAATCCGGTTCTACCTGCATGGTTTTCTCCTTTTTTATCCATGGGGTAATGAAATCTGGTGTGTTTTACCAGGACCGGGTGCAATAAAGTATTATAACGGCAAGCCGGGCCTTTTGGGAATACCCGGCGGGACCCCTGACAGCTTTATTATTTTGCCGAAAGGGATTCAGCTTCTATATAAATTCGGGTACATTCCGGGTAAGCCTTTTGAATGCTTTCTTCTATGGAACGAATCGCCTGGTGTAGCTGCTGGTCGGTAATGCCGGCTTTGAAATACACGCTCAGGTTAACCAGCAGTTCGTAAGGGCCCATGTACATGGTCAGGATTTCCGAAGCCTTTTCCACAGCAGGAACCGATTCAACCCTCCGGCGGATATCCTCAAGGGTTTTTTCATCCACGCCTTCCCCAAGAAGCAGGCTTTTAGTTTCGAAAGCCAGGATGAAAGCAACTCCCATCAACAGCAGTCCGATGGCGACGGATGCTCCACTATCCAGGTAGGGATTCTGGAACAGATGGCCGAAAAACACTCCCAGAAAAGCAAATACAAGCCCCAGCATGGCGGCGCTGTCCTCCAGAACGATAGTGTAGGTTGAAGGATCCTTGGCGGAACGGATGTATTCCCAGGCGGTTTGTGAACCTTTAGCTATACGGAATTGCTTGAACGCTACCGAAAACGACCAGCCCTCTACCAGGACTGCCAGTCCCAGCACAATGTAGTTAACGGTGGGGTCATACATTACCGCTTCCGGGGCGACATGGCGCATGTGGGATATGCCCTCGTAAAGCGAAAGGCCTCCACCGATGCCGAATATGGAAATGGAAACCACCAGGGTCCAGAAATAGAGCGCCTTGCCGTAGCCGAAGGGGTGAAGCTTGTCGGCAGGCTTGCGCGCCCGCTTCATTCCCAGCAGTAGAAGGCCGCCGTTGCCTGTATCCACCAGAGAATGGATGCCTTCGGAAATCATGGCGGAAGAACCGGTTATGATGGCGGCGATGAATTTAATTAACGCGATAATAAGATTGCCGATGATAGCGGCGATTACCGCAATTTTTGAGCCGCTGTGACCTGCCATTTTCCCTTTCCTTCTGTTAAACATACCGCCGGCGGTTGCTGGCCGATATAAGAATATAGCACTTTGGAAGAAAGTTTTCCCTGTAATATTTTTGGATGGGGTAAATAATACTAAAGTTTATTAAACAGCCTGACCGGTTTCCTTAAGCCGGCGCATCCATCGTAAATCAGTTCATCTGCGAATGGTAATATCGTCCTGTTCGCTCTTACCCGTGACAAAAACATCTTGACGCATAAAAAGAGGGTTTGTTAACCTTTTTCCAACTGAAGCTAGCTCTCAGCTGCAACAACAGAAAACCCCCTCAAATATTTTCAAAGAGAGGTTAACTATGCCTTTTGAGACCACTTCAGCCCCGGAACCGGACAGGAATTCCGATTTCAATAACTATCGCGATGAAGGTTGCGAATTATCTCCATCATGCCTTGGATGCCCATTGCCCTGTTGTGCTTATGAACTCGAGGGTGGTGTAAACCGGATTATAAAATCCCGCCGCAATGACAAAATACTCGAACAGGCAAAGAAGGGAGTGAGTCCCGGTTCGATTGCCAAAAACATGAAAGTAAGCCGGCGAACCGTGCAAAGAATTCTCCAGTTTCACCGCAAGGAAATTGAAGAACTGCTAAAGGGTGACTGGAATGAACAGTGTTAACCCCTCGGAGCTCGGTTGCCTGGACAGGGGAAGGCTGAAGCGATACCGGGAAATGCTGGCTTTCTATGCCGGTTCCCAGTGGCCCGGCAGAGCCCGAAGAAATGAGAAGCGCCTGACTTTCAATTATGCCCGGGTAGTTGTGGACAAGATTACCTCCTACCTGATGAGCGGACTGAATGTCCGGGTACTACCGGGCGAGGCTGAAAACGGAAAGGAACTTGCCCGGCAGGCTCAAAACCATCTCGGTAAAGTAAGCCGGCAAAACGGACTGGATATCCTCGATTATGAAACCGAAGTAGATACCGCCATCCTGGGTGACGGGTGTTACAAAGTTACCTGGGACGATTACCGTAACAGGGTAAGGGTAAGCGCTCCGGATGTGCAGGGAGTTTTTGCCTGGTGGCGGGGTGATGATACTTCCGAACTGCGCCGGGTGGCGGCCAGCTACCGGCTGGATGCGGATGAAATCCGTAAGCTCTACCCGGGTGTGGCAGCAAGTAAAGAGGCCGGCGTCGTTGAGACATGGACGGAAGACGCCTTTGAATTATGGATTGACCAGCGCCGGATTTTCAGCCGGGCTAATCCTTATGGATTTATTCCTTTCATCGTTTTTCCCAATTTGCGGGACGCCAAGAGCTTCTGGGGTGTTTCCGATATTGCCGGGCTGGTCGAACCTCAGGCCGAACTCAACCGCGCGATGAGTCAGCTCAGCCATATCCTGGAGCTTTCCGGCAACCCTATTGCGGTGCTTGAAAATGTGGAAAGGGCGGAAGGCATTGCGGTTAATCCCGGAGCGGTGTGGACGCTGCCGGAGGATGCACGCGCTTACCTTCTGGATTTGCTTCAGGGCGGGGGAGTACAGCTGCATATCGGTTACATCGATTTGCTTTACCGGGTTCTGCACGATACCGCCGAATCTCCCAGGGCAGCCTTCGGGGGCACTTCCCGGAACTTGAGCGGCATAGCGCTCGAGGTGGAACTGCAGCCGTTGCTTCACAAGGTATGGCGCAAGCGGTTGATCCGGACGGCGGTATACCGGCGGCGAGCTGAGATGATACTTAAACTGCTTACCCGTTATACCGGCATAGATTATTCCGGGCTGGAAGTCGAAGTGGACTGGCGGGCTGTACTGCCCAGGGATTTTTCGCGCACTGTGGAGGATGAGGAAAAACTGGTTCAGACGGGCGTTCATTCCCGGAGGCGGGCTGCCGAAAGTCTGGGAGTAGAAAGCCCTGAAGCAGAGTTCGAACGGTGGCTGGAAGAACGTAAAGCTATATTGTCGATGAACAGGCAATTGAACAGCAAACCCGGTAATACATAGAGAAAACGCCCGCAAAATTTATCAGGGAGGAAAAATGAGCAGATACTATCAGGCACAACCAAAACCGCATCGCACAGGTGTTACCCAGCCGGATACGGGCCCGCCGGTAGGCACCATGGGCGCCATCGATACGGCCGGGTACGCTGAGTGCCGCTTCGATATCGCTTTAAGCGGCCAGGGGATTCAGCGCCTTAAGCTGGTGTTGCTTTTCTACAACTCAAGATCCGGCGGGTGGTTTGAGGGCGCTGAATATGAGTTCAGTTCGGCCGGGCAGTTCGCTGTATCTGCCCGCACTCGTGGAGCCACCATATTTTTAATGACAAAGGAATTTACCGGCACGTCTTTCGAGTTGAGTGCCGACTATGCGATGAGTTAGGAGGAAAAAATGTTGAAAATGGCAGGTGAAACCCCGGCCGGGGTTATACGGCAGCATGAGAAACAGGTAAGCGCTCACTTCCAGCCGGTGGTCGGACCTGCGAAAGCAGGTGAATACATTACCGACCTGCCTGTTCAGGGAGCAGCCAGTTATTCTCCCGATGCAGGAAGGCTGTATGCCGGGATATTCGTGGCGATGCTGGATTTACGGCTCGACCGGCTGGCGCTGAACGTATCCGGTGCGGCGCCGGAAGGCAAACAGGCCAGGCTGGGCATTTACCGGTGCGGCCGAGACCTGTACCCGGACGAACTTATCCTTGACGGCGGCCTTGCATATGTTGATTCGACCGGTTTGAAGTCAGTAAGCATCGATCAGGCGCTGAGAAGGGGATACTACTTCCTGGCGGTCATGGTTGAAGAAAACTGTTCGCTCAAATACCTGAAGCTCTGCCGTTCGCCTTTGGGCATGTATTCATCTTTTACGGCAGTGTATTCCGGCTACAGCGCGGCATCTGAATGGGGGCCGCTTCCGGCGGTGTTTCCCGGGGAGGGCACAATAGCCAATGTATTCCGGCTGGTGGGAGCCAGGCTTGCCGGACTCGAGGCCTGGTAATGGCTGGCAATTTGGAAGAATACCGGGACCTGGTAAGGCAAATGCTCGGAGACAGCGATGAGGCTAACCCGGTCTATGAAAACGGATTCCTGGACAGCCACATAAAACATGCACTGGAAATATATTCGCGCTATCTGCCACGGCAGGCCAGCTCCGACGTGGCTACCACGCCAGGTTCATTTGCTATCAGTCTTGCCGGAATTGAAGCCAACGCCAGTGTGACGGGGGTGGAATACCCGACGGACCTGAACCCTCCCTGTTTGGTACCCTTTCAAATATGGGAAGACAGCCTTACCCTGCTGGAAGGGGAACTTCCGGATGGTGGGTGTGCGCGTCTTTTTTACACCCTGCCCCACCAGGTTGATGAACTGGGTTCAACTATTCCAGAAAATCATGTCCACCTGAATGCAACCGGCGCCGCGGCGCTGGTTGCATTCAGGGAGGCGGTCGAAAGCGTTAACCGTGTCAATACCGGTGGCACCGGCACCGCCGGTAAATATCTGGAATGGGCCGGCCGACGGCTGGATTGGTACACGGCAACGTTAAAGAAACTGGCACGGCATAGAACGCTGAAAACCGGACGTCTTTACAGGGAGGGTTGAAAGGAGGGCGCTGTGAATATCTATCGCATGCTTTGGAAAAGAATCGGCGGCAGGCCGTGGACTTATATAATCCGCGATTTCTGGCAAAGGTATGAAGGGCTGTGTATCATCGCCCTGGTCGCAGCCGGTGTAGTACTCGGCCAGTGGTATTTCGAAAGACTGCTGGGGTTGATGGGCGCTTTTGCCCTGGGGTACCTGGCCGGGCACCTGTTCTGGGGCACCGAATACACCCCCGGGCAGCAAGGGAAGGATTGAGCCGGTGCACGAGGTCACCCATTCTCTGGCGGCAGCGCCGAAACAACCCGGTTTTCGGCCTGTTGTAGTATTAAAAGCCGGGCGACGCTGCCCCGCCTGGGAAGAAATATATGCCGGAAATGAACCGGTTTACTACCATGCCATGACATTGACCACAAATACCACGCTGGTAAGAGTGCGTATTACTCCGCCTGAAGACGGACGCAAACTTTACGTTCAAAGCATACCGCAGGCTGGCGGCGGCAGCGATTTTACCGGATGGTATTATGTAAACTGTTATAACGTGGTGGTGGTTGCCATCACGGCTTATGGTGAAGAAGTGCAACTGTTTTACATTTTGGCTGACCGGCGGATAGAACGTTTGACAAGCCAGGATGCCGGTTTAACCTGGAATGGACCGGAGCTTGTCGACTATGCACCTACTACCGATATTAATGGAATAGCCGCTGCATTCAGCAGTATCGGGGACATCGCCCTATTTTTTGCCGACCAGGATACTTTATATGTAAAACAATGTATAAACGATGCATGGCAGGCCCGAACCAGCTGGCCTCATACCGCTGCAGTGTTAAGTGGAGTTGCAGTGGTTTACGACGGAGACTGGATGCTGGTGGTTACCGGCCGGGAACCGAGCGGCGGTTACCGGCTGTGGCGTCTTGTATACGGTGACGGTTCAGGATACCCTGCCGGCCAGTGGTCCGGTTTACTCGAGTTGGACGGCGCCCCGGCGGGAGAGAACTATGCTTTCGAACACGCCTCGCTAAGCTTTACTGCGGGTGCATACCGGTGCCTTTATAACGAAGTGTACTCAGGCGCCGGGGCATACTGCCGCTCTCGCCTGGCTGTTTCGATCAGCCAGAACCTGTGGGCAGAACCGGAGTCTTTTGACGGGGACGGGTTTTATGGTTTAGCTCAGGCTGCCGCCAACGGTTATTTGTGGGCGGGCTCAAGCCACCGGCTTTATCGTGCTCGCCTGGATGAGCCGCTGATTGATTTGAGCCCGGACGTGGTCGGGCTCAAACTGCAAACCGGCCGGCAGGATTCAT
>JAFGLQ010000117.1 GCA_016928015.1 Dehalococcoidaceae bacterium
ACTTGCCTGCAGCCTTACAGGCCTGCAAAAAGCTCTTGTCGACCAGGCTGAAAAAAACCAGGGTGTGATCCTGCCGGGTTGCACCCATCTCCAGCATGCCCAGCCCGTGCTGTTTGCCCACCACCTGCTGGCCTATTTCGAAATGCTCCAGCGCGACAAGGGCCGGGCAAAGGACTGCCTGGCAAGAACCGACTGCATGCCGCTGGGCAGCGGCGCGCTGGCCGGTACAGGCTTTAACATAGACCGTGACCAGGTAGCCGGCGAACTCAGTTTTTCACAGATTTCCCGAAACTCGATGGATGCGGTATCCGACCGGGATTTTGTTGTCGAATTCGAAGCCTGTGCCAGCATAATAATGATGCATCTTTCACGCCTGGCGGAAGAAATAATTCTGTGGTCAACCAGCGAATACGGCTTCATTACCCTCGACGATGCCTACTCCACCGGTTCCAGCATAATGCCGCAGAAAAGAAACCCGGACGTGGCCGAACTCGGCCGGGGTAAAACCGGGCGGGTCTACGGCCACCTGGTAGCCATGCTTACCACCCTGAAATCTTTGCCGCTCAGCTACAACCGGGACCTGCAGGAAGACAAGGAAGGTTTGTTCGATACCGCTGATACAGTGCTTTCCAGCCTGGATGTTTTTGCCGGCATGGTTGCCACCATGCAGGTAAACCGCGAGGCAATGCTTGAAGCCACCGGACGGGGATATATCCTGGCCACCGATGTAGCTGACTACCTGGTCAAAAAAGGGTTGAGTTTCAGAGAGGCTCACGGCGTAACCGGCCGGCTGGTAAGCTACGGCGCCGGGCTGGGCAAAGGCCTTGAAGATTTGAGCCTGGATGAATACCAGCAGTTTAGCCGCGAGTTTGAAAAAGACGTGCTGGATATAGCAGTTGAAGGTTCGGTCAGGGCACGCAGCCTGCCGGGCGGTACCGCGCCACAACAAGTAGCCCGGGCGCTTGAGCAAGCCCGGGCGGAAGTTGAACAGTAAAACGGCGCCGTGGTGTTTATCCGGCGCTGGCCAGCCGTCGCTGGGTGCGCCGGCAGCGGGTACAAAGCTTGAACCTGGTAACCTTGCCGTCTACCATTATTTTGGCCGGGTGAACGTTGGCCGTCCACTGGCGGTTGGTGCGCCTTTTGGAATGGGATACGTTATGTCCAAATTGAACATCTTTGCCGCAAAATTCACACTTCATGGGTTGAATAACTCCTTTGACGGATGCGTAGTTTTGGTGTAGAATGCCCGCAACTCAGGCAACCTGTATACTTTATCACAAGGCTTTAAGTCTTAGCAAGGACTGAACAAATATGCAACCATTCAGGAACCTCAACGGAACCGACTTCAAGGAGATGTTCTTGGTAGCTACCGGCTGGCTCGAGAAAAGTGTCGCTGAAGTCAATGCCCTCAACGTATTTCCCGTGCCGGACGGGGATACCGGCACCAATATGCTGCTTACCATGCATTCCGCCCTCGAAGAAATCAAGGAAGCCGATACCAAAAGCGTTGCCACGGTAACCCGTTCCATGTCGCATGGAGCCCTGATGGGAGCCCGCGGCAACAGCGGTGTAATCCTTTCCCAGATTCTTTACGGCCTGGCACAGGGTCTTGAGAATGCCGAATTCTGCGACGGTGCGGCTATAGCCAGGGCTTTCGAACAGGCATCCAAGTCAGCCTATAAAGGCGTTACCAACCCGGTCGAGGGGACTATCCTGACCGTTATCAAGGATGTTGCCAAGGCCACCAAGGCCAGGGCGCTGAACGGCGAAGGAGACCTTGATCTTATCATGGAAGAAGCGGTTACAGCCGCCGGGGAATCGGTAGCCAACACCCCCACCCTGCTCAAGGTGCTCAGGGAAGCCGGCGTGGTGGATGCCGGCGGGCAGGGCCTCTACATCATACTCGACGGGGCGCGCCGTTATCTGAAAGGCGAAAGTGAAGCCATGCAGTTTCGCAAACCGCAGATAATATCTTCCTCCGTTCCGCTGGCGCCCGTCAGCTTTACCGCTCCGGAAAATATCTGTGATGATGAAATACCTTTCGGCTACTGCACCAACCTCCTGCTCAAAGGCCAGTCGCTGAATTCGGATAAAATAACCCGCCGCCTTGAAAAGAAGGGCGAATCGCTGGTGGTCGTGGGTAACGAGAGCACCATCAGAATCCATATCCATACCCTGGACCCGGGCGGCGTTATCAGTTACCTTACCACGCTAGGCACCCTGGATAATGTGAACATCCAGAACATGGACGAACAGCACGAAGACTTCCTTGAAATGCAGAAGGACAAATCGCCCACCGGCGATGTTTCCCTGATTGCGGTTGTGGCCGGCGATGGTTTTGCCGAGGTCTTTACCAGCCTCGGCGTCAGTCATATCGTGCCCGGCGGCCAGACCATGAACCCGTCAACCAAGGACATACTGCAGGCGATTGAAAAATCCGCCTCGGAAAACATAATCGTTTTGCCGAACAACAAGAACATTATCCTGGCGGCGGAACAAACGCTCAAGCTTTCAAACAAAAATATTAAAGTGGTACCCACCAGAACCATGCCCCAGGGTGTAGCCGCACTGCTTGCCTTCGATTATGATGCCGATTTCGAAACCAACCACCGGCTGATGAGTGAAGCCATCGGCACAATCAAAACCATCGAAATCACCCGAGCGGTGCGCTCCACCACCATCAACGGTATGAATATCAAGCGCAAACAAACCATTGCAATCCTGGATGGAGAGATTGCGGCTTCTTCCGACGACCCCGAAAAATGCCTGCTGGAAGCACTGGCCAAAGCCGGCGCGGCCGAGGGTGAAGTCGTTACACTGTATTACGGGAGTGACATCGAAGAGGCTGATGCCCAGGCGGCGGCTTCCCGTATTAACCAGGATTATCCTCAGCTGCAGACGGAAGTCATTAAAGGCGGCCAGCAGCATTACAGCTATATATTATCGGTCGAGTAGAAACAACAGGAGGAAATCAATGGTTAAGATAATTACTGACTCTACATCGGATATTACCCGCGACCTGGCCAAATCGCTCGGTGTTACCGTAGTTCCCCTGACCGTATTTTTCGGCAAGGAGTCCTTTCTGGACCGCGTGGAAATATCGACGGAAGAGTTTTATAAACGCCTGGTAGGCGACGTGTTTCCGACCACTACCCAGCCGTCTCCCGGTGTTTTTGCCGAGGTATACAACCAGCTCGCTGAAGAAACCAGCGAAATCCTGGTGCTGGTGATTTCCTCCAAGCTCAGCGGCACCTATCAATCCGCTATCAACGCTACCAGCATGATAAAGAAAAAGGGTGTTAAAATTGAAGTCATAGATTCCCGCAATACCGCCATGGCTTTGGGCCTGCTGACCATAAAAGCCGCCGAGATGGCCGCTGGAGGAGCCAGCCTGGAACAGGTAGCTGCTTCTACACGTGAAAACATTACGCGGGTCCAGCCGGTAATGTATTTCGAAACGCTTAAATACCTGGCCAAAGGCGGACGGATAGGCAAGGCACAGGGGCTGGTCGGCTCCCTGCTTTCCATCAAGCCCATCGTAACCCTGGATGATGGTGAAGTAGCCCCGCTGGTCCGGGTTCGCTCCAAGAAAGCCGGCCTGGATTACCTGTATAATTTCGTTGCCGGCAATGCCGGCAATATCGCAGGCCTGGCCGTAGAGCACGCCACCTCGCCGGAAGATGCCGACGCGCTCGTGGAGAGGCTGGCGGCTCTGTTCCCCAAAGAAAAAATCGTGCGTTCCACCGTCAGCCCGGTTCTGGGTACTTACATGGGGCCCAACGTCGTGGGTGTTTTCCTGCTGCGAGGCAACAAACCCGGCTAAAGGAGGAAGTCATGACAATCGGTGTTGTGACCGACAGCACGGCAGACCTGCCCGCCGAAGCTGTCAAAGAGCTGGATATACATATCGTGCCTGCCTATATAGTGTTCGACAACAAAACCTACCGGGACGGGGTCGATATTTGCCAGGATGAGTTGTACCACCGCATGGTTGATCTGGAGCAAACCGCCACCACTTCCCAACCGCCTCCTTCCGATTTTGCCGATTTATTCTCGCGTCTCTTGAAAGAACATGAGCATATTATCTCCATTCAGGTCACTTCCAAACTCAGCGGCATTTTCGCTTCCGCCGTTCAAGCCAGGGACAGCCTCGCGGCCGGCAGCCGCATTACCGTTATCGACTCCGAAACCGTTTCCATGGCCCTGGGGCTGTTAACCCAGCTGGCTGCCCGGCTGGCCCGCGCCGGAGAAAATGCCGAGCGGATTGTGGCCGAGATCCGGCAAAACATAAGCCGCACCCACATATGGGCAGCTTTCGATACTCTCAAATACCTGCAGCGCGGCGGCCGTATCGGCCGCGCCAAAGCGCTGCTGGGCAGTGTACTCAATATTAAACCTCTACTGACCATTCGACAGGGCGAAATACACCCGCTGGGCGTCGCCCGGACGCGCTCCAGGGCGATCGAAAAGCTGGTAGAACTGTGTACTTCTTTTCCCAGCATAGAAGATATGGCTGTCGTTTATTCGACAACCCCGCGCGATGCCGGCGCCCTGCGGGAAAGATTGAGCGGGATTTGCCCTCCCTGCCCCATATCCATTTCCCGGCTGGGTCCGGCACTTGGAGTCCACGGCGGCCCGGGCACCCTGGTAGTTGCCCTGCGTGAAAAAGCTGGCGATATGGCCGGCAGGTTTAAAAGCGATGCAACCGACAGGAAAAAATTCAACCTGCCAGCGATGCCTGAAATCAGGCTTCCCAAACTGCGTTTCTGTGAGATTTAGCTTTCACATCAGTCAGGAGGCCCGCTGTTGGCGGTAGACTGCGATACGCTTGCCAAGGTTTTAGCCCTTGAACTGAAAAAGGGCTGCCGGGACACCGCCGTGGTAGGCGGGCTGGATAAATTCTTGTTCAACTGGCTGAAGGAAAACCCTCACGCCCGCAGAGATCTGATACCTTCTTTCCCCACCCCGTCCGTCTCCGGCAAGGCCGGTTATGCGTCCCTTCCGGTAAACAGGCGTAAAGCCTGGCTGGAAGAATTCATTCAGGCCTTGCAACAGACTGTTCAGGATGTCGCGGTTGTCCCGGCGCCCGGAGCGGCTGTACCGTCACCCCGCCGGCCGAAAAAACCAACCGCCGCGGTTGCCACTGCCGGGCTGGACTCGCCGGTCAGCATGCTTAAAGGCATCTCCACCTCTCTGGCTGAAAAATTATCCAGGCTGGATGTAAAGACCATCCGGGATTTTCTTTATCTTTTCCCGCACCGCCACCTGGATTATTCCCATCTTAAAACGGTCTCCCAGCTCACCGAAGGCCAGGAGGAAACGGTTATCGCCAATATCTGGGAAACAAGAAGAATCAACATAAAGGGCCGTCCGAGCACGGAAGCCGTACTTGGCGACAGCACGGGCAACGTCAGGGCTGTATGGTTCAACAATCCGTACCTTGCCCGTCAGCTGGGCCCGGGCAAGGAAGTCGTGCTCAGCGGCAGGGTCAGGTATTTCGGCGGCCGGCCGGTATTCGAATCCCCGGACTGGGAACTCTACGAACCCGGGGAAGGTTTTACCCATACCGGGCGGCTGGTACCGGTATACCCGCTTACCCGGGGGCTGTTCCAGAGACAGCTTCGAAAACTGGCTAAAGGCATCGTGGAAGCATATGCCCCCCTGGTAACCGAGTTCATCCCGCAAAACATTATCCGGCGAAACAATATGCTGGGAGCGGATACCGCTCTGCTCCAGGCGCATTTCCCCGATGATCCTATACTCAAAGACCGGGCCAGGTTCCGCCTGGCATTCAATGAGCTCTTTCTGCTGCAGCTGGGAGTGCTGCAAAAAAAGAGAAGCTGGCAGATCAACCGGACCCGGCCGATACCCACCGACAACACCCTGTTGAAGGTTTTTCTGGGCAACCTGCCTTTTGAACTTACCGGCGCCCAAAAAAGGGTCATGAAAGAAATATTTCAGGACCTGGCCGCTGATATACCCATGTCCCGTCTGCTGCAGGGCGAGGTCGGCTCGGGTAAAACCATCATAGCGCTGGCAGCTCTGCTTAATGCAGTTGCCGCCGGCAGGCAGGGGGCCTTCATGGCCCCGACCGAAATCCTGGCCCAGCAGCATTTCAAGGCCATGACCGGCCTGCTTGGGCGCGTTTTCGAACCGGTCGAGTCCGATGATTTCCTGGCTTCTTTCACCCTGCCGGGCGGAACCGTCCTGCAGGTTGCCCTGCTGACCAGCGACATCAAGAATTCGACCAAGAAAAACATCAAAACAAGCATTACCGCGGGGGCTACGCGAATCATCGTGGGCACTCATGCCATAATACAGGGAGAGATCAATTTTGCCGACCTGGCGCTGGCGGTTATTGACGAACAGCACCGCTTCGGTGTCGTTCAGCGGCAGGCACTGCGGGAAAAGGGGGATAATCCCCACATCCTGGTGATGACAGCCACTCCCATCCCCAGGACCCTGGCCCTCACTCTATACGGGGATCTGGATCTTTCCGTCATTGACGAACTTCCTCCGGGCCGCCAGATTATCAAAACCCGCTGGCTTGGCTCGGGTGAAAGGTACAAGGCATACAACTTCATCCGCCGCCAGGTTGGGGAAGGGCGCCAGGTTTTCATCATCTGCCCCCTGGTCGAGGAATCGGATTCCCTCCAGGCAAAGGCGGCGACAGTCGAATTTGAACATCTCTCAAGTGAAGTATTTCCCAATCTGCGCCTGGGGCTGCTGCACGGGCGCATGAAAGCCGCCGAAAAGGAAGCGGTAATGCGCCGTTTCTACCAGGGGCTTATGGATATCCTGGTTGCCACCCCCGTTGTCGAAGTGGGCATAGATGTTCCCAATGCCACCGTAATATTGATCGAAAGCGCCAACCGCTTCGGCCTTTCCCAGCTGCATCAGTTCCGCGGCAGAGTAGGCCGGGGCCAGTACCAGAGCTACTGTATATTGATTGCCGAAACCGCCAGCGAAACCGGTGCCGAACGGTTGAAAGCCATCGAGGAACTGCATGATGGTTTCAAACTGGCCGAAAAGGACCTGGAACTCAGGGGGCCGGGGGAATTTTTCGGTACCCGGCAGAGCGGGCTCCCGGACTTGAAGATGGCCAAAATATCGGACAGGGCCTTGCTTGAAACAGCCCGCCGGGAAGCTATCGCTGTGTT
This sequence comes from Dehalococcoidaceae bacterium, assembly GCA_016928015.1. Classification (GTDB taxonomy): domain Bacteria; phylum Chloroflexota; class Dehalococcoidia; order Dehalococcoidales; family CSSed11-197; genus CSSed11-197. Next base: position 7,161 of record JAFGLQ010000117.1, read on the forward strand.
TGAAAAGGACCCGGATTTATCTTTGCCCCAGCATGCCTGCCTGAGGGCGGAACTCTTGCGCACCTGGTCGGGCGATAAAGCGGAAAGAAGTTGACCCCTAGGCGCCGGCGGGAAAAAGGCCGGCAATCCATTCATAGAGATTGACAACCGCTTCTATCATGCTGTCCTTGATGGAGGAAAGCGGTTCAACGCCGCCAAAGGCAAGAACAACCGCCACCACGAGAGCCAGCATCATGGTGGGGACAAATTTGGGCCGCCTCCAGGAGTTATTCGAGAATACCTTCAACAGGTAAATGAAGGCAACCACCTCTCCGCCGAAGATGAAACCGGCGGTGGTATTGCTCACACCCAGCGTCTGGCGGTAAACGCCGGCACCGGTCCAGACGAGCAGAATTATCAAAGCCGCAACCGCCAGGTTCAGCCCGAGCTTGTAGAGCGCGCTTACGGGTTTGAAGCTGGAGGTCAGCTCCCGGTGCCACCTTTCCACCGAAAAAAGAATGGAAGCGCCCAACAACAGCGGCAGAGGGATAGGCATTCCGGTTACCCGGTTAAATACCAGGCCCAATACCAGGCCGGCGGATACCGCCAGCAGAGTTTTCAACCATTTCTGCCATAGAGGCTGGGCGCCGGACCCGGAGGCGGAAAACATGCTTTTCAGGCCGGGGCCGAATATTTTACCCTGCAGCGATCTCAACGCTGAACCCGGGCTCAATTCTATTTCGATAGCTGCTTCGTCCCGGGTGCCGGTTTTTTCATTTTCCAGCCTCACCGGCAGTTTTACTTTCACGGGTTCATTGGAGCCGGCAATACCGGTGGCTTCGAGCGTTATTTCCAGGGGCAGGGGTTCGCCGGTAACCGAGACAGCCTTGAGCACCTTCAGCCAACCGGCAGGAGATTCTTCCATGAAGAAACGGGTGAAAGGGCCGCCCGTGTTTTCTACCCTTACGACTGCAGTATGTAGCTCGGATTCGGAGGTGTTTTTAAAAACTACCCTGGAGGGTGAAACGCTGATTTTCGGAGGGCAGGTGTAGGGATTGGTGTTGGGCGTTTTGAGATATGCATATGCCTGGTTGATGCGCTTCAGTTCGTCTTCAGCCTTCTGCCTTACCGTTTCCGGCAACCCGGTGGTTTTGTCAGGGTGCAACAACTGGGCTTTATAAATATACTGAGCATGTATTTCGCTCTCGGTGGCGCCTGGTTCGACGCCGATTATCGCGCAAGCTTCTTCCCAGTTCATAATGCTAAAGCCTGGTTATGGCCCTCGGCGGCGGCAGCAGCTTTGAAGCATCGGAAATTGCCCGAGAAAACACTTCGGGCTTTACTTTACAGCCCAGTTCTTCCCGGGTGGCCAGTTTTTTCAAAAAGTCCTGTTCGGCGTCATCGGTGCCGATAGTAATTATATCTATGCCGTCGGCTTTGGCTTTTTCAGCTTCTTTCAGGGTTTTGCGCTTGCTGTCGGCCTTTCCGTCTGTAGCTATAACCATTACCCGGGTGGTATCGGTTTTATCCAGGTGATAGTGTGCCATTTTTATGGCTTCGGCCATGTTGGTCGAACCGCCGGCGTTCATATCCGAAACTCGTTTTTGCAGTCCGCCGAGACTGCTTGCGGGCAGGCTGAGGTGTTCGGCCGTGGAATTAAAAGCTATCAGGCCGACGCTGTAGCCTTTGGTAAAAGCATCGGAGGCAAAGTCCAGTATGCCTTTTTTCACCTGCTCGAGCTTCGAACCTTTCATGCTGCCGGAAGTGTCCATCACCAGGTATACATGTGCCTTCTGCGAGCGCAGGTCTGTGTTTGCCGGATGGCTTTCAGGATTCACGGTGGCAGAGCCGATGGTAATGGATACCTGTGAAGGCTTCTGACCGGTGGTCAACTCGATACCTCTTTTTGGTTCCATTGCAATAATTCCTTTCACTCAGTTCAATTAGTATAAGGCTTATCTTAACATCATATCAACCACTGACGAGTTTTTGCACCCGGGATAAAAATCGCAATGCGCTTAAGGCTGTGTTATAATTTATCTTTATATTAAGATGACAGACATAATAAGCGTAAAAAACAACCTGACGGCGGCGCTGGCGGAGGCGGTTGACAAAGCCCAGTCAGCCCAAACCCTGCCCCGGGTACCCGTGCCTGAAATTGTGCTTGAACATCCTCAGCGCTGCGAACACGGCGATATCGCTACCAGCCTGCCCTTGAAGCTGTCCCGCGCCATGGGGAAAAAGCCGATGGACATCGCCGGGGAAATCATGAATCATCTTTGCCCGCTCCCCGAATTCTGTTCAATAGAAGCGGCTCCACCCGGCTTTATTAATTTTTCCTTTTCCCCCGCCTGGCTGGCCGGCCAGGTAGATGCCATTCTCGAAGGCAAGGCCGCTTTATCCTGTGCTGACATAGGTCGGGGCAGGAAAGTCCAGGTGGAGTTCGTCAGCGTAAATCCCACCGGCCCCCTGCACGTCGGCCATGGCAGAGGCGCCGTACTGGGTTCTACCCTGGCAAATGTACTTTCCGCCTGCGGTTACCAGGTGCAAAGGGAATATTACATCAACGATGCCGGTTCCCAGATAGACGCTTTCAAGCGCTCCCTGTATATCCGCTACCTGCAGGCCTACTGCCGGGACGCGGAAATGCCCCAGGAAGGATACCTGGGCCAGTACATGGTCGAACTGGCAAAATCCATCATCCGGGACGTGGGAGACAGGTACCTGGAAATGGAGGAGAAGGAAGCCGTCAGCGAACTTGGCGAAATCGGCCTCGAGCGCATGATAGACGAGATAAAATCCGAACTGACTCAGCTCAAAGTTGAGTTCGATGAATGGTTTTCAGAGCGCAGTCTCTACCGGGACAATTACTACCACAAATCCATGAGCCTCCTGGAACAGGGCGGCTACCTGGCTCAGAAAGAGTTTGCCACCTGGTTCGTCTCCACTGCACTGGGAGACAGCAAGGACAACGTGGTTGTGCGCAGTGACGGCTCGCCTACCTACTTTGCCGCCGACATTGCCTACCACTACAACAAATTCGTCGTACGCGGCTTTGACCGCGTTATCGATATTTGGGGCGCAGACCACCAGGGCCACGTTTCACGTATGAAAGCGGTGATGAGCGCCCTGGGGCTCGACCCCGACCAGCTGGACGTCATCATTTCTCAAATGGTCACTTTGAAACGGGGCGGGGAACTGGTGCGCATTTCGAAACGCAGCGGGGAACTTATAACCCTTTCGGAAGTAATCGAGGAAGTCGGCGCTGATGCCTGCCGCTACTTTTTCCTGTCACGTTCCGCCGATTCCCAGATGGATTTCGACCTGGAACTGGCCAAACGCGAATCTGCCGATAACCCTGTATATTACATCCAGTACGCCCATGCCAGAATCGCCTCCATTCTGCGGCTGGCGGATGAGGAAAATATCGACTACTCTTCCGGCGATACCAGCCTTCTTTCCGACCCTTCCGAACTGGCTCTTATACGGGGCATGGTCGAACTTCCCGAAGTTATCGGGATGGTGGCAGGCACCCTGGAGCCGCACCATCTGGCCTATTATGCCCAGAACCTTGCCACGCTGTTTCACAGTTTTTACAAGCAGTGCCGGGTTGTCCAAAAGGACAAACCTGAACTCACCCGGGGACGCCTGAAACTGGTGGTGGCGGCTAAAACGGTTTTTGCCGGAACACTCAAGCTGATGGGTATGAATGTACCCGAGTCGATGTAGGCGTTTGCAGCCCTGCCGGTAAATATCTATAATATTATGTTTAAGGCTTGATCGTGAACGAACCCCGGATAATGCAATTTCAGGTAGCCCAGTTACTCAAGGATCCCGTTGGAGCAACACGTGATTATCTTGTCGACGAGGTAATAAATATACTTGAAGGCTCACCGCCGGGCAGGGTGTGGGGCAGGGTGGATTTTTTGCGTACCAGCCGCGGCGTCCTGGCCAGGGGCAGACTGAACACCCGGGTGGAGCTGGCATGTTCGCGCTGCCTGGAAAGCTTTCAGTGCGAACTTGAATACGGGTTCGAAGAAGAATACTTCCCGGTGCTGGATATTTATCATGATGAATATATCGGCAAACCGGAGGATAATGACAGCTTTATAATAGATGAAAATCACATTCTGGATATAACCGAAGCAGCCCGGCAGTATGCCATACTGGCAATACCCATGAAGCCTCTATGCCGCCCGGGTTGTGAAGGAATCAAACTTTAAGATTGGAGAGATAAATGGGAGCCCATCCGAAACGTAAAACCGCCAAAGCCAGGAAGAACGAAAGAAGGAGCCACATCAAGACCGGGGCGACCCCGGCCGTGATCGAATGCCCCGAGTGTCACAGCATGAAAGCCCCGCACCAGGTTTGCCCTACATGCGGTACCTATAACGGCCGTGAGGTAATCGCTCTTAAAGAACCGAAAACCAAAACCGAGCATTAATAAAATAAATGGTTAGCTCCCGCCGAAAGGCCAGAGGCGCCGCCCTGCAGGCGCTGTATGAAATTGACATTAGCGGCCACGGCCGCGATGAAGTCATTGCCGGCGCCCTGGGGGCGGCGCAGTTGTCGTTTGAAAATGAAGGGTTCGTCAAGAAACTGGTTGACGGCATTCTCGACAAAAAAGGCGAACTCGACGGTTACATCTCACGTTTTGCTCCCGCCTGGCCGCTTGCTCAGCTTGCCGTGATTGACCGTAATGTATTGCGCATTGCCATGTACGAACTGCTCTATATCGGCCAGACGCCGGTGAAAGTCGTAATCAACGAAGCTGTCGAACTGGCCAAGTCTTTTGGCTCGGAAAACTCCCCCAAATTCGTCAACGGGGTCCTGAGCTCTTTCAACTCATCTATATTGGATTCCGGCCAAACCTCTCTGGAGGGTTAATTCCAGGGCCTGCTTCCATGACCCCGGCAGGTGTGACATCTCCAGGGTAATGTTGAACCGGTTAACATGCAGGCCGGTAATACCGCCAAACGTTTGAACCTGCCTGAAATTTAGCCCCTCATACGGAACCAGTTTGAGGCAATCCCCTTCATGCGTAATGGATGCAATTCCGGCTGAAATACTCAAGAGTTTGATTCTGACTGCATACATCAGGTTTTCCACTTCTTCAGGCAAAGGGCCGAACCTGTCGGCAAGTTCAGCGGCCATTTCGTCCAATTCGTCAAAACTGCGCACCCGTGACAATCTCCGGTAAATGTTCAACCGCAAACTTTCATCTGTTATGTAATCTTCCGGCAGCATCAGGGACAGAGGCAAGTCTATAGCCGGTTCCGGTAGATGTTTTTCAGGCGGCAAAGCCTGACCCGCCTGCAGGGCTTTTTGCTCTTCCACGGCGCGCGAGAGCATTTGTGTATAGAGCTTAAAACCCACCGCGCTCATGTGCCCGCTTTGTTTTGTGCCCAGCAGCGTCCCGGCGCCACGAATTTCCAGGTCCCGCATGGCAATGTTGAATCCCGAACCGAGTTCGGCCAGTTCATATATAGTGCTCAATCGTTTGCGTGCGTCACTGGTGAGAATTTTGCCTGCATCGTAGACAAAGTATGCATAGGCGATTTCACTGCCGCGGCCAACCCTGCCGCGCAGCTGGTGAAGTTGAATCAGCCCGAGCTTGTCGGCACGGTTGACAATAAGCGTATTGGCGTTGGGCACATCCAGACCGGATTCGATAATGGTAGTACACACCAGCACATCTATATCACCCCGGGTGAACTGCTCCATGACTGCGGCCAGTTCTTCTTCTTCCATCCGTCCGTGGGCTACTCCGAAACGCGCTTCTGGTACCAGCGCCTTAAGACGCTCGGCAACCATGGCTATGCTGTTTACTCTATTGTGCACGAAGAATACCTGCCCGTTACGTTCCATTTCATTAACGATGGCTTCGCGGATTAATTGAGGGTTGTACTCGGCAACATATGTGCGTATGGGCAGCCTTTCATCGGGAGGGGTCTCAATCGTACTCAAGTCCCTTACGCCGGAAAGAGACATGTACAGCGTTCTGGGGATGGGGGTTGCGCTCAATGCCAGTACATCCACCTGCTGGCGCTTCTGTTTTAACATTTCCTTATGCTTGACACCGAAACGCTGTTCTTCATCGATGATTATCAGGCCAAGATCTTTAAATTCAACGTCCTTCTGCAGCAGCCGGTGCGTGCCGATGATAATATCGATCTGGCCAAGTTGTATTTTATCGATTATGACCGCCTGTTCCCGGGCGTTTTTGAAACGGCTCAACGATTCGATGGCAACCGGGTATGCTCCCAGTCTTTCCTGAAAGGTTATGTAATGCTGCCTGGCGAGCAAGGTAGTCGGGACCAGCACAGCGACCTGACGGCCGTCCTGCACTGCCTTGAAGGCGGCCCTGACGGCAACTTCGGTTTTTCCGTAGCCGACATCACCCAGAAGCAGCCTGTCCATTGGCCTGGGCCTCACCATATCGCGCTTGATCTGCTGGATAGCTTTGAGCTGGTCCGGTGTTTCGGCGTAGGGGAAAGAGGCTTCGAGTTCACTCTGCCATATCGTATCACCCGAAAAACTGTAACCGGGTATTACTTCCCTCTGGGAGTACAACAGCAGAAGTTCGCGGGCCACCTCCTGGACAGCTTCTTTGGCTTTTTGCCTGGTTTTTTGCCACTGGGCGGTGCCCAGGTTGTCTAAAGCGGGGCTGGTATCACTGGCTCCGATATAACGGCTGACCCGGTCTATCTGGTCCACCGGAACGTACAACCGATCCTCGCCTCCGTATTCGAGCACCAGGTACTCGCGCTTGAGGCCGTCATTGTTCATCACCGTTACCCCGGCGTACCTGGCAATGCCATGATCTATATGCACTACATATTCCCCGGTTTTTATCCTTTCCAGGTCGATCTGGCCACGCGTAAAACGGCTGGCCGCCTGACGGTTCTGACGGGCGAAACCCATGGTCTCGGTATCGGTATATAAACAGGTTTCCCGGTTGAAAATCCAACCCCCATCGATTATTCCCTTTACCAGTACTGTTTCGCCCTTGCGTATTACAGCCAGCAATTCATCCAGGGGCGTAGTAATGATACCGCCATCGTTTAAAATCTCTGCAAATCTTTCAGCCTGGTGGGATATTATGACCGAGCGCTTGTGCTCCCGGATATTTCGGGAAAGCTCCTTGAGCAAATCGCTATACGGCGGGATAAACCGGCCGGGAGCTTTGAAATCCAGTTTTATCACGTCTTCGCCGGCTGAGGTTTCCCAGTCTTCAAGGTTGACCCCGGCAGTACCTTCAATCTGCTCTGACAGATCTTCCCAGGAATGGTAAGGAGCAGGAAAACCGCTCACCACCAGGTTGCGTTCTAAAAGGTCCTGGTAAATACTTCGTTGTTCAATGTTAAGATTCTCAACTGCCCACTGAACAGCTGCAGTATCATCGAGTATAACCGCTGAATCCGGGGGTAAAAAGCTGAGTATCGAATCCCGGTTAAACAGCGGCGTATAATAATTTATCTCCGGGAACTGGTAGCCGCCAAGCAGTTTTTCCATATCGGCCAGCATTTGTCTTTTCATCGCTGGTTCAAGTGAGCTTATATCGTATCTTTCAAAAACCTGCCTGATTTGTCCGGGTGTTGCCGAAAGAAGGCTGAAAGCTTCGACAGCCGGCCCGATGGCTATTTGTTCCAGCGTGGCGCTCGAACGTTGAGTCTGCGGGTCAAAAATGCGGATTTCTTCTATGACATTACCGAAATAATCCAGTCTGACCGGGGCACTGGCGCTGACAGGAAACACGTCCAGAATGCCTCCCCTCCGGTTGATATCGCCGGGCCTGTTTACCGTTGCTTCCAGCCGGTAGCCAGTCCTGACAAGGTATTGCGTCAGGCTGACCGGGTCAAGTTCTTCACCGGCCTGCAGCGTGACCCACCTTTCGACGAACTGCCGGCGATCCACGGTTACAGCGGCAACCGAGCG
>JAFGLQ010000118.1 GCA_016928015.1 Dehalococcoidaceae bacterium
CACCGGTTACAGCTTTGATAACCTGGGGGCCGGTGATAAACATCTGGCCGGTACTCTTTACCATAAAAATAAAATCGGTAATTGCCGGTGAGTAAACCGCCCCCCCGGCACACGGGCCCATCACCACCGATATCTGAGGAATGACCCCTGAGTAAAGTGTATTGCGCGTAAATATTTCACCGTAACCCACCAGGCTTTCCACACCTTCCTGTATACGAGCTCCTCCTGAATCGAGCAGCCCTATTACCGGGGCTTCGTTTTCATAAGCCAGGTCCATCACCTTGCAGATTTTTTCTCCCGACGCATGGGATAAAGAACCGCCCAGAACGGTAAAATCCTGGGCAAAGACAAAAACCCGGCGCCCATCTATTTTGCCGTGCCCTGTAACTACCGAATCTCCGGGGTGGGCTTGTTGGTCTAACCCGAAATCGCGGCAGTCATGCTTACGGTACACGTCCAGTTCAATAAAAGAGCCCTTATCCAGCAGTATATCAAGCCGTTCGCGGGCGGTAAGTTTGCCTTTCTCGTGCTGTTTTTTTACCTGAACTTCCCCACCGCCGGCAGCGGACTCCGCCCGGCGTTTTCTCAGTTCATCCAGACTTCTAGACATGTTCAAAACCCCTTAATTTGAATTGGCACCAATGGCGGGCTATTTTAACACATATTTCAACTTCAAAATAATCCACTGTTTATGGTTCAGCCTGAATGCGCATCGGAAAACCCGTGCCCAATTTGCCATTGCATTCTTAAATGTTATAATTGTTGCCAAACTAACTCCGAACCCATTTCAGGAGGTTGAGATGTCTGCTCCAGATCTACTCGTAATCGAAGACCTGGCCGTTTCGGTAGACGGCAAAGATATACTGCATGGAATTAACCTCGTGGTTAAGGCTGGCGAAACCAACGTCGTTTTCGGCCCTAACGGCAGTGGTAAAACCACCCTGATGATGACCATCATGGGGTTCCCGCGTTACCAGGTAGAGCGCGGCAAGATAACGTTCAAGGGTGTGGATGTTACCCACATGCCGGTGGACGAACGTGCCAGGCTGGGAATAGGCATGTCCTTCCAGAGGCCCCCGGTAGTAAAGGGTGTAAAAACAGGAGACATGGTCAAGGCATGCCTGAAAGCCCGAAATATGACGGGAGATCTTGCCGACCTGGCCGAAAAGACCCACATGACCGAGTTCTTAAACCGTGATATTAACTCCGGTTTTTCCGGAGGGGAAATCAAGCGATCCGAACTGCTTCAACTGCTGGCCCAGACACCGGAACTGGTGCTGTTGGATGAACCTGAGAGCGGCGTTGATCTGGAAAACATCGCTCTGATCGGTGAACTCATCAACGAACTGCTCCAGAAAGGATGCCCCATACACCAGCGCTGCCGCAGCGGCCTGATAATTTCTCATACCGGACACATCCTTGACTATGTGAATGCCTCCACCGGTTATGTCCTTTTCAACGGCAGAATTATCAGCTGTGGCGCCTCTCCCAGGGATATCCTGGACAACATCAAGAATAAGGGTTACCAGGAGTGTGCTACATGTCCCATAAAATAAATCCCGAGTTCCAGGAAAAGGCCAAAAAGGCAAAGGACAAAAAAGCCTCTTTAGGTAAGGATATAGACCTTTCCAGCTATCAAAGCGAGGGTTCCGGTTCTCCTTTGCAAATCGCTCCCGGGGATATTGCCGCAGAAGACAAACACCGCATGCTTTCAGCCGGTGTCATGCTGGACGACCTCAGCCAGCGCTCGGGCACGTTTATTCAAAAAGACAACACGCCCATTCATCATACCGCCTCCCAGGAGGGGATTGAAGTCATGGCTACCTCGGAAGCTTTGAAAAAATACGAGTGGCTTGAAGAATACCTGTGGAAAGCCGTGCAGGTGGACGCAGATAAGTATACCGCCCATGTTGAACTCAACAATGCCGACGGTTACTTTATCCGGGCTCTTCCGGGCAAAAAATCGGTTTTCCCGGTTCAGGCATGCCTTTACCTGGCCAAAAGCAAACTCATCCAGGATGTTCATAATATCATCATTGCTGAAGAAGGTTCCGAATTGCATATCATCACCGGCTGCGCTGTCGCTAAAGGCCGCGAACCGGGCCTGCACCTGGGTGTATCCGAGTTTTATATCAAAAAGGGCGCCAAGGTCACCTTCTCAATGATTCATTCCTGGAGCCCCGAGGTCGAAGTACGACCCCGAACCGGCGCTATTCTGGAAGAGGACGCTCAGTTCATGAGCAATTACGTGATAATGCGCCCGGTGCATTCCCTGCAAAGCTATCCTTCTGCAAGGTGCGTGGGCAAGAACGCCACTGCCCGCTTCAACTCAATACTGGTGGCAACACCGGGTTCACACATTGACACCGGTTCAAAAGTCATTCTCGAAGGGGAGGGCTCCAAGACAGAGGTTATTTCACGTGCCATTACCACCGGCGGAACCATTGTTGCCCGGGGGTATATCGAAGGCGCCAAACCTGACGTCAAGGGGCACCTTGAATGCTCTGGCCTTATCCTGGGTGACAACGGAGGCATTATCCACGCCATTCCCGAACTCAAGGGCAGTATCGCTGGAGTCGACCTTTCACACGAAGCCGCCGTCGGCAAAATTGCCGAAGAAGAGGTCGAGTATCTGATGGCCAGAGGACTGACCCGGGAAGAAGCCACTGCCGCGATTGTACGAGGCTTTTTGAATGTCGATATCGTCGGTCTGCCGGCCGAACTCAACGCCGAACTCAAAAAAGCTATCGAGGAAAGCGAGGGTGAACTCTTCTAGAAAGAATATCAATAAGCGCCAGCCGTTTGTCTACTGCCGGCATACGTGATAAAATAATACCCTTGTTAGCCTGGGCCGCTAGCTCAACTGGCAGAGCAACTGACTCTTAATCAGTAGGTTACAGGTTCGATTCCTGTGCGGCTCACTTCCAAACTAATGTTTAATCCTGCCAGTTATTAGTTATTAAACTTAGCGACCACCGTCTCCCTGCAAACTGATTTTACCTTCGTCTATCAGTCAAATCCAACCATCCTGCCATCTATAAAATAGGATAAAAGCCGAAACGCAAATTAACTCATAATAGACAGCTAACTGCCTGGACAATGGGGTAATTCAATCGTTGCTCAAATATCAGCAGTCTGTCGTTAAATATTCCGACAACCTTAATTGCCTCCTCTGAACGATACCATAATTCAGGAGCAAGCCTATTGACTTTTACCTTTCCTGATAATATCCTTAACTCAATGCCCAAGGGGAAAGCAAGGGGGATATATGTAAAAACAGTATGTATTTGCAGGATGGTAAACAATATACGGCAGAACAATATGCACCTTTTTATTCGGTACCCGCATTGCTTGATTGTTTTAACAATGAACAAGTTCTTTGAAATCACCGTCGGCCAACCGAAGGGCAATCCCCTCGATGGAAACAAACAAAAGTATGCGAACTGCTAGCAACCGGAAGAAGAGTTTTATCTAATTAAACAAGGCCTTCCCTGAATTTAGTTTATTATCCGGTGTTTATATTGTTTATCAGTTTAGTGTCCATTCGTTCTTCATAATATACACTTCATTGTATCGATCCTGGATTATCGATGACCAAATTGTTCTTATCGACGGAACATCACAACATTGAAAGAAGGTACGAGTTGAAAAGAAGATTTATTGTTGGATTAACATTAGTGGCATTGTTTCTCACTATGTTAGTTGGATGCTCTCAGTCAGCCAATTTTTCACTCTCAAACCTCAAGATTGGACCAGGCAAAGTAGTATCTGGTGAAGCAGTTGCTATTTCTGCGTTTGTGACCAATACCGGAGGTAAAGAAGGCAGTTACACAGCAAAACTAACAATTAATGGAGAGGAGGAGGAAAGCAAAAGTATAACCCTTGCTGCCGGCGAAAGCACAGATGTTAACTTTAGTGTTACAAGATCTGTTACCGGAACATACGATGTTACTGTTGGAGACCTCTCTAGCTATTTTGTTGTGGTTCAACCGGCAGCCTTTTCTTTATCGAATCTTAATATAATGCCAACCAGACAAACAACAAGCGGCTCACTCTTTGTTTCCGTAACCGTAACTAATACCGGGGGTAGTGATGGGATTTACGATTTGGCTTACAATATTGATGATGGGCCTGATAGGAATGTATCAAGCTTAAGCCTCGGGCCTGATGATAGTATGGAATTCAGTTTTGATCTGCCTGCTGGAAATGCCGGTAAACACAAAATAGCGGTTGGAGATTTATCCTGTTCATTTATTGTAGTCGAGCCGATTGAAATATCGAACCTTGCTATTGAACCGAGTAAGGTAGCGGCAAACGAACCGATTGATATTTCTGTGTCTTTATCCAACCCCAACGAAAGCGAGGAGGCCTGTGATTTACCCCTGGAAATCGATGGAATTGTTGAAGAAACTCAAAGTATAATTCTTGCTCCCGGCGAGAGCAAAGATGTAACTTTTACTGTGGCTAGGGAAGACATTGGAGACCATGACGTAACAATTGGAGGCATATCCGGATCGTTTACCATAGTAGAACCGGCAGATTTAGAGATATCAAGTATTGAGTTCGAGCCATATCATACAGTCTGGCCTAATGAAGAAGTCATCATTTCTGTGTTTGTACGCAATAACAACGACATAGAGGGTAGCCGAGACGTGGTTTTGTATATAAATGGATTAGAAGAGGAAACCAAAAGTATCACTCTTGGCGCTCATGAACTTGGTTCCATTGCTTTCAGTGTTTCCAGGGAAGATATCGGAATATATGAAGTGGCAATTGAAGGTGTATCAGCGTATTTTAGCGTTGCAACGCCTATATCCATGAAACTAGAGGTTGCTGCATCCACTTGGAGAGATGCAGAACCTTATGATATTTATGGAGCAATTGAAACAAAACTGAAGATCATGGGTATAAGAATCGTAGAGGAAGGCGAGCCTTATGACAGCTTGTTATCAGTAGAGTATGAAGAAACAATGCACGGTTTATATACAAATTTTCAATACGGGACACACATATGGTGCACATTAAGTTTGTATGACAGCGCAGGTAAGTTGATATTATTTGAAATAATTACTGGCGAAACTCCTGGTACCGTTTCTTTAGCAAGCTGGGAATCTCTATATTCTGAAGCGGTTACAGATTTTAGGCTTAAAGATTCTTATAAATCAATTGGCCCTGTAATAGCTGAAGAGCTTGACTCTGAATACGTGTTTCTGAAGCTTTTTTCAGATCTCAAAGATTCATCTTCTATGACTCGGGAAAATGCAGTAATTGCTCTTGGTGAAATTCCATATAATGTTAGAGCGGTAGAACCACTCCTACCGCTTCTGCTGGGAGATAGTAGCAATAATGTGAGGGCTAGCGTGGCAAAAGCCCTTGGAAATATTCTAGATGTACTAGGAGATCAAGGGGCGGTAGCACCACTTATACATGCTTTATTGGAAGATAATTACTCTTCTGTAAGGACTAACGCAGCAGAAGCCCTTGGTAAAATTGGAGATGTAAAGGCGGTAGATGCTCTTGAACAAGCTTTTCAAGAAGATCAAAATGCTGGTGTTCGAGATATGGCAGAATGGGCATTGAAACAGATACAAGGCGGGTAAATATATTCTGTGAATGGCAATATTTGGCCTATTTATCATCATGCGAGGGGCATGGCGCATGCAAATTTGCTCACGAATACGGACGAGGCCTCCAAGCTTGATGGGCTTTCACACAGCTTTTACCGTATATGATACTGTTTTTTTCAAAACAATAGTTGGGGGTCGCATACCCACTGGACTTAATGTTCTACCCCCTTAATAAGGAGGGTCCAAATGTTGAAAATAGTCAGTATAAGTGTGTCGGTGGCGCTGGTTGTGACCGCAGCGGTGGGAATCCCGCTGTTTCTTCAACTAAACGGAGTCAAAACAGAGGCGGAATCATTGGCAGAAGCCAACAATGATTTGGAACTGGAAGTAGCCACCATTGAAACCGAATTATTCCGAACCGAGTCAAACATGGCTTCCCTGAATGCAGACCTTGATAACGCTGAACGAACCCTGGAAGCAAAACAAACTGAATTGAACCAGGTTAATCAGCAATTAGCCGATGCCCAAACCCAGCTTTCCGGTATACAAAATCTGCTGGCAACCACTCAGGGTGAGCTTGATTCAACAAAAGGTGACCTGCAGTCTGCAGAAAGCAATCTGGAAGACGCCAATCAAGAGATTGCCTCACTGAATGAACAGCTGGCCGCAATCAACGACTTGCAAGACCAAATTACGCAACTTCAATCCGAAAAGTCGAATCTAACCGGGCAAATCGCCTTGCTGCAAAACGATGTGGCAGCTTTATCTGGTCAGCTTGCATTTGCAGAAGATATTCTTGAAACCCTTTGGAACGCCCATAAAGAAGGCGGAACCATATCTTACGACGAAGCGATCGAACTGTTGAATTGGACACAAGGGGTGTTGGCAGAGTATTTCATGTATTAGTATCCGCAATGCAGGAAAAAAATTCGGAGATTTAAAAATGAACAAGTGGGTTTTAATACCGATTATCGTATTATTGGTCGTAGCCAATGCCACTATCGGCGTATTTCTCGGAATACAAAACAGCCAGCTTCAAAAAGCACTATCTCAAATGGAAACCCTGGATGACAGCCTTTCGATGGTCAGTAGCAATGTTTCGGGTCTGGATGGGAAGTTTTCTACGCTCGAAGAAGATATTTGGAACAGTTTGGACGAAGTTCAAACGGATGTGTTGGACATACAAGGTACCGTCACTGAAATTGATTCGGGCCTTGGCTCCTTAGACGCGAGTGTCCAAGATGTAAAAAACGATCTGAGCGCCATTGAGGGAAATTTCTCAAATATCGAAGATAATGTATCTGGCATCGGTAACCGGATCTCGTCGATAGAAGACGATATCACCGGGATCGACAGTAATCTGGCTTCCGTAAGCCAAAATGTTACAGAGCTTGTTGAAAAAGACCAGGCTGTGATCAAACTTGCGTCTAGTGTAAAGGCTTCGGTTGTCAGAATAGAAGTTGAAACAGACACCTATATCGGGACCGGGTCGGGAGTTATAGTTACGAAAAATGGCTGGATAATCACCAATATTCATGTGGTCGAGGGCGCCAACGAAATTGATATTACACTCGAGAATGGCGAAAACTACTCTGGAATAGTATCTTCGGTATACTACCACGATTACCTTGATATTGCCCTGGTCAAGATAGACTCGATTAGAACTGATTTCCCAATAGCCAAAATCGGGAAGTCAGATGAAATGGTAGTCGGGCAAGAAATTATTGCGGTTGGATATCCTTATGCATTTGAATTAGGCTACCCCGCTACCGTTACCCGAGGTATAGTATCTGCGATAAGAAACCTTTACGGCGATACCTATATCCAGTTTGATGCAGCTGTCAACCCTGGCAACAGCGGTGGACCGCTTCTGAATCTTGACGGTGAAGTGATAGGCATCGTCACTCTGGGTCTGGTGGAGGGGCTCCATTTTGCAATTCCAATCGAGTACACATTGCCCTGGCCGGAGGATGTCTCGTAAACTTAAACTGTCAGTTATTCAAATTCTATCTGATTAAAAGTGCACGATTCATCGAATTGTGCATACAAAGAATCTGAATAAATACACTATGACAGGAACATGTTGAAGCTTGTAAGATAAGTTTGACTACCGCAACGCTTTTAGTATCCCGGGGTAATCACCCCTGCATCGGGATCTGCCGGCAGAGCAACTACCCCCGCGGGTAAAACTATGCAATCGGTAAAAATTAACCCGACTGACAAGTCAGGCGGGGGCCCCTGGTTCCTGCCTACCAGGTCGAACCTTTCTCCCAGCTCATATTGCCCAATATCATCTGCATTAACCAGGTGGCACTTGATCAGGCCAACCCAAATCCACCCCTCATCCAAATTGCGAATCATCCAGTCGTAAAGCTTTACGTTCTTAAAAACAAATATCTGGTCGTTGTACAGGCTCTTGGCCTGCGTCAAGTTGCCGTAATTTGAAAAGTAAAAATCGGTCAGCTTATCCGGTTCCACCTGATAACAGCTATAATACTCAGGCGGAACAAACGGCGGGACATATTCTGTTTCCCGGTTACCCGAACAGGAGCAGGCGAGCGCCGATGCAAGGATGACGGCAACCAGCAATCCCAGCCTGTATTTTGACAGACCGGCAGTCGACAGGTTTGCTTTTTTTATTCTGCACCTCATCATTATCCCCCTGCTTTTAAACCGTTTGCTGCATTTAATAACCGCCTGCCGCAGGCAAATCTCCGCCTTCAGCGACAATATAAGTACAATTGTCAATCACAAAATAAGCACCAATCCACCCTCGTATTTCACCGACTATGTCAACTACAAAACCGGGTCCCACATGGTCCAGGCTTAACGTCGTTTTGGGCAGGAATCTGACCTGTTGATACTGCAGATACAAATCGTTGATATTGTACCGGGGGAGCCCCATATATTGACTCATCATGCTTTCGGCCCTGATCTGCGGAAAGAGATACGTCTTGCCTTTATAATTACGCTCGGCTGCAACCGGATCATCCCGGTATTCGCTCAGCAGCTTTTCAACTTCAAGTACCGGCGGCGCCTGCTCGAATACCGGCAACGGAAAAACTGCCTCAGCACAACCCCCGCAAGACACCATACAGGCGAGCAGGCAACCTGCTGCCATAATAAGGCTTCTTAAACCACCATGTTCCACCACTGCCTTCGCCCCCCAAAACCCGAATATTCTAAAACCCCCAGTTAAATAAAACGAGGTAACCGTTTATTTAGTTTATACTTGTCCCGAATAAATTAATATCCCCCCGGAGGAGGCAAATCGCCTCCTTTAATAACACTGAACGTGCATTTGTAGATATAAAATCTTGATTGCACCCATCCGCCGACTTCTCCCAGAATATCAAGAACAAACCCGTCGGCCAGTTTATCCAGATCGTAGGTATTTTGCGCCCTGAAATAAACCTGGCCACTGGACACGTAGAGGTCCCCTGTATCAAGGGCGACCATGGGATGGGAGTAAGTGCTGACCACTTTTTCGGCAACCACTGAGGGGAAAAAATATACTTGACCTTCGTGTTTTTTGCCTGCGCCAACGGGATCGGCTTCATATTCTGCCAGTAACTGGTCCAAGTCGTATATCTGCGGGGGCGAGCCAAAAGCTGGAAGCTGGGTCCGCTCTGCAGAGCATGACACCAGGCAGGCAATTACCCCTGCCAAAACAGCATAGGTTGTTAACAACTTTCTAGAGCGCTTTGTCATGGTTTCTTCTTCCCTTTTTATTTTTTCGTTTTCCCCGTGAACATGTGTTCAGTGGTTTTTGTTTCAGGAAGTGTTTCCGAAATACCGGTTTGCCCGAAACGTATTTCGCCACTGCAATTCGGGTTGCCCACTTTCGTGCAGCTTTCCGGACAAACGACTATGTCAGGCGTCTCATTCATGTCAAAGACTTTTATCGCCATGTTCCGGATGCTGTTAATCCGGCTTTGGTTGACGTAGTAATGGGTATGATAACCCCGCCTTTCACCCTTGACCAGTCCGGCGGCTTTTAAAACGCGAAGGTGCTGGGAAACAGCCGACTGGGTCACGTTTAACATTATGGCGAGAGCGGTGACGCAAACCGCATTATTTTCATCCTGCAGTTTTAGCAAATTAAACAATTTTAACCGCGTCGGTTCGGCTAACACTGCGAAAATCGCTGCCTGGTCTTCTGTTTGATATGATTCGTGAGCTAAATTTTTCATATAGTTATTAAGTCTCCGCTAATATACTTATAATAAGACACGTTAACCCGCGTGTCAACGGTTCGCAATCGTTCGCAATCGTTCAAAATCATTCAAACAAAATGACATACCACCTCGTTGAGATTCTGACGGTATCCGATCAGGCTAAGGTATCTGGTTAGCTCTGTCCGGCTAGCTCTTGACATCCCTGTTGACTTGGCTTACATTATAAGTGTATTAGCGTAGGCTAATTGTCGTTAGGTGCTTAAAAGACCCAGCCGCGCTGCAGAGGACTGTTATTAAAGAATTTACCTGAGTCATCAGTTGGGGCTAGAAATGCTAAAGCCGAGACCTGCTGCCAATAATGCAATTGAGGTAACCAATCTTACCAAGTATTACAACGGCAATATTGCCGTTGATGGGATCAGTTTTGCTGTCACCAAAGGCTCTTTTTTTGGATTTTTGGGTCCCAACGGCGCCGGCAAGACGACTACGGTACGAATGCTCACCGGCGTAATCCAGCCCAATAAAGGCAAAGCATTACTTTCGGGTCTGCCAGCGGGAAGTATCGAAGCCAAGCAAATCTCCGGTGTCGTTCCTGAAATGGCCAATCCTTATATAGATATTTCCGCCTGGCACAATCTAATGCTGATGGCAGAACTTTACGGTATGCCGGGAAATATGGCTAAGGAAAGAGCTGGCTACTGGCTTCATGAAATGGGGCTGTTCCCCCGAAAAGACAACCTGGTGAAAGAGTACTCGAAAGGTATGAAACAGCGCCTTATACTGTGTATGGCACTCCTCCCTGATCCTCAAATCTTGTTCCTGGATGAACCAACTTCTGGGCTTGATGTGCAAAGCAGCCGGCTTATCAAGGATATACTACGTAGTCTCAACGCCAAAGGAAAGACGATTTTCCTGACGACTCACGATATGGATGAAGCTAACCAGCTTTGTGATTATGTAGCTATTATCAATAAAGGCAGCCTGGTTGCGGTTGATGCTCCGGAAAAACTGAAAGCTACCACTGACAGCCGTCATTCAGTTGAGGTGAGTTTTGGAAATCCAATCGAGCTAGATTCACTGGAAAAACTGGCGGGCGTTCGTGAAGTAAAAAAACAGGGAGATAAATACCGCCTCTATACTAACAATTCCGGCCAGCTGGCTATATCGCTGGCTAAATACAGCGAATCGAACGGTTTAACCCTGGTATCTTTAAATACTCTTATACCTTCGTTGGAAG
Source organism: Dehalococcoidaceae bacterium (assembly GCA_016928015.1). GTDB lineage: Bacteria > Chloroflexota > Dehalococcoidia > Dehalococcoidales > CSSed11-197 > CSSed11-197. Next base: position 10,983 of record JAFGLQ010000118.1, read on the forward strand.
ATGCCTTTGTAGCTCTTACCGACAAGGAAGAAACAGATAATGGATAAAAAAGCACTGTTCCAACAGGTGAAACGCGCTCTGGTTATCGCCAAAAAGGATATTCGTATTTACTACTTAAAGGGCCCCGTGGTAATTTTTGGTATACTCTTCCCCTTATTCCTGTTTCTCTCCTTTGCCGTCGGAAGAAACTTGGGTATTGAATTTATGATGCCTGGATTTCTTGGAATGGTCCTCTTTTTTACCGCAACGGCCATATCACCTGCAGTAGCACCAATGGAAACACAGTTAAAAACCCTGGAAAGATTGATGTCCTGCCCGGTAACCCTGCCAACCATCATCCTGGGAGATGTCCTTGCTTCCTTTGCATTCGGTATTGTTATCTCACTTATTCCCCTGATGGTTGGATTAGGGCTAGGCATCAGTATTTACCAACCTGTTGTTCTTGGATTGGGAATGATACTGGCAGCTTTCTGTTTCAGCGCCCTTGGCCTTCTGTTTTCAGTAGCTCCTACCAGCAACACCAGTACTATTATGATGCTTTCTTCGATGGTAAAATTTCCAGTGGTTTTTATAAGTGGTATCTTTATTCCTTTAACCAATCTGCCAGATTGGGGCAAAGCCATTGCCTTTATTTCGCCTCTGACTTACTTTACCGATCTGGCGCGACATTGCTTGCAAACAAGCGGACATTTGCCTGTTTGGGTTGACCTGGGTGCCCTATTGACTTTCGCCGCCGTCTTTTTAATCCTGGCGCTCAAGTTACATCAGAAAACAATGCCAAGAAGGGTGTGACGATTTCCACTTACAATGCAAAAAGAGGGGATAAGATTACAAAACCTTTCAAAGTAAAATTTGGGGGGGAGCAATTTTAAAATGTTAGCCCGGTTAAATACTCCTGAAATCTGCAGGCAAATCATGTCAATTCCGGTAACGGATTATACAACATATTTTACCGGTCTGGTTGATCGTCAAAAGCGTTTTCAACAGCATGCTTCGAAGACAATATTTAATGCTTTGGCCCGGTCAGGAAGCGGAACTCCGGCAACCGGTGCCTGCTCCTGATTACGATAAAGGCAATAATAAGCAAAGAATAGACAATCAACCGTGGATCAGCCCTCCAAATCCACAATAAAACAGGAAGTAACGGAGCCGCAATCAAGGCCATGGAAAAAATATGCCGTGTGATTGCCAGCACGACGCCCATCAAAACCAGCATGGCGATCATGGGTTGCCACGCAAGCGCCATGAATATGCCCAGCGCAGTCGCAACCCCCTGCCCCCCACGAAAACCTATACTGAAAGGAAAACAGTGACCCAAAATGGCGGCGAACCCCGAAACAAGCACAACCGGGTAGCTGACTCCCAGCGCCATGGCTATACATATCGCTGCAGACCCTTTACCGATATCGACTATCGCCACCAGCAGCCCATAACCCAGGCCGACTGCACGCATGGTCGAACCGGCTCCCATGTTACCGGTATCCACCGCCCGGATATCGACACCTTTTCTAAACCTGGTGACAATATAGGCAGCCGGTATGGAACCCAGAAGATATCCGCCCATAATACTGATAACTGATTCAAGCATGTTTGTAACCCTTAATAAGCGCTGATATTTTCTTTCCAGTTCGGAGCCAGTCATTTGAATCAAACTCCGGATTGCCCTGATTATATCAGTTCCCGGCTCTTCAGGTCCTTGCAACTAACAAAATTGTACAGCCACCCGGGCCCGAACAACCCGGACAATAGCTCCAGCCCCGGCCATTTCAGAGCATAAAGGCCGATAACCATAAAAACGGCAGCGTTTATCAACATGCGGCATAGATTACTTTCTGCCGGCAGGTCTGAGTTTCCACCGGGTCCGCCCAGTAGTTGCGCTGTATTGCGGTTCTGCCAATCAACCCAAACACTACCAAATATCGAATATCATATAATCAATCAAAATAGCAGTATATGAAGATCTCAAGTAATTGGGAAGCTCCTATAGTTTTACCGTCTGTATTCTGTTACAATGGGGCTGTAATGAGCGAAAAGGAACTGGCCGACCAGGTCGAAGCAGAACTGGAACAAACCGAACCATATCCTTACAGCCTGGATATCGTCTATGCCGAAATCAAGGACAAGCTGGATATACAAATCCGCCAGGTGGATTCGCTGGATAACAAAACCGGCAATATTCTTTTTGTTGCCAGCATAGTCATTGGCGTCGGTGCGGCAGCGCAGGCTGCTTTAATAAGCATGGTCGCCAACCCGGTGGTTCTTTTGCTTTTTTCGATTCCTATTATCTTTTATCTTTTGACCATTCTTACAGCCGTAAGAAGCTGGATAGTAAAGCCTTACTTCCGGGACCCCGAACCCAGGCCCTTAAGGGATGAGTATTTGTTTGAAAAAGAACAGTTCACCAGGCGCCGCCTGATTGCCCATTTCATTTCCACCTATGAATGGAATGCTGCTGTTTTACAGAAAAAGGTGTTCGAATTACGCCTCTCTACCTGGTTTTTACTGGCTGAGACCATTTCACTGACAACCGTGCTTCTGCTGAGAGCCTGGTTAGCGTAAATAATAGTTGAGGGGAGCCTGCCATGGGCGATGAACTTGAACAAGAAAACGAATCCCGGCCGCAAGATCCGGGTGAAAACGAAGAGCAACCGGTAGAAGAAAAGAATATCGAAAATAACCCCGACCTGGAAGACCCGCGGCTTTACAGCCCCCTGCTGGGTTCGAACTGTCCGGGTTTCAAGGACCGCATGGGCGAGGAACACGCAGAATGCGTTAAAGAGGAGAACGACTCGGCTCTCAATGACCCTGTAGTTGAAGAGCAGCCCGAAACACCTTCAGCTGAAGAAAACCCGGATAATAAAGCCGGCTCTCCCGCTGATAACAAAGATAGAGCGGAACCGGAAAATCATAACGGTTAAATTCAACCGGCAGCCCAAACCCGCTTTTCAGGGTATTTACACCAGATTCTTACGCGTTCTGCAGGCTTTCTTTTCCTCTATATTCTAACTTTTTGGGCCGCCCCGATACGCTCCTTGCTTTCAGCCTCGAGCCCGCCAAGTACCCAGTAAATGGTCATGCTGATGAGAGCTGCGAAAAAGCACCATACCGAGGTCAGATACTGTGCGAAGAACACAGCTGTAACCAGGCATGAGACCGTAATCAGAACCCCGAAAAGCCACATTCTTGGCACCGAGGAAATGAAAAGTGGTATTGTGGTCGAAACCAGGTACAGCGGAAAGGCAATGCTGACAAGTAAATAAGGAAAATTATCTACATACTGAATATGAAAGCCGTTTATCTGGGGGCTAACCGAATATCTCAACATGCAGTAGGCGTATATAACCGAAACTACCACTCCGACAAGCGTTAAGAAGGCAAGCATTATTTTCCTGATACGTACTTTTTCCATTAAATAGACCGACAGAGGCACCATGGCCGGCCAGACAACCAGGGCCGTGGACAAGAAGATAAAAGCGGCGGTGGTCTGAAAAATCCCCGGAAGCCCGGAGGACCTAAGAGTAACCCATATCACACCCTCGGCAAACTGTTGTGCCGCAAAAAGCAGTGGTATGATGCTTAAAAGCCGGCTCTCGGGCCTGGCGGCTTTTCTTATGGTAGTGATGCCTACGGCGGAGATTATTGCTCCTCCGGCAAAGCTTGCCGGTGCCGAAAAACACATTGCGGCCTCCTGTTATCTTGCTGGCATTCAAGCCTCAATAATATGATATCATTTGCCAGCGAGGTATTTCATTATTTATTTTGAGTTGTTTCGGTAGTAATCTATTTTATCCTTCATGTCAACTTGGTTACCACGGTTACCCGCCGCATATGCGGTAGATGCGGCTCCACCCGGGATCAGGCTGGCAGCAGTACGCTGATTGCCTGTATTATTCCGGGAATATTCCCGGAATTTGCTTTGCCTGCCGGTTTTCTATCGGTACTATTCAACTCAAGTGACTTTGCCTTTCGCCTGTTTCTTTTGCCGCTTTATATAAAAATGTGTTAATATGATATTAATAGCAGACTATAATAGTCTACTATCCAATCTCGATGCAGAGGGTTGATAGTGAAATTATTCCAAGTAGTCCTTAAAGACATCTCCAGCCGGAAAAAACGGCTTTTTTATGCGGCCCTGGGAGTAGCGGTGGGAACCATGACGATCATCGGTATTCTTACCGTTGCCGATGCCGGCCAGCAGCGCATCTATGACCAGCTGGATAAATACGGGCCCAACATTCTGGTAACGCCGGCTATTACGAGCCTGGACATGCAGATGGGCAACATGAACCTGGGCACCGTATCCGTGGGTGACAACTACATCGAAGAAAGCAAATTGCCCGCTATAAAGAAAACCGGTAACGATATACTGGCGCCCCTGAATGCTCATACTTCCAGCGACCTGGTTACTCTGGCTCCAAAGTTATACGTCAATACCGAAATAAACGGCACAAAAATCGTTGCTGTGGGCATTGATTCACGCTATGAAATGAGCGTAAAACTGTGGTGGGAAGTATCTCGTGGCAGCTATATATTTGACCCCCATGATGCCCTGGCGGGGTCCATGGTGAGCGAACTGCTGGGAATCAACCCCGGCGACTCAATCGACCTCAATGGCACCGGTTTCACAGTGGCGGGCGTGCTTGCCTCTACCGGTTCGGATGATGATTATAGAGTATTCGTGCCCTTAAACACTTTACAGCAAGCATTCGATAAGGAAGGTTTGATTTCATCAGTCGATGTGCGCGGCTGCTGTACTACCTGCCCCATTGAGGAAGTCGCCGATGGAATCAACAATGCCGTTACGGGGATACGGGCGGTGGCTATCAAACAGGTTGCCGCTTCGGAGATGGGCATGATGGAGAAAGTCAGCTCCACCATGCTTTCTCTTTCCGGTATAACGCTGGCAGTGGGTTTGTTCGGTGTAGCCAATACCATGCTCGCTTCGGTCAATGAACGGCTTAAGGATATAGGTATCATGCGGGCGGTGGGCGCTTCCAGGAGACAAATCGTCAAAATATTCACCTATGAAGCCCTGGCTATCGGCATCCTGGGCGGATTGCTGGGCTATGCGGCCGGAAACATGCTGGCTTTTGCCCTGGGTCCTTTCATTTTCGAAGGCATCGAAATAGCTTTCATTCCGGTGTATTTACCGTTGTCGATAGGCGTTGCCACACTGATAAGCGTTGTAGCTACCGGCTACCCTGCTTTCAGGGCAACCAAATTTAAGGTAGCCGATTCATTCAGGTCTTTATAAAAGAGGGGTTTATGTTAGAAGTTAAAAACGTTAGCAAGTATTACGGGCAGGGGCATACCCGTGTTACCGCCCTGGATGGTGTTTCCATGGCAGTAAACGACGGAGATTATGTGGCCATAATGGGGCCTTCCGGATCGGGTAAAAGCACGCTTGTCAACATTATCGGGGGGCTGGACTCGCTTTCCTGCGGTGAAATACACCTCGACGGCAAGCGCATAGACGACCGTAACGAGAATTCCCTGGTTGAACTGAGGCGCGGAGAAATAGCCTATATCTTCCAGCAGTACCACCTCCTGCCTTCCTTAACCGCCGTTGAAAATGTTATGCTGCCACTTACGTTTGCCGGAACCAGAGCCGACCAATCTACCGCCCTTAAAATGCTCGAGGAAGTCGGGCTGGGAAAAAGGGGCCACCACCGACCTGCCCAGCTTTCCGGCGGTGAACAGCAAAGAGTTGCCATCGCCCGTGCGCTCGTAGGCAAACCCAGGCTTATACTTGCAGATGAGCCCACCGGCAATATGGATAGAAAAACCGGCGCCCAGATCATGGCACTGTTTGATTTCCTGAACAAGGAAGGCCATACCATTATTACCGTCACTCACGACCCGGCCGTAGCAGAGCTTGCACACCGCCTGATAATGCTCGAAGATGGCAAGATTACCGAAGACCGCCCGACAACCGCTGTCTGTGGTTAAGTCTTATAACAGGGGGTGCTCATTGTGAACAACGGAAACGAAAAAACCAGCAGTCTGCCAATCAGGGCAACCGCCCTTGCCGGCCTTATCGATTACCAGCCGGGTGCGGTGGTCAGCAAAACCTTGATAGACAGGCCGGGAGGGACTCTAACCCTCTTTGCCTTCGATAAAAATCAGGGGCTAAGCGAACATACTGCGCCCTTCGATGCTATGGTTTATGTTTACGACGGCCAGGCATTGGTTACAATTTCCGGCATGGATTACACCGTTAACAGCGGCGATTGCATCATCATGCCGGCAAATGAACCGCATGCACTCAAAGCCGTGGAGGCGTTTAAAATGCTTTTAGGTATGATACGTTCATAGCCAAAACCCGATATGAACGAAGCAAAGCTGGCTATCCTTTGCCTTTGCCAGCCAGCTCCTGGTAATCGTGCTCCAGCTTGCCTCCTATAGTTCCGGTGACATGTTCCCTTTCTTCGGCAAAGTTGAAACCCCTCCATATACCGATTGACTTGAGCACCGAATCCTGCGGGTGGAACTGGCGGAATATCTTGAAATAGTAAGCCGCTTCCCTGGTTTCCAGTACCGCCATCGGGTTCTCTGCCTTCAGTTTTTCCCATTCTGCGTCGCTCATTTCGGCTTGAGCCATTTTTTCTCCCAGGCTTTCGCAGCCCGCACCCTGTGTATACTGCACCTTGTAGCGCCACAGGATTTCATCGGGAAGGTATCCGGTACCGGCAAACGCCTGCCTCAAAATCCATTTCTCTATTTTTTCTCCAGCATCGTTGTATTCCCGTATTTTGAGCTCATTCGGAATTTTCATAGCCAGATCGATCATTTCCAGATCCAGAAACGGTACTCGAAGCTCCAGTGAAAAGTGCATGCCCATCCGGTCCGCCCGCTGCAGATTGATATTATGAAGATTCCCTATAAGCCGCCTGTCTTCGGCGTTCACTTCGTCTTCAGGCAGGTGTTTCATGTAGTGGTAGCCGGAAAATAGTTCGTCGGCGCCTTCACCGGTAAGCACCACCGTCACATATTCGGCGGCCAGTTTGCAGGTAAAATAGCAGGGCACCGCGCAGCGTACCAGAGACGGATCGTAGCTTTCCAGCTTTTTTATCACAGCAGGCAAAGCCTGGTAATAATCCTCCTCGGAAAATATCAGTTCGTGGTGCGTCGAGCCTATATGCCGGGCGGCGATGCGGGAAGCCGGCAGATCGTCGCTCTCATTACCGTCAGCATCCTTCATACCAACAGCAAAGGTGTGGAGATTGGGGATTTCTTCAGCAGCAATCGCGGCAACCAGGCTGGAATCCAATCCGCCGCTGCAGAAGGAGCCCACATGAATTTCCCGATCCGAAAGTAATCTTTTTCTTACTGCCCGTCGAAAGGTTTTTCGTATTAGCCGGCTGGCCTTCTCTATATCTACAAGATCCTGGTTCTGAACCGGTGGTACGGAGTAGTATTTTACGAACCCGCTGTCCGGCGTGAAATAATAGCCAGCCGGGAATTCATATACTTCGTCCACTCCGGCGATACTCATCGCCCCGAGTTCGGAACTGAAATACATCGTTTCTTGATAAAACCCATAGTAAAGGGGTTTTATGCCAATTGGGTCCCGGGCCAGCATTATACGGTCGTCATCGAATATGGCAAAGGCAAACATTCCATCGAGTTCAGTTACACATTCGGGTCCCTTGAGCAGGTAGAGCTGCAGGATTACCTCAGTATCCGAATTAGTCGTAAATTGACACCGGGCTTGGATGGAACGCTTGATCTTCTTAAAATTGTATATTTCTCCGTTGCATATGATACCCGCCCGCCCGCCTTTTGCCAGAATCGGCTGATGGCCCTTCTTGACATCGACAATTGACAGGCGGGTATGCCCGAAGACTGCATTGCCATGGACATGCAGCCCTCTATCATCCGGGCCGCGTCTTGTAAGCGCGTCCAGCATCCGGTTCACTGTTATTTCATCCCGTGTCCCGTAACATCCACTTATTCCACACACAAAATATCACATCCTTATTATTTTTATTGTTGTTTGAGAGCGCCAATGGCCGATATGGCCTGGAATCCATCGGCGCAGTAAGCATCAGCGCCGATTTCATCGGCATATTCCTGACTGACAGCGGCTCCGCCTATCAAAACTCTGACCTTGCCTTTCAAGCCGGCTTTATCCAGAGCTTCGATGACTTCCTTCATACGGGTCATGGTAGATGTCAGCAGGGCAGACAATCCCAGGTACTCAATGCCGCGGGTTTTAACTTCCTCAACAATTTTCTCTGTCGATACATCAATACCCAGATCGTCGACATCATAACCAGCCCCCTTTAATAAAATAACCACGATATTCTTTCCTATGTCATGAATATCGTCTTTGACGGTGGCAACAGCCACCCTGCCTTTGGAAGCTATCCTGGCTTTTTCCAGGTGGGGTTTCAGTATTTCCATAGCAGCCCCGGCCGCCTGGGCTGAAGCCAGCATGTCTGGTATAAAATACTCGCCGCTATCGTATTTTTCGCCAACGGCTTCCATCCCGGGAGTGATAGCCAGACTAATAATTTCCTTGGGCGAAACTCCTTTTTCCAGTGCCTCTTCAGTCAACTCAATTACCCCGGGTGTTCCGTTTAGAGTTTCGTCTATTCCTTCATCCTCTTCCGATTTACGGCCTTGAATCAGATTTTCCCTGATTTTTTCAATTATTTCTGTCTCCATCGGCTTCTCCTTTTAGTTTGATTTCCGGGTATCCAACCTTGGCAAAATACCCGGTATCCGCTCATATACCTTTTCTATTATTTCCTCCGGCAAATGGCAGCCGGGAAGGGTCATGAGTCTTTCAAGTTCCTGGTTAGCCTTGCACAGTACGCTGTCATTACCCTGTCTGTCTTCGAAAATATATGGCTTCGAAAGCTTGCCTTTTCTCATAAGAGGCCGGATATCATTGATGAACAGCTTCTGGCTGGTTTGTACAGTATCGGCAATTTTACGGTAAACGGCCTCCAGATTTTCCGGGTCAATATCAGCCGGTTTTAAGAATTGTCGTAACATCTTGAAGTGAGTATCATCCATTACTGCCTGCAGGGGCGAAAAGGTCGAATTGCCATCAAGCAATCCGAAAGCGCAGTGCAGATATTGAGGCCCGCTGAGGGCCACCAGGAGCGAGGAAAACAGCCTTTCCACAGCAGATTGGAGTCCTGGTATGGGAGCATCGCTTACACCGGCTGTCGAATAACACGGCAAGCCGTAATACCTGGCCATTTGGACACAATCAATATTATAAGCGGTAGATTCCGGAGCCCCGTAAGCATCGTTCAAGTTATCCAGTCTCGCCCTTACAGGTACACTGCCGTATATAACCGGAGTACCCGGGTTAATTATCTGGGTAAGAGTAATACCGGCAAGCACCTCGGCGTTAATCTGGCTTACAATACCCGCCTCACTGGGTGGTGCGGTGGTGCCCGCTTGCGGCGATGAAGAAATCACCACCGGCAAGCCCTCCAGGCATATCCGGATGAGTGTCTGGGTGGTATCGTCCACCATTTGCAGGGGGCTCTTTACCAGGCAGGTTATAAAAGAGATTATGGGGTTATTCTGCAATGCCTGCTGCCCTCCGGCGACGATCTCAGCCATAGCAATTACGTTCTGCAGTTGTTCAAGGGAAGTCAAGCCGGCCATCACGTGCTTGGATGTGTTGTTCAGACAGCAGAAAAACTTGTTAACATCCTTGTTATGGTTGTTGATGTCTTTATCCTGTATGTTGACCGGCCGTATAAAAGCATCCAGGGTATCAAGGCTCTGCGCCAGGTGAGCTGAAAAAGCAAGATCGGCAACGGTGCCGCGCCGGGGATTAAAGCTTGGTAGTTTAACCTCTTCGTCGGGGTCGTTTTTATTTATGAACGGCCGAAAAGATGTATCCAGCCAGATGTTGGATTCCGAACCACTTGCCAGGTATACCCGGGTCCGGTCTCCATGCAGGATAAGCTGGTTAGCCGGGTCACGAGCACCCAGCACTATTTCTTTGGGGGCATTTTCGATAGCTTTTAATACCAGTTTCGGAGGAATTTTTATGTTGCTTATCTCATCCCCCACCGGGCTTGCGCCGGCCCCCGCACCGGCAAACGCTTCAACGGCATCTCTGTTATGACAATTGATACCTATTTCTGAAAGAATATCCAGTGAAGCCTGGTGAATATGGTTTAAATCTTTCGTGGCAAGCCGCTCAAGCGGCCTGATAACGAGCAGTCCTTCTCTTGCCACAACTTTCACCTCCTATGGATTAACATGTGCAGTTTATTTATCGAGTTTGCCCTGACGGTAGCTTCTGGCATATCGCCGGCACCATTTGTCTTTTCCGGTCAGCACATCAGCCGCCCGCGCCAGGCTCATCATTCTCGTGTCGAGGGGGTCAAGGATTGCTCCGTCCAACCCTGCCGCAGCAGCCATGGCCAAAAAAGTGCGATTTATAAGCTTCCTTCCGGGAAGACCGAAGGAAATATTGGATAAACCCATGACCGTTTTTGCCCCGGGAATTTCCTTCTTGATAGCTCTGATAGTATCCAATGTAACCAGAGCCTGTGCCTGGTCAACGGAAACAGGCATCACCAGGGGGTCGAAATATACATCTTCCGGCTGCATGCCTATTTTATAAAGCGTTTGCATTATTTTATTGCAGTTTTCGACCCGCTCCCGGGTGTTATCCGGGATGCCGGTTGCACCCATAGCCAGGGCTATCAACTGGGCATTTTTCCCTGAAGCCAGACCGCCTATGGTACAGAGTCTCGACTCTTCGGCGGTGACCGAGTTGATAATCAGGTTTTCTCCGCTGTATATGTCAAGAGCGGCTTCAATAACTCCAGCCTCGTCACTGTCGATAACCAGCGGTCTACAGCTTACAGATTGAACCGTCCCCACGAGCCAGCGCATGGCTTCCTGCTTTTGCTTACTCGTCGGATGGTTGCTGCCGGCATTCACATCGATGTAATCAGCCCCGGCTGTTTCCATACGGCTTACCAGTTCGGTAATAAAACCACAGTCCCTGTTTGTAATAGCCTGAGCCACCTCTTTTCGAGTTGCGTTTATATTTTCTCCGATTATCAACATATTAAACCTCGATTCCGCTGATTTCCTCCCCAATCCTTTGTCGTGCCTTTTCCGGCAATGAGTATCCTTTCAAGGCAAGGATCTGGGCTACCTTTTCACTCGCCCTTACGACGATATCCTTGGCGCCGGACTCGGCCCAGTACTCACGGGTAGCCCGGTCGCTCAATGTCGGCAGGTAATGCTCGCGGCGCATATGGCGCCTGGTATGTGATGAAGTTGCAAAGTTGCCGCCCGGCCCACTTGCCTGGATAATGTCGAAGGCGATGGTTTCGTCATTGACCTCGATCCCCTTTGCCGCCCGCATAACCATGCCCAGGATTTCATTGTCGATTACATATTTTTCCAGGCATGCTGTCATGGCAAATTCCATTAATCCGGCTGAGTCATGAATAAAATTTGCCCCGGCCAGAGCACATAACATGCTGGTTATGGCGGATTCATAACCGCACTGGGCGTCTAAAACTTTGGAATCTGTCATGCCCCCGGTGGAATAAAAAGGCAGCTTGTAAAATTGCGCCATCTGAGCACCGGCTGCGTTCAAAAGGCCCATTTCCACCGAACCCGTCAGGTACTTGAAATCAGTCAAATCGGATGTGGATGCCACCGAACCGAAAATAACCGGCGTCCCGGGATTTACCAGTTGAGCCAGCATAATACCGGCCAGTGAATCGGCTACCTGCACCGCCAGGTTACCGGCAAGAGTAACCGGCGAAGTGGTGCCACACAGGGGTTCGGCCGGACACACGAGAGGTATTCCCTGCCTGGCAATTTCTATCATAAGTTCGCCATAATGCTCGTCAATTTTAAGGGGGCTTATACAGCAGGCAATCATAGAAATAATTGGATTGTTCCTGAGAGCATCGGGCGAGCCGGCCACAATCTCGGCCATTTTAATTACCTGCCGCAAGCCATCTAGGGTATAGATGCCTCCCATAATATGCTTGGAGGTGTGGTTCAAACCGGTAAAAAAACGGTTCACGTCGACCCTGTCTACCGGCAGTTCTCTCGGATATGTCGGCAGCAAAAATATGTGGATATTATCCAGGTGTTCTACCAGGCAGGCGATGTTTTTCAGATCATCCAGTGTAGCGTTTCGCCTTTCATTCGAAACCGGTTCATACATATACAGCGCGGTGCCCCCGGTGCCGGTATGCACCCGTTTGGCTCCCAGATTGACGTCGTGCTTTTTCAGCCTACCGTGAAGCTTGACGCTCGAGGGGGCCCGGTTTATGATTTGCATGGCAAGCTCTGACTTGACTCTCACCAGCTTCCTGTCCCGGTCCACCCACGCCCCGGCCCGGGAAAAATACTCGAGGCCTTCAGCCGAATGAATTTCGAATCCGATTTCTTCGATAATACGCATTACCGTATTATGCATTCGTTTGACGGCATGGGGTGACAATGGCCGGAATTTGCCACTGCTGGTACCACTGCGTAGAGCGTTCAAATGTTCAATCCTCCTTTTTTCAAAGCCCAGATGCATGACTGCTGGCTTGATTCAGGTAATAAACGGCACACGTTTCCTGTTAAATCAAAAACGTGAGCATGAAACAGGTATTCAGGCTAAAGCATCAAGCCCGGATTTTAGGTATAACCGCAAAGGTTACAGCGACATATAAACTGATAGTAGTCTATAAAAACAAGAGATGCGAACAACCAGTCAAGGGGAATAATGCAATAATTACTCCGCCTCAAGAACGGAGCGAAGGAACGCTTATTTCAGCTGTACACCTCTTGCATCACAGGGTCATTCTAGCAGTGGATTTACATTGTGTCAACCAAATGTAAGGGTCCAGTACATATTGGACTTTTTGGGGTTGGCGATAAATTTATCCAGATAATAGCGCAGCGGGGGCACTTTGCCAATA
>JAFGLQ010000119.1 GCA_016928015.1 Dehalococcoidaceae bacterium
ACTTTCCTTTCAACGAAATCAGCTATAACCGGTATATCGTCAATACTTAAAACACATTTCGTAGATTCTAGTGGCTCCTGGCTGGCAATGGCAACTATGTCAATATCATCTTCAAGCAAAGGCATGCCCGTGCGGTGCACCTCAATCTTGGGAACATTCGAGTGCTTAAAACCTTCGGCAATTACGATGTCATGCCCTTGTCCCAGTAATCCGGCAATAGCATGAATGTCAGTTTCAATGGTTGATCTGCGTATAACCACGATACTGTCATGCGTTTTGAGCGCTGTCGCGGTGCTTCCAGCTTCGATATGTTTCCAGGAATCCTTATCTTTAGAATCGAAGGTTGGCTGACGATGGCTGTCCTTCATGGTAGCCACTCGATAGCCTCTGCCAACAAGCTCACGAACCAACCTTGTAACCAAAGTTGTTTTGCCTGAATTTGAACGTCCAACAATCGCAATTATCGGCAGCAAGTTTGCCCTCCGTGTAAAATAATGTATTTGAACGGGGGAAAGCAAAGGTTAGTCAAATCATCTTCAAATATTATATACTTAATGAGCCACAATTTCCTGTAAGAATATTTAATGTAGCTATGAAAGCCCTTATATTGATTGGCGGATACGGAACCCGGCTTGAGCCGCTTACCGTTGCTACTCCAAAAAGTATGGTACCGGTCATGAACCAGCCTTTCCTGGAATGGGTTATAAGAAGGTTAACAGCCTTCGGTATCAAACAAATCGTGCTGTCTCTCGGGCACCTTCCTGACTTGATTTTGAATTATTTCGGGCAGGGTGATGCATTCGGAGTTGATATTAAATACGTTATAGAGAACACTCCTCTAGGTACCGGCGGCGGCATAAAAAATGCAGGCAAGTACCTGGACGAAACATTCTTGGTTATTAACGGAGACGTATTTACAGATATTGATGTAGCGTTAATGAATGAATATCACCATAGAACACATGCACTGGCGACCATTGCGCTGATACCGGTAGATGATCCTTCCCGGTATGGAGTAATTGAAACTGAAAACACCGGCAGAGTTAAACGCTTTTTGGAAAAACCTGCCAGAGAAGAAATAACTACCAACCGAATCAATGCCGGGTTTATTATAATGGAGCCCGAGATTCTCAATTTCATTCCCGAAAACAAAAAATACAGCTATGAAAAAGAATTATTTCCTTCATTGCTTGAAATGAATAAAGCCATATTCGGATATAAAACCGGGGAGTACTGGATCGATATTGGTACTCCGGCCAGCTATTTCCAGTTGCACAAGGACCTGCTAAGCGGTCGCAGCCGGCAGTATAACCCGCCGGTTAAATATATGAACCATTCAGATTCGTCGGTCGAATACGGAGATGGCTTTTGCTCTAAAGACACAGTCGTGCTGGGCAAAGGATGTGTTACCGGGCCCAAAGTATGCGTGCAGGACAGCATACTTTGGGAAGAGGTGACCGTCGGAGCTAATACCACCATAACAAACTCCATAATTGCCGATAAATGTCGAATCGGAGACAACTGTCTTATCGAAGGCGCTGTATTCGGGCAGAAAGTTTCCATCGGATCCAATGTCAATATTTCCGCGGGAAGCCTTATTTACCCTGATTCAATAATTTGCTAACAGCTCACAGTTAACAGCCTATTAACAAAGGAGAAAATATACATGCCTGAAATCAAACCTGAGTGCTCTCAGGCCTCCGGCCCTCAAAAAATATTTTCCTGGCCTTACCACCGGTATATGTCTATGTACCGGCATTCGCTGGAAGATCCTGAATCATTCTGGGCCACCGAAGCCAGAAAGCTTAACTGGGCTCAGCAATGGGAGAAGGTGCTTGAATGGCAGCCGCCTTACGCAAGATGGTTTGTAGGCGGTAAAATCAATGCATCCTACCAGTGCCTGGACCGTCATGTAAAAACATGGCGGCGTTCGAAAGTAGCTATCTACTGGGAAGGTGAAAATGGCGAAACCAGGACTCTGAGTTACTCCACCCTCTTCCGTGAAGTTAACCAGTGTGCCGATGTTTTATTGAAGCTTGGTGTAAAAAAGGGTGATATAGTTGCTCTGTACCTTCCCATGATTACCGAATTACCGGTATTTATGCTGGCTTGCGCGCGTATCGGTGCGGTGCATACCGTCGTATTTTCCGGCTTGAGCGCCCAGTCACTCGGTGACCGTGTTAATGACTGCAAAGCCAAGGTAGTGGTTACCGCGGATGGAGGCTATCGCCGGGGTAAAATATTTAAACTTAAGCAAACCGCTGATATCACGGTTAACAGTTGCCCTTCGGTTGAAAAAATACTGGTGGTCAAGCGCACCGGTGAAGACGTACCCATGGTTGAAGGCAGGGATTACTGGTACAGTGATTTGATCGATGAAGACGTGCATTACGTGGCACCTGAAGCCTTTGAGGCAACTCACCCCTTATATATTTTATATACCTCAGGAACAACCGGCAAGCCAAAAGGTGTTGTTCACAGTACTGGAGGCTACCTGGTGTTCAATCATTCAACTTTTAAATGGATTTTCGACATACGAGAAGACTCTGTGTTCTGGTGTACAGCCGACATCGGCTGGGTTACCGGTCACAGTTACGCTGTCTATGGTCCTCTTTCTCATGGCGCTGCTATAGTGCTGTATGAGGGGTCTCCGGATTATCCCACCATCGACCGGTGGTGGGATATAATCGAAAAATACAGTGTAAATATTTTCTATACCTCTCCTACAGCTATCCGGATGTTCATGAAGTACGGTGAAGAATATCCCGCCAGGCACAATCTTTCCTCCCTCGAGCTGCTGGCCAGCGTGGGTGAGCCGATCAGCGCCGAGGCCTGGTGCTGGTATTACAAGCACATCGGACAGGAAAAGTGCCCCATTGTCGATACGTGGTGGCAGACCGAAACGGGAGGTTTCATGATCGCTCCCTCACCCGGTATCGAACCAATGCCGCTCAAGCCTGGTTCAGCCACTTTACCCCTTCCCGGCATTGATGTGGCAATTCTGGATGCTGAAGGAAACGAATTGGGTACCAATCAAAAAGGTTATCTGGTTATAAAGAAACCCTGGCCCGGAATGCTTATGGATATTTACGGAGATTCCGAACTTTATAAGAAAAATTACTGGTCACGTTTCAAAGGCGTCTACTATCCGGGTGACTACGCAATGCGGGACGAAGACGGTTATTTCTGGCTCTACGGAAGAGCTGATGAAGTGTTGAAAGTTGCCGGCCATCGCATCGGCACTGCCGAAATAGAATCTTCGGTTGCCGAGCTCGATGAAGTTACCGAGGCCGCCGTCGCCAGCCGTCCGGATGAAGTTAAGGGCGAAGCCATAGTTTTGTTTATCAGCCTCAAAACCGGTTACAAGCCATCGGATGATCTCAAGAAGGCTATTGTGGGGCATATACGAAAAAATATTGGACCGATTGCGGCACCGGATGAAATATATTTTGTGCAGAGTTTACCTAAAACGCGCAGTGGTAAAATCATGCGCCGCGTTTTAAAGGCAGTTGCGTCCAACCAGGGGCTCGGCGACTTATCCACCATCGAGGATCAGGAATCCGTTACGGAAGTAAAAAAGGCATATGAAGCGCTTAAGGGCTGTACCAGAGACTAATTGCCATGCCGGACTTTGCAAGTTGATGCTTTGTTGATACAAGAATATTATTGAATAAGAATAGAAAACGTAATTGGATTAATTCATGCTGAAAAGACTCGACAATATTGTAGCCCGATACAGGGAACTTGAAGAGGAAATAGGTTCTCCTGCAGTTGTTTCCAACCCCAAACGGCTTCAGGAGATTGCCCAGGAACGTGCGGGTTTGGAAAACCTGGTTGAAACTTACCATGCCTACAAAGCAGCTGATGCCGAATTGAGTTCTTTGAAAGAAATGCTGAAAGAGCCCCTCAGTGATGAACTGAAAGAAATGGCCCAGGAAGAAATAGCTGTCCTTGAGAAGAAGCTTGTAGGACTGGATCATGATATAAAACTGGCCTTACTGCCTAAAGACCCGAGCGATGAACGAAATATTATCATGGAGATTCGTGCAGGGACCGGTGGCGATGAAGCCGGTTTGTTTGCCGCTAATCTGTACAGAATGTACACCAGGTATGCCCAAATCAAAAACTGGGCGGTTGATATAGTTGACATTAACCAGACGACCATAGGCAGCATAAAAGAAGTCATTTTGGAAATAAGAGGCGAAGGCGCCTATTCCCGGTTGAAATATGAAAGCGGAGTACACCGCGTCCAGCGTGTGCCTACTACGGAATCTTCCGGCCGAATACACACTTCCACAGCTACTGTCGCTGTGCTGCCCGAGGCCGAGGAAGTTGAAGTTGAAATCAATCCTGAAGAAATTCGAACAGATATTTTCCATTCAGGTGGGGCAGGCGGCCAGAATGTAAACAAAGTCGCCACTGCTGTTCGTATTACACATTATCCCACCGGTATTGTGGTAACCTGCCAGGACGAGCGGTCACAGTTGAAAAACCGAAACAAGGCTATGGCTGTTTTACGTGCCAAGCTTCTTGATTTGGAACGACGCCGACAGGAATCGGAAATAACCTCGCAGAGGCGCTCTCAGGTAGGTACCGGAGAACGTGTTGAAAAAATACGAACCTACAATTATCCCCAGGACCGAATTACCGATCACCGAATAGGGTTATCAATGCATAACCTTGAAAAAATCATGGAAGGCAACCTCGATGAACTGTTTGATTCTCTGGCTACCGAATTTCAAGCCAGACAGTTGGAGGAAGAGCTCATTTGAAAATAGTTGATGCCTTGAAAGAGTCCGAGCATCAATTAACGTTTACCCGCACCGACGCACCCCTGCTCGAAAGCGAAGTTTTATTACGCCATATTTTAAATATCAGCCGGGCTCAACTTTACATGTCGCTTCACGATGCTATTACCCAGCAGGACTGGCAATCGTTGCAGTGTATGGTAGAAAGACGATTAGCGGGAGAGCCGGTCGCATACATCATTTCTAAAAAAGAATTTTATAACCTCGAACTGTTTGTCGATAAAAGGGTGCTGATCCCAAGGCCTGAAACGGAAATACTGGTGGAAGAGGCGCTTAATATTGCACAAGGCATTGAATCTCCGGTTATTTGTGACTTGGGCACGGGCAGCGGCGCCATTGCTATCGCGATTGCACATAACAACCCTGCAGCAGAACTGTTAGCCATAGACTCAAATCCTGAATGCCTTGATGTTGCCGCCATCAACATTCATGCCCTGGGTCTTGATGGCCGTATTATACTGTTGCACGGCAACCTGCTGGAGCCTCTTGAAAAAACAACTGATATTATTTGCGCCAACTTGCCTTATGTAAAGCATAGTGATATTGACAATAACACATTTGAACCGGTGAATTCCCTCGACGGTGGTATAAACGGCCTGGACGTGATACAAATACTCATAAAGGATTACTACCGGTATTTAAATCCCGGCGGAAGATTGCTTATTGAAATCGGAGACGGACAGGAAGCAGCGGTCAAAACTTTTCTCGGCAGATATACTCCGTCAGTCGCAGTACTATCCCGGAGGGATTTGTCCGGCATAGTACGCATGATAATAGCCAGCCGTACTTAGCTTACAACCGGTATTAATGCTGCTTGCTTTCTTCCTTGTCTGACTGGGCCTCTTCAGAAATCTTTTGAGCAATATGTGCCGGCACTTCTTCATAGTGGCTGAATTCCAGGCTGAATTTTCCCCGTCCCTGAGTTATTGACTTCAAATCAATCGCATACCTCTGGACTTCGGCCAGGGGCACCAGCGCTTCAACGATATTAACGTCGCCTTCGGGTGTTATTCCATTCACTCTGGCCCGTTTTGTATTTAAATCTCCCACCACATCTCCAGTATGATCGCCGGGAATAACAGCTTTTAACGTCATAATGGGTTCCAGAAGAACCGGGCTGGCAGCGGCCATACCTTTCTTGAAAGCCTGGGAACCGGCGATTTTGAAACAGATTTCAGATGAGTCCACCGGGTGAAAGCTGCCGTCATATGCAGTAGCCCTCACGTCTACTACCGGACATCCGGCAATAACGCCTTCTTTGAGCGCCTCAAGGACGCCTTTTTCTACCGCCGGCAGGTAATTTTTAGGTATTGAGCCGCCGACTACGCGTGTGGCAAATTCATTGCCCGTACTACGGGGCAAAGGTTCTACTTCAAGCATTACATGCCCATATTGACCGTGGCCGCCGGATTGTTTCTTATGTTTATGTTCAGCAGTTACCTTTTGTGTTACCGTTTCCTTATAAGGTACTTTTGGAGTTTTCAACTCAACGCCAACACCGAACTTGCGGTGCATTCTTTCGGCGGCTACATCCAGCTGTGTGTCGCCTGTACCGGAAAGAATAGTCTCTCCGGTATCAGGGTCGCGATGAATGCGCATGGTCGGATCTTCCTCAACAATTCGGGCAATAGATGCTCCAAGTTTATCTACATCTTCTTTACTTTTGGGATAAACAGCCGCAGAATAAGACGGGTCGGGAAAAACGACCGGCTCAATTTTGACCTGACCGGCCTGTTCGCCCAGCGTATCTCC
Organism: Dehalococcoidaceae bacterium; assembly: GCA_016928015.1. GTDB lineage: Bacteria > Chloroflexota > Dehalococcoidia > Dehalococcoidales > CSSed11-197 > CSSed11-197. The sequence continues at coordinate 6,561 of JAFGLQ010000119.1, forward strand.
GGTGGCAGTAACAGCGAGTTTGGCTGTAGCCCCGATATCTCCAGCCGCAACCCGGGTTACGGTCTCCTGGCTTTTACCTCTCGGAACAAACAACTGGCCGATTCTTTCGAAAGCGCCCTGTTGTACGTTGTAAACCTGTGAATTACTTTCCATTGTCCCGGAATAGACCCTGAACATCGAAAGTTTGCCGACGTATGGATCAGCACTTGTTTTGAATACCAGTGCCGCCAGCGGACTTTCCTGTCCTGATTTTATATTCTTGACCATTGAATCTTCGGTGAGTTTTACTTCTTTTTCAAGGGGAGATGGCAGTAATGTCTTGATGGCCTGCATCAATGTTTTTACGCCGATGTTTGCCAGGCCGGAACCGCATAATACTGGATTTATATTTCCTGTTTTTACGGCATTGACCAGAGCAGAAATAATTTCGGCGTCTGATATCTCTTCTCCTGCCAGGAATTTTTCTATCAGCGCATCGTCGGTTTCGGCTACAGCTTCTATCATGCGCTCACGATATTCGGCTGCTTTTGCTTTGAGCTCTTCAGGGATTGGCCCTTCGGTATCGTCGGGGCCTGTGTAGCCTTTTAAGCTGACAAGGTCGATTATCCCCTTGAAATCGGACTGGGAGCCTATGGGAATCTGTATGGGGAGGCACTTGATACCAAACTTGTCTTGAATTTCATCAACTACCTTAAAAAAGTCGGCATTTTCCCGTTCCATCTTGCTAACAAAAAACATACGGCTGAGTTTCTGTTCTCCGGCAAGCTCCCAGGCAATTTCGGTTCCGGTTTTTACGCCTGAATTGGCGCCGATTACTATCAGAGCGCCTTCGCATACCCTTATCGCCGATTTAACCTCGCCTATGAAATCCGGGTAGCCCGGGCAATCAATCAGATTAATTTTGATATCGTTCCATTCACAAGGCAGAAGGGTGAGATTAATGCTTAATTTTCTCTTGATTTCATCGGGGTCGAAATCCGACGTGGCGGTTCCGTTGTCAACTTTTCCCAGGCGGTTTACCGCACCGCTGTTGAATAAAATGGCTTCGGAAAGCGTCGTCTTGCCTTCGGAGCCGTGTCCAATAAATACAACATTTCTGATGTTTTCAGCCTGGTACTGGTTCATTTTGTCCGCCTTTCTATTAAGGATTTATTTATCTGCTGCCCCTATTATAGATAATTTGAAAGTATCGGGACAAACTTCAAACTAAAACAGACTTAATAACCCCGGTGTCACAAACGTTTCTATGAATGCTGCCGGTATCAATAGAGCTATCGAAAGGGCAAGATATTTTAAGCTTGAAATTAGGGTTGGCAGTAACATTGCCCTGAGCTCCCGCTTGAAAATACTTAATGCCAGCGTTGTACCCAGGTAAATAGCGGCCGAAAGACCGATAATAAGGGCGGGGATTTCAAAAATCCCATGCGGTAAAAGCCCCGTGAGCAAAAAACCCAGTGATTCCTGCTCAATTACCATTGCGCTGACAACTCCAATCACAAATCCATTCAGCCCCAGGGCTAGCAAAGGTACAATGCCAAACAGCGGAGACATGATAAAACTGAAAACGATAGCGATTATATTGTTAAATAAAATAATAAAAAATACGGCCGCAGGGCTCAACGATTCGAAATCCTCAAGAAATTCACCAAGGGGAGCGATATCTTCAATAGACACATTTAGCGGAATAATGAATCCGGCAGCAACGGCAAATAACAAAATCAGGCTCGAAGCAGCCAGCCATTTACGGTAACTTATCATAGCGGGTAAGGTTCCCCGAAACGGTTTAAAAAGACCGTTGCTTCAAGCGGTTTTCTGGGAGTCGACCGGGGTTGTTCTGCCGGATAACCCAGCAGCAACAGCGCCACTGCCGCGTAATCTTGAGGCAGGCATATTTCGCGTGCTACCAAATTTGAATCGAAATAACCTATAATTACGGTACCAAGACCCAATTGGTGCGCGGCGAGCATCAGATTCTGGGCATACACGCCGGTATCGAACATAAACCATTCAGCCTTATCTGTAACGGGTGAAGAACCGGAATACCCGGACAGGCCTTTTTCGGCACATATTACGAGTATAACCGGCGCTTCAAGCGCACCGTCATAGGATCGATTGCCTTTGAGAGCTTCAGCTATGCGTTTCTTTATTTCAGTATCCTCAACAATGACCACCCGGGCACACTGGCTGTTTTTCCATGAAGGTGCCCATCGGGCAGCTTCAAGTACTTGATACAGTTTCTCCGGCTCCACCTTAAATTGGCTATAGCGCCGAATAGCACGTCGCGAAGCTATTATCTGCAGTATATCCATACGGGTTTACGATTCCTCCCAAGCCTGGCGCCCGATCAATGAAACAAAACGGCATCCACCAAGGCTGTGCACCTCAATATCATCATGAGTCTTTGTCACTTTAAGCAATTCCTGCTGATGACGGCTGCCTGCTGGAATAACCATGCGTCCCCCTGTAACTAACTGGTCGAGCAAGGATTTGGGTATTTCGGGCGCTGCAGCCGCAACGAGTATGGCATCATACGGAGCATTTTTCTTCCAGCCGAGTTCTTCTTCTGCAATCCTGACATCAATGTTGTGATACCCGAGTGTTTTTAAAACCGATTTCGCCCTTGCCGCCATGTCGGGAAGCCTCTCTACTGTAATAACCTTGGCGGCAAGCTCGGCAAGTATTGCTGCCTGATAACCACTGCCCGTACCGATCTCCAGAACCTTTTCTTCGCCCTTGAGTTCAAGAGCAGTACTCATTAATGCAACTATATAAGGCTGTGAAATAGTCTGGCCTGAGCCTATTGGCAGCGGGGTATCTTCATAAGCCAGCGCTAATTTTTCAGGTGGCACAAAGTAGTGCCGCGGCACCTTTGATAAGGCATCCAGAACCCTGTTATCAAATATCCGGTTTCGCAGTTGAGAAACCATCTTTTTTCGTTCAATATCATAACAGGACACTGGCTCCATATTGTTCATAGAATATATGAAAGGATAATAAGCAGAACAAGCATGATGGCAAAAAGAAGGCCGATTCTCTTCAGTTCCGGTATTAGGGACCTGGAAACAAAAATATTTCCCGCCTGCTGTTCATTTGGCGGTGCATCAGCGATGCGATCACAGGCAATAGCGGGGTTTGTGCGGTCTGGCAAACCCGCCGTCTTGGGTGTAATTATTCTTACCGGAGTCCTTTTTGGTTTTCTAAATTTGTTGGCCTTTGAAGACATTTAAATATACCTCAAGAAATTATTATTTCGCCCGGGGATGGGAGCTGTTATATGCCCGGCGAATATGTTCGGAAGAAACATGGGTGTATATCTGTGTTGTAGAAATATTGGCATGCCCCAGCATTTCCTGTACTGCACGCAGGTCAGCTCCACCGCTCAGCATGTGTGTTGCGAAACTGTGGCGTAAAGTGTGAGGTGTTACCTTATTGCCCAAACCTGCGGCCTTGGCATAACCTTTCAGTATTTGCCAGAGTCCCTGGCGGGTCAATCGTTCTCCGCGCTGGTTCACAAACAGTGCTGGTTCATTATCACGGTGAACCATCGCCGGCCTTGCATCCTTTATGTAAACTGCAACCGATTGGGCCGCCTGGGGATATATCGGGATAATTCTCTCCTTGCTGCCCTTCCCAAAACAGCGAATGGTGTTATTAGCTGTATCGATATCTTCCAGGTTAAGGGCAATCATTTCACTGACCCTCATGCCGCTGGCATACAGCAACTCAAGCATCGCACGGTCCCTTTTTGCTTCCGGCGCGCTGGATTTGGCTGGCTGGCTGATTAGTTCTCGTACTTCAGTTATGGTAATTGCATCAGGCAGCGACTTGCCAACTTTGGGAGAAGTAACTTTTTCAGCCGGGTTATCAGCCAGTTTGCCATCGGCAACCATAAAATTAAAAAAGCTCTTGGTAGCAGCTACTTTGCGAGCCAGAGTAGTAACTGCATAACCTCTGCTTTTGAGTTCTACCATATAGCTGGCCAATCCGTGCTTGCCGAAATTTTGCCAGGAAGGTATAACGCTTCGATAGCGTGCATCGCGTTCAACGTATTCAACCATCTGCCCCAAATCGTTATTATACGCATCCAGGGTATTTTGAGAAAAGCCCCGTTCAACCTTGAGATAATTTAAGAAATGTTCGATATCCTCTTTCACACGCTCACCCTCTTTGCAGCTAATGGATACCATATTAACATAACATGATTATATTTTAAACTGTTTCCTACCACTTGCAGGGCTTTCCAACCAATATATTGACGTCGATGGAACGGTAGAGCATACTATAACTTGAACCTATGCAGCGTCCCGGCAACCCTGTAATTATTGCCGCTGCTATGTGTTACAGGAGAATGAGAATGGTTGATAAGCAAGTAGAAGAAATATTCGAACCCGGTGAATCAGATAAACCACGCACCCGGATACTATCTGTGCCGCTGCCGCAGATACTGGATGAGATGGAAGCCAATATCAGGGCTGCAGCGGAAGCGGCTCGCAAAGCAGAAGCGGCGGCAAGAGATGCAGTTGGAGCCGCCAAATCTGCTACACAGGCTTCCGAAGTCGCTACCCAGCGTGCCAGGGAAGCTCAGGATGCTGGTGAACAGGCAGCCGAAATTGCTACCCAGGCAGCCCGGGATGCAGCTGCTAAGGCTGAAGAGACTGCTAAAGCTGCCACCGGTGCGGCTGAAATGGCTGTCAAAAAAGCTGAGGAGGCAGACCGCGGCGCTCAAAAAGCCATACAGGCACTTCAGGCGGCAACAGCCGAAGCCGCCGTAAAAGGCGAAGAGGTTAGAAAAGCCGGTGAACAAGCAGCTGCCAGAGCCATAAAAGCCGCCGAAGAGATTGCCGCTCTTGCAATGTATGCCATAAATTCTATAAATGAAGCCGCCAATAATACAGCCAGTTTATCCGAAGGGTTGAAAGAACGAGCCAGGGAAGCAGAAAACAGGATAAAGGCCCTGGAGTCGATATAAACTTTCCGGGTTATTGATTGACCTTGGTCGTGTATAAACCTCACGGGCAGTCGCTATTCAGTTGACGCATCCGTTAACTGGCGGCCAATCCGGCAATTTGCGGGATAATTTAAAGATGATTGATACTCGAACCATATTTAAAGAGCGCGCTAAACGTTTCCCAATGTCTCCCGGCGTATATCTGATGAAAGACAGCGGGGCAAATATAATTTACGTGGGCAAAGCCAGTTGCTTGCGTAACCGTGTGGGCTCCTATTTTGTATTAACAGAAAGGTTAAATGCCAAAACCCGGCAGTTGGTCAGCCGGATAGCTGATATAGAGTACTTCGTCACCTCATCCGAAGAAGAAGCCCTGGTTCTGGAACTGAACTTCATTAAACAATACAGGCCCCATTTCAATATCGCCTTAAAAGACGATAAGAGCTACCCGTATATAAAAATTACCGTTAATGAAGAATGGCCCCGAGTGCTGGTCACTCGCAGGCTTGAAAACGATGGCTCCCGTTACTTCGGGCCGTACGGGAGTGCATTTTCTACCCGCCAAACTATTGGCACAATTAAGAAAATCTTCCCTTTCAGATCATGTAAAACAATCAGAAGCGGAGCAAACCGGCGCCCCTGCCTTGAATACGATATGAAGCAGTGCCCCGGTCCCTGCGCAGGGCGGGTGGATGGAAATGAGTACAATAACACCATAAAAAGCCTGCTGATGTTTCTGGAGGGAAGACATGGTTCGGTTATTTCAAGGCTTGAATCCGAAATGAAAAAAGCTGCCACCGAATTGAATTATGAAAAGGCGACCGTAATCAGGGATCGAATAAATTATCTAAACCGTATCATTTCCTACCAGGAAATCACACAGCGTGTAAGCGGCACCAAAGACGCCATTGCTTTTGCCCGTGAAGATGAGGACGTTTTTGTACAGGTTTATTTTATCCGTGAAAGCAGAATAGTCGGCCGTGAAGGCTATTTCCTGAAAAACACCCGGCACGAAGAAAACACCAGTATCATGACCAGTTTTGTCAAGCAGTATTACAGTCATGCCGTAAATGTTCCTCCCGCGATATTGCTGCAGTATCCGATTGAAGACAAACCGGTTATAAAAAACTGGCTTCGCAGCAGGGCCGGTCACAACGTAAACATCCAGGTACCGGCAAAGGGCGCGAAAAAGGAATTAATTAAAACCGTTGCGTCAAACGCCACCCAGGGCTTGAAAGCCGGTAAGTTCAAAAACATCTCCAGTAAAACAGATGCCACCAGTCTGCTTGATGAACTCCGGCATTTATTGAACCTGCCGCAGTTGCCAGAACGCATCGAGGGGTATGATATATCCAACATACACGGACATGCAGCCGTAGGCAGCATGGTTGTGTTCGAAAATGCAACTCCGGCACCTTCTCAGTACCGCAGATTTAAAATTAATACTGTAAACCAGCCGGACGATTTTTCAATGCTTAAAGAGGTAATATCAAGACGGTTTGGTCAAAAATTCTTGAATTCTCCAACTGCCGGGTACCGCTTGCCTGACCTGATTTTGATAGATGGAGGCAAAGGTCAAGTTAGTTCCGTGGTAGAATCCATCAGCAGGGCAGGGCATTCTGAAATCAGTATTATTGGTTTAGCAAAAGAAAATGAACAGATATTCTTGCCGGGCGTGAGCCGCCCGGTTGCACTTGATAGAACTTCACCCGTACTGCACTTACTTCAAAATATAAGAGATGAAGCCCACCGGTTTGCCCTTGGCTATCATAGAAAAATCCGCAGCAAACAAAGCTTTAAATCCAGATTGGATGATGTTGCCGGTATCGGGCCGAAAAGAAAACGCGCACTGTTGAATAAATTTGGTTCTCTGGCGGCTGTAATTAATGCAGACGCTGATGAACTTACCGGTGTTAAAGGGATCACGCCTGAAATTGCCAGGCGGATCAAGGAAATCGTTTAGATTTCCTGTGAGTCAAATCCGGAACTCAGAGAATGAATTCTTCTATCACCCTGGCAACGCCGCCTTCTTCAACATTTTCGGTAATCCAGTCGGCAATAGATTTGAGTTCCGGAAATGCATTACCCATCGCAATGCCAAAACCGGCAGTTTCAATGAGTGAAAGGTCGTTAAGGCCGTCACCCACCGCAATCACATTATCCAGTTCAATATTCAGATGGCCAGCCAGTTTGACCAGGGCGCTGCCTTTGGAGGTACCTGGTTCGATAATATTCACAAAATCAACTCCTGGAAACGCTGGCGAACGAGCTACAGAAAACCGGAAACAATCACCAAAATTGCTTTGTATTGCTCTGGCTTTATCATATTCCTCCGGAGCCCTGGCGATAGTCTCCATCTTCAGAATTTCTTCATTCCTGCCAATTTTTTCGAGGTCTTCCAGTAATATGTTAACTCCAAAAAACTCTTTATGCACTTCGTCCGTCCAGTTGGATTTGTCGGCATAAAATCTGTCGCGGGCATAAAGTTCCAGATAGGTATCGGTGGTGCGGCAGTATTCAATTGCTTTTAGTACGTTCTCCCTGTTTATGGGCTGACAATGTATTTTATCGCCAAGCTTGGGATTATATACGAGGGCACCGTCGAAAAATATATGGTTGCCGTTAAGTTCCAGTATACTCAAGATTTTACTGCAGGCCAGCGGCACTCTGCCCGTAGACAGAACGACTTTAACGCCTTTTCCAATTGCCCGGTTGATGGCTTTGATATCCCGCTGGCAAATATTTCCGGATCCGTCTACGATAGTCCCGTCGACATCGATTACAAGAAGTTTATATTTCATTGTGTAATTCTACCCGCCACCCGGATTAAAAAGCAAAAGCAATTGAGTTTTACACCAAAAGGGGTGAAAATTATGTTGACAGTCTAATGCGCCTTTAATACAATCAATTTGTTAATAAACCGGAGGTTAGCTATGAAAAGACCCGACCTTCTGATACTTGTTGCCGTTTGGCAATTTTTTACCGGTACAATTGCATTTTTTGGAATTATGGCTATTGTTTTTATCGCATTACCTGTGGTTTTGGGTATCAGTGATATATGGTCAGGTAACTGGGGGCATTGGAACGGCTGGGAATATTCACCGGGGCTGGCCGCGCCAATTATCGGACTGAGTATAGCTGTGGTGGTTTTACTTGCATATTTCATCATCAGCCTGGCAGCAGGCATAGGAACGCTTCAGGGCAAACCCTGGGCTCGATTGCTTGGCATAGTGCATGCGGTAATGGGCGTAGTCAATTTCCCGCTCGGTACCGTTATCGGTGTTTTGATCATCATATATCTCGGCAACCAGGAAGTAAGGGATTATTTTGAGGCAAGCCGGCTGCCCTAGTCAGCGATTGAAATGTCGTTTCCGTTGGCTATTACGTAATTAACCAGAGAACCTATACCCTGGATTTTAACTTCTACGCGATCCCCAGGGTACATAGGGCCTATTCCGGCCGGGGTGCCGGTTGCGATAACATCCCCTGGCATCAGCGTCATCACGTTGGATATAAAATTAATGATTTCTGCTATATTATATATAAGGTCGCCGGTGTTGCCCTGTTGCTTAAGCTCGTCGTTTAGATAAGTCTCGAGGTTCAGGCTGCCTGGTTCTAAATCGGTTTCGATCCATGGGCCGATTGCAGCAAATGTATCAAATCCTTTAGCTCGGGTCCACTGGTTGTCCTGCTGCTGAAGGTCTCGAGCAGTAACATCGTTAAAACACGAGTAACCCAGAATATAATCATTAACGTTTTCCTTGCTTACCCTCCAGGCAATCTTGCTGATGATAACAGCCAGTTCACCTTCGTAATCGACGCGTGCAGATGCAGAAGGGTATATGATATTTGCTTCAGGCCCTATTACAGCTGTGGGAGGTTTTAAAAAGGTAAGCGGTGAATTCGGGATTTTATGGCCCATTTCCCTGGCGTGCGAATGATAATTTAAACCCATGGCAATAATTTTGGTAGGTTGGCAGGGAGCCAGTAGTTTAACCCGGCTAACAGGCAAGCACGCATCCCCGGTTTCAATTTCTTTATATGGTTGTCCAATTATTGGTTTAACAGTGTCGCCTTCGACAATACCGTAACTGGAATTGTTGTTGTGGGTATAGCGTACGATTTTCATTACAAGGCTGTTATTTTACTTCGTTCAGGTCCATAAGGCAAACGACTGAGTAAAATGGCGAATAATTCAATCATATATTATTGACACTTCAGAACCAGGATTGATAAACTGAGCAGTCATTAAACTTCGCATGAACCATTTCAGGAGTACCGTTGCTTCACAATCATGATACCGGGCGAGTCATAATATTTACAGGTGACGGCAAAGGCAAAACTACCGCCGCGATTGGAACAGGGGTGCGTGCCGCCGGGCATGGCCTGAAGGTGATAATGGTCATGTTTATGAAAGGTGTCGATTATGTCCACGGAGAAATTCAGGCACTGCGCGACATACCCAACTTCGAAGTTGTGAGTTTCGGACAAAAAGGCTGGGTAAAAAAAGGGCAGTTGCGCAGTATAGATATCAAGCAGGCGAAAGTTGCCCTGGATTTCTGCCGTGATGCAGTTAATTCGAATGCGCATGATGTGATAATATTTGACGAAGCCAATTCCGCCCTCGATTGCGGCTTAATTTCTTTTGAGGAACTTTCTGATATTATAATAAGCAGGCCAAAAGGTGTTTCGATTATTCTTACCGGACGCAACGCTGATCTGCGTTTGTTTTCATTGGCCGATATAGTCACCGAGATGAATCCTGTAAAGTACAATTACGAACGAGGAATAAATGCCCAAAAAGGGCTTGACTACTAGGAGGTAGTAATGAAGGTTACTCTAAGTGTTATCAAAGCAGACATCGGGGGTTGGGTCGGCCACAGTGACTCTCACCCCGAAGTACTGGCCAAGGCCGAAGAGATGATGGCCAGGGCAAAAAAGGAAGGTACTCTTATTGACTATCATGTTACCAAGTGCGGTGACGATGCCCAGCTGATAATGACTCATAACCATGGCGAAGAAAATGAACTGATTCACAAACTTTCCTGGGATACCTTTCTTGCCTGCACCGAAGTCGCCAAAAAATTGAAGCTGCATGGTGCCGGACAGGATCTGCTCAGCGATGCTTTTTCCGGCAACGTCAAAGGTATGGGCCCTGGAGTTGCCGAATGTGAAATTGAAGAGCGCGGCGCCGAAAGCATTATAATATTCATGGCTGATAAAACTTCATCCGGTGCCTGGAACTTACCTCTGTATAAGATATTTGCCGACCCTTTCAATACCATCGGGCTGGTAATCGCCGGCAATATGCATACCGGGTTTGCTTTTGAAGTCCATGATGTTAAGGAACACAAGAAAGTAACCTTCAATTGTCCTGAAGAAATATATGACCTTCTGGTCTTTATCGGTGCTCCGTCAAGATTTTGCATAAAATCGGTATATCATCGTGATTCTGGCGAGATCGCCGCAGTTTCATCGACGCAAAAACTTTCCTTGATGGCTGGCCGGTATGTCGGCAAAGACGACCCGGTTTGTATAGTCAGAGCCCAGGGCCATTTTCCTGCCGTCGGAGAGGTACTGGAACCGTTTGCTCACCCGTTCTATGTCGAAGGCTGGATGAGGGGTTCGCACATGGGTCCCCTGATGCCGGTATCGGTTCCTGATGCTACACCATCCCGTTTCGATGGCCCGCCGCGGGTTACTTCTCTGGGCTTCCAGCTGGCCGGAGGAAAACTGATTGGGCCTAAGGATATGTTCGATGATATTTCTTTTGAAAATGCTCGTGCAGAGGCCAACTTGATGGCCGACATTATGCGTCAACACGGGCCCTTTGAACCTCACCGCCTGCCTCTTGACGAAATGGAATACACTACCATGCCGCAGGTAGTTGACAAGCTGAAAGACAGGTTCGAGATACTGGAGGATTAGCCTTGCCAGGCAAGCTCGTTCTTGCCACCGGTAATCCGGGCAAGTTAAAGGAGCTGCGAGAACTCCTCAAGGGAGTATCTCTCGAGCTCCTTTCACCGGATCAGGTCGGGTTGTCTCCTTATATTGCAGAGACGGGTTCGACATACCATGAAAATGCCGCAATAAAAGCTCTAAATCTGGCCGAAAAAAGTGGTATTCTATCGCTGGCCGATGACTCAGGCCTCGAGGTTGATGCGCTTGACGGTATGCCCGGAATATTGTCGGCCAGGTTTGGTGGCCCTGGTTTAAGCGATGAGCAAAGATGCCTTTTGCTGATAAACAAAATGCAGCACGTCCCTCATGAAAAACGACGGGCGCAATTCAAATGTGTTATGGCTCTGGCAACACCGGAAGGTAAGATCGAAACTTGTGAAGGCTGTTGCCAGGGTATAATATATTCCAGGCTTTCTGGTAAAAATCATTTTGGTTATGATCCCATTTTTTTTATACCGGAATTGAATAAAACCATGGCGGAACTGACTTTTGATGAAAAAAATACCATCAGTCACCGCCGGCGGGCCGCAGATAAAATCAAAGACCTGCTCCAGTCGCGGTATCCCGGCGGTAAATAATCCTTGCCGGCTTCCCCTGCATATTGAGCTTGGCTGAGTGGATGATGTATACTACACGGTTACAGATATTTAGAGGTGTGAAATGAAGCTATCTTGCCTTCAGGAAAATTTGAATAAAGGGCTAAATCTCGTTGGCAGAGCAGCTGCAGCCCGTACTACTTTGCCGATTACCAATAACGTTCTTCTGTCGACTGATGGAGGCAGGCTGAAGCTGGTTGCTACCAATCTTGAAATGGCCATAAGTTGCTGGATTGGCGCCAAAGTTGACGAAGAAGGCGCCATTACCATTCCTGCCAGAATCTTGAGTGAATTCGTAGCATCTCTGCCTAATGATAAAGTCGAAATGACACTCTCATCCAAAACACGGGTACTCGAAATGAAATGCGCCCGTTTCGAAGCCAGGATGAGCGGCGTTGACGCCAAGGATTTTCCTCCCATCCCCCATATAGATGATGGTATAAGCACTACCGTCGAAGCCCTCGAGTTAAAACGCGGTATTCGTAAAGTGGCTTTTGCCGCGGCTGTGGATGATTCCAGGCCTGTTCTTACCGGAGTCAATGCAGAATTTGATGATCAGACACTAACACTCGCCGCAGCGGACGGTTTTCGTTTGGCAGTATACAAAATGCCTCTGGCAACCAGAGTTAGCCAAAAAATTACCGCCATCATACCGTCACGCACACTTTTTGAGCTTCAAAAACTTTCAGCAGATCAGGAAGGGCCCATTACAATCGTACTTAATCCCTCCCGCAGCCAGATCATATTCCGCCTCAAAGATATTGAGCTTGTTTCTCAGCTTATACAGGGAACATTCCCCCAGTATTCCCAGTTAATCCCCCAAAGTTACGGTACCAGAGTTGTAGCCAATGTAAAACAACTCTCCCAGGCAAACAAGACTGCTTCCATTTTCGCGCGTGACGGCAGCGGAATCGTCCGCCTGGTAGTGACTCCCGGTGAAAGCGAAGTGACTCCCGGCAAAATGACCGTGTCTGCTCGGGCCGAAGAACTTGGTGAAGACACCGGCGACATTGATGTTACCGTACAAGGGGATGAGTCGAAGATTGCGTTCAATACACGCTACTTGAAAGAAGTGCTGGAAGCCATTTCCGAAGCCCAGTCCGATGCCGAAAAACAGGTAGCGCTTGAGATTACCAATCCTTCGAGCCCCGGCGTGTTCAAACCCATAGACGAAGACAACTATTTGCATGTGATTATGCCTATGTTCGTCAGTTGGTAATATAGATTTGATGTATATTCGCCCGGAGGTGTCCTGGTAGGCATTATAAACCTCGGCCGCCTCACATTAATTTGTCTTGTCGTGATAACCGGTGCAAGCTTGTTAGCGTTAGCGGCATGCGCTGCAGATCCGTGGCAACCTGAAAATATTTTTACATCTTCCCAAGAGGGCTCAACGGGAAATATCGCCAGAAATATTACTGCTATCGAAGCATTTAATCTGTTAAGCATCAATTCAGACAATCGCGACTTTGTAATTTTAGACATAAGAACGTCCGAAGAAAGGACTCAGGCCTACATTAAGGGGTCGATTTTACTTGACTGGCATAGCGGCTACTCTCAGCAGATAATCAGCCTGTTGGATAAAAATAAAACCTACCTGGTTTACTGAAAAAGCGGTTTGCGGAGTTCTTCCGCTTTGGAGTTAATGAAATCTCTTGAGTTTAACGAGGTTTATGACTTACATGGAGGTATCGTCGCCTGGGAAGAGGCCGGTTTGCCTCTGGTAACTCCTGACACTTCAGGCAGTACAAGTGATCCCGCCACCACTTTGCCCGCTGCCACCAGCCCGCCTTCATCCAGCGACAGTAAAACACCGGCAAAATTTGCCGTCTCGAACCTTCACACGGATCCCCCTGTGCCTGTCCCTCCCAGCGGCCTCTTCTCTTTCATTGTTACGGTTACCAACGAAGGTGGTGTTGAAGGTTATTATGAAGCGGTCGTTGAAGTGGTTGAAGTTATCGGTGTGATAAGGCTGGAAATTGGGAGTGTATCAGAACGCGTATTGATTCCACCAGGCCAGAGCAGAATCGTAACGTTCGAACAAATACATCTGACTCAGGGAATTTTCGAAGCAACTATCGAAAAGGAAAACCTGTTATTCGAATGCACCTGAGGCTGAGGGACCTGGTGACGGCTGCCGTTGGCAGCCGATGCATGTTATGTTAAATCCAACTATTTACATTAAATTCTATGCCTTTAATGACTGTTTGTTCGCATTTCCATCCGGCTGACATGTTTTTGATTTGGTGGTTTTATAAGCTTATACTTAACTCCAAGCGGCAACTTCAATAACTTTCGGAGAGGTGGCATATGAGTATATTAAAAATAGTGATTCTGTATTTCAGTGCCCTGGTGGCTTTTTTCGCGATAGATATGTTGTGGCTGGGAGTGATATCCAAGGACTTTTATGCCCGTCAGCTGGGTCATCTACTTAGCCCCAAAGTGCACTGGGTTCCGGCAATAATATTCTACCTGTTGTTCGTCGCCGGCATACTTATATTCGCTGTTGTTCCTGGTGTCGAAGCCGGTTCACTGGCCAGAACGGCTCTTATGGCTGCCCTGTTCGGCTTGTTCTGCTATGCAACTTATGATCTTTCCAATTTATCAACATTGAAAAACTGGCCCCTCCTGGTTACCGTTGTAGATATTGTCTGGGGAATAACTATTTCTACCAGCGTTGCCATAATAGCTTATTTTATAGGCCGGGCCATTATATAATTGCTTCCAGTTATTGCGGATCTGTAACAAAACCTATTGCTCTTTTTTCCAGACGGAAGCTTTGAGTGATAATTCCCTGGCTACATCAAGAGATTTCTCTGAATACTGCCTGGGAGATATCATGGCAGCCAGCTCTTCAATACGTTCGTTGTCATTTAGAGCCCTGATTGTACTGGTATTACGGTTACCCCGGGATGTTTTGCAGACCTTGAAATGTGAATCGGCGAACGCTGCAATCTGTGGCAAATGAGTAATGCATATTATCTGGTGGTGCCGTCCTAGAGACCACAGCTTCCTGCCGATTACCTCCCCGCTCCTTCCGCCGACACCTATATCAATTTCATCGAATATCATCGTCGGTACCGCATCCGCTCCTGCCAGCGCGTTTTTTAAAGCCAGTGTAAATCGGGATATCTCTCCAGTAGAGGCAATATTCGCAATAGGCATAACCGGTTCTCCCGGATTGGTTGAGGCAAAAAATTCTACGTTGTCAATACCGTCCTTACCAAATTTGTATTCCTTGCCCGATAGGGCCAGGCCGCCTGTTTCTTCGGTATGCTCAATGCAAACTTTGAATACGACTTCGGGCATGTTAAGGCCGGCAAGCTCATCCTCCATCTTGTGTTCAAGCTCCCGGGCCGCATTGAGTCTTAAAGACGTTAATTGTTGCGCTAAATCCGCCATTTTGAACATCAGTTCCCTGATTTCGTTGTCCAGTTTATCCAGATTCGATGCAATGTTGCCGATATCTTCGAGTTCCTGACGAATACTCTTTTGCTGGAGCAGCAAACTGTCCATACTGCCGCCGTATTTACGCTTCAAGCGCCCTATCAACTCCAGCCGGTTGCCCAGTTCTTCGATGCGTTCCGGGCTGCCATCCAATTCTTCCACGTAGCGGCGTACTTCATAACCCAGTTCTTCTGTTTTATCGCAGGTCTCCTGTAATAATTCGAACTGAGCGGTTAACCGCGGGTCTATCTCGGCCAGGCGGGAAAACAACCCCAGCGCTTGAGAAAGGCAGTCAAAGGCGGAAGACTGCTCCGATGTATAATCCCCTCTCAAAGACTGGTAAATATCCCAGGAAAGCCTTTTTACGGTCTCTATATTGGTCAGCTTAATTAACTCTTTTTCTATTTCAGCGTCTTCTCCGGGTTTAATGCCAGCTTTTTCAAGTTCATCCATCTGAAAATAAAGATAATCTCTACGTTTGGCAATATCATTGTTAGCCGTTTGCAAGCGAGCTCTTTCATGAAGTAAATGCTGAATTTGCGAATACAGCTGGCTGTAAGCATCCCTTATTTCGGCCGTGCAGCCAAATTTGTCCAGCAGTCTCAAATGAGTCGACCTGTCATACAAAGACAGGTGCTGAGTCTGGCCATGTATATCCAGAAGAAGGCCCCCGACATGTTCAAGCAATTTCTTGGGGACCGGAGTTGAGTTGATGCGAAAAATATTGCGCCCGTTCTTTTTCAGATGGGCAGTAATAACAATGTCGTTTGAGCCGGAATGCAATTTTCTCTCTTCGAGAAATTCAAGTAAACCCTGGGGTGAACATACGTCTAAGTTGAAATACGCTTCGACTCTGGCCTCTTCACTACCATGCCGGATAACTGAATCACCTGGAGACTCAAAAAATAGAATCTCCAATGCCTCGATAATGAGCGATTTCCCGGAACCCGTTTCACCGGATATTATGTTAAGTCCATGGTCAATATCCCAGGTAAGGTCGTCAATTATTCCCAGTGAAATAATCCGTATTTCTTTCAGCATACTTCTTGCCCAATATAGTATTATATTTATACCCGTGTTGAAAAGGCCACTGCAATGACGTTATCTTTTTAAGTTTGACTTAAAAGCCAATAGTCATTAAACTTTTAGTGACTTTTCTCAAATTTAAACACACCATCTTGACACCAATTATTTTATCCCGAATAAAGGGAGGAGCGAAGTGAAATTATTAGTTGTAGGTTGCGGGCAGGCCGGAGGCCGCATTTCTGACGAATTCGCCCTGCTTAACAAAAAAGCGCGTGCCGAACGCGGTTTCGATATCATGACAAACATTCTTGCGGTAAACACCGACGTTGCCGATTTGAGTGGATTGTGCCACATAAAAGCCGATTTTCATCATCGTATTCTGATCGGCAGCGGCAAGACTCACGGCCATGGTGTCGGCAAAATGAACGAAATAGGCGCTGCCATCGCCCGTGAAGATGGCGATAAAGTTCTGGACAAAATAAGAGATACCAAGAACCTTCCCGAAACAGACGCTTTCATGGTTGTAGGCAGCGCTGCCGGGGGTACTGGTTCCGGATCCGTGCCCGTAATAACTCAGATTATTAAAGAACATTTTCCCGAAAAACCTGTATATAATCTGATTGCCTTGCCGTTCAAGTTCGAAGAAGTGACGGAGGAGCGTTCGGTTTACAACGTGGGCACGTGCCTTAAATCCGCTTACCTGGTCGCCGATGCTATATTCCTTGTTGACAACCAGCGTTATATCACCAAAAACGCTTCCATGCGCCAGAATCTGGCCAAGATAAACCATGACATAGTCAAACCTTTTTACAACCTGTTATGCGCCGGCGAAGAAACCGATGTGAAATACATCGGTTCCAAGGTGGTTGACGGGGGTGATATTATCCAGACTCTTTCCGGATGGACAACCATTGGTTACGGCAGAACTAAAACTTCCGTAATGAAACTGCCTTTCAATAAGTCGGTCGATTTCCGAAGCAAAAATACTGAAGCCATGCCCGGAACCCAGGCTATGAACGAAGCACTGGGCGAACTGTCACTGAAATGTGAACCCAATGATGCCCGTAAAGCTCTCTATATCATTAATGCTCCGCCTGATGTTATGAGCATGGACCTCATCAAGGACCTTTCTGCCGCTTTGAGAGAAATGGCCCCGCAGGCGATTATCCGCAGTGGCGACTACCCGAGAGGCAAAGGTTCGGTCGATGTGACAATTTTACTTTCAGAACTGGTCAACTCTCGTAAGGTTATGAGTTACTTTACGAAAACCATCAGCTATATGTCTCACATACGCACTGAAAGAGGCTATATCGAAGAGCAGGAAAGGGGCCTTGCCGGCGCTTTCCAGGATATTCCATCCCTTCTTTCATAAACATAATAATAGAGCGGGTCGGTCGACCCGCTCTATTATTTTTCACCTTTTGGGTTATTCGTCGTCTGTGTCAGTTTTTCTGGTTGCTCCATGCTGTTCAAGCTCGCTGAACATCTGCTCCAGTTCTTCCAGTCTGGATTTCTTCATTTCCTGCGTTTCAACCGGTATCTCATTTGAAGGTAGCGTGTTCTCTTCTTTCACGGGTTCGTAAATTTCATCGAATTCCTCGGTATTTACCGGTTCCGGGCGTTCTGTCGATATCTGGCTTTTAGTGGCGGTATCGATTTTCTGTATTTTTGGAGCTTGCTTTTCTATTTTTTTCAAATCGCGCTTCAGTTCCCTGGAAACCTGCCCTGCCACCTTGTTTATTTCGCCCGTGCCGCTGATCATTCTTTCTATAATAGGCAGGGACATTCCAACGGCTTCCTGCAAAGCCAGCCTGGCGGCATTGATGGCATCTTCAGCTGTTTGCACGGCTTGCCGGGCTGCTATTTCCGCTTCCTGCGACAAGCTGGTTGCATTTTCAAGCGCATTCTGTGATTGCCGGAGAGCGGCAGTGGCCTCCTTCCGGGCTTTTTCGGCAGTTTCTTCGGCGCGGGAAATGGGCAACCGGGACGATTTTACCCAGCCTTGTATATCATCAACTGCTTTCGAGCTTATTTGCTGAGCTTTTTCTATTGCCTTCTGAGAAGAGGTTATTGCCTGGTCTGCGGTGTGTTTAGCCACGTTACCGAGGTCAATTGCCTTATTCGAACTGTTCAGCGCATCTTGTTTGGCCTGTTCTACCGATAGTTCTGCCTGACGGATAGTGTCTTCAATATTAGCAATCGCCTCTTTAATCATAACAACAGCCTGGTTGGCGTTTTCACTGGCCTGCTGGCTGCTTTGTTCTACGCGAAAAATAGATTGCTTTGAAAGCTTGAGCGCTTCATCGGCCGTGTTCTTGGCCCACTGGCTGGAATCATTGGCCATTTTTATTGCCTTTTCAAAGTTACTGGAATAACCCGCGGCAGTTTCCTGGGCAATGGCTGCGGCTCTTTCAGCCCTTTTTACGGCATCCTCGCTCAATCTGGCTGAAGCGTCGGCTACCTTCCTGGATGCACGGCTTACTTCATCAGCCCTTAAAATGGCTTCATTGGAAATCCGGGCGGCTTCAGTAGCCGATTCCCGGGTGGTTTTTCCCATTTCTTCTACCTTTTCGATTGCCTGCTGTCCCAGCAGAACTGCGTTTTGAGCTTCACTTTTAGCCTCGTTTGACATTCTTTCGGCGCTTCTGAGGGTTTCCTGGGATTGTTTTACTGTTGCTTTAATTTCATCCAGCGTTTCCCTGGCAATTTTTTCTATGCGGGCAACTGTATCTTCAAAGGAGCGTGAAAGTTCTTTTGAAGCCTTTGTAGAGTTTTCCACGCTTTCTTCGGCATTTCTGGCAGCATGTTTGAATGCAGCTTCAGCTTCTTCGGCTCGCGCTTTGGCCTGGCTGTAATCTTCTGCTGCCTTGGATACGGCTTCTTCTGCCTTTAATACAGCTTCCTCAGCGCGGCGTACCGCATTTTCAGAAGCTCTTTTCGCTTCGGATGAATCTCTTTGCGCTTGTTTTACAATTTCCTTTGCGTTATTAAGCGCTTCCTTGCTTACTTTTATAGATTCTTTGGCCTCTTCTTTTGACTGGTTGGATAGATTCACAGCCTCTGTAATCTCTTTTCTTAAAGCTTCAGTTTCTTTTTCCATGCTTTTAAGGTCTCCTGCAGTAAAATTATGGCTGTTATTATTCAATGGTCTCCTACCTCCGCTGCGAATAATTCTATAACAGCATTACCTCTAAAGCAAACATAACCCGGTATCAGCCTAAGTTGAGTTGTTGTTTCGTCATAAAATACAGGGTAAAATGGCAGGCATGCATGATTGACAGAAAAACAAGGAGTATTTCAAATGAAGAAATATGATGTTATCGTCATCGGTTCCGGCTGCGGTCTCATAGTTACTGAAGCGGCGGCTATGGCCGGGAATAAGACGGCTCTTGTAGAAATGGATAAAATGGGAGGCACCTGCCTCAACGTTGGGTGTATACCTTCCAAAATGCTTATTTATCCGGCGGACGTAATATACGAAATTGAAAACTCTTCCCGTTTGGGCATCAACGCTTCACTTTCAAATGTGGATTTTGCCGGCATTTTAGAGCGGACGAGCCGGACAATAGAAGGCTATCGCAATAAATTGCATCGTCAGTTGCATCGTATGCATGGGGTTGATCTTTATGAATCAAGAGCTCGATTCATTGACGAGCATACCCTGGATGTAGATGGCCAAAGAATTACCGCTCCGTTGATTTTTATCGCCTGCGGTACGCGTCCGGTGTTACCCCAGGCTGAACTGTCGGGAAAACCCGGTATAATTACCAACGATAATTTGCTTAATCTAACCAGCCTGCCTGCAGAAATACTTATCGTTGGTGGTGGTTATGTTGCCTGTGAATATGGCCACTTTTTCGCTGCCATGGGCAGCAAGGTTACCATGCTGGAAATGACCGGCCAATTATTATCAGGCGAAGAACCGGAAGTTTCCCAACTGGTTGAAAAAACTCTACGGTCAAAAATCAACGTTCAAACGAATACAATTTTAAAGACGGTAAATGAGGCTCATTCGGGATGGAATATTTCAACTGAAAACACGCAGGACAATTCCAGCAAGTCTTTTTTTTCCAGCCATGTTCTTTTCGCCATGGGCAGAATCCCCAACACCGATATTCTCGGTTCGAGGGAAATTGGCATCGACCATGACGATAAGGGGTATATACGGGTTAATGATTACCTGCAGACAAACATCGAGGGCATATACGCTATAGGCGATGTGAATGGCCAGTACATGTTCCGCCATGCTGCCAATTATGAGGCCGAACTGGCCTGGCACAATGGGCTGCATTCCCGGGCTGGCTTTGCACACCTGACCGCCGTTGATTATCTTGCCATGCCGCATGCGGTTTTTACCCGTCCGCAGGTTGCTTCGGTCGGCATGACCGAAGCACGCGCCCGTAAAGAGCATGATATTGGTACAGGCATCGTCAGCTATTTCGAGACAGCCAAGGGAGAAGCCATGCAGGAAAAAGAAGGGTTTGCCAAAGCGGTAGTCGATAAATCCAACGGGAACGTACTTGGATTCCATATTGCCGGGCCGAATGCTGCAATTTTAATCCAGGAAGTTGTCAATGCCATGTCCGGCAAGGGGGGAACGGATACCGTTAAACGGGGTATTCATATTCACCCGTCTATCAGCGAGCTTGTACCCTTAACCATATCAAGCGCAAAGTGAGGTTAATAAATCATTATTAACAAGTCCTGTGGGAAAATATTATCTGTGAGCAAAGTTGCCTAAACCTATTGACATTGCTGTATATTGCTGATACTTTAGAATATTATTATTTCATAAGCGAACTTCCCGGAATTAATCCGGGCAAAGGCTGGAATCAAAATAAATTAATGGAGGAGAAATGTTCATGAAACCTAGAACACTCGGCAAGTTCGCGGTTGCGGCACTTGTACTAATAGTGGTTGCAACCGTATTGCCAGCTTGCCAAACGGAGGAAAAACCTGAAATCAAGAATCCGGACACTTTTATAGTTGCCACCATCGGTGGCCCGGAAACACTAGACCCGGCGGCAGCCTATGACAGTGCCAGCGGCGAGGTACTGCAGATGGTATACGAAACCCTCATATATTACAAAGGCGAAAAAACCGACGAATATGTTGAGGTTCTGGCCGACGAATGGGAAATCTCTGCCGATGGTAAAACCTACCGATTCCACATTCGTGATGGAATATACTTCCATAACGGCAACGAAATGACACCGGAAGATGTGGAATATACCTTCGAACGGCAACTGGTACAGGATTATGTCGGTGCCCCTACCTGGATGCTGTACGAACCCCTGCTGGGTATAGGTACCAGTTCGCATGTCGGTGACTCCCTGCGCCCGCTCAGTGACCTTACCAGCGTTGTCGAAGTAGTCGATGACAACTGGGTGG
This sequence comes from Dehalococcoidaceae bacterium, assembly GCA_016928015.1. Lineage (GTDB taxonomy): Bacteria > Chloroflexota > Dehalococcoidia > Dehalococcoidales > CSSed11-197 > CSSed11-197. The sequence goes on from JAFGLQ010000119.1 coordinate 27,930, forward strand.
AATTCTACCTTGCCGCTCCGTATGAACCGTTTATTCAAATTTTATGCGGGTGGTGGGGCGGTATCGTTGACAAGGAATGGTGTATCGAAAACGGCGACTGGGATGGCACCCAGGCTTCTTATGAAGCCCTCAACAATCCGGCTGCCAATGCCTGGCCTCTTGACCTTATTACCAACGGCACTGGCCCGTTCAAGCTGGAGTACTGGGAAAAGGCAGTAGAAGTGTCGCTGGTAAGAAACGAAAACTACTGGCGCGATGAAGCCCCGTTCGCCAGGCTGCTCATCAAAGATGTCCCTGAATGGACAACCCGAAAACTCATGCTTGAAAACGGCGACTGCGACTACGCCTATGTACCCACCATCAACTATGAAGAAATGGAAGGCGCGGCCAACATAACCGTTTACAAAGACCTGCCGCTGGTGCAGTGCGAAGGCTTTTTCTTCAACTACGAAATAAGCTCCGAGAGCACGTTTATCGGCAGCGGACAACTTGACGGCAACGGTATTCCGACTGACTTCTTTACCGATCAGGACATCCGCAAGGGCTTTACCTACTCTTTCGATTGGGAAGCCTATATAGACGATGCCATGAACGGTCACGGTGTTCAACCGGCCTCTCCAGTAGTAAAAGGGCTTACCTACTACAATCCCGACCTCCCCATTTACTCCCATGATGCTGCCAAAGCCGAAGAACATTTCAAAGCGGCTTTCGGCGGCCAGGTCTGGGAAAAGGGTTTCAAGATGACCCTGGCCTATAACAGCGGCAACGATACCCGCAAGGTTGCCTGCGAAATCCTGGCCGACAATATCAACGCCCTTAACCCGAAATTCCAGGTTACCGCTGCTCCCCAGGAATGGACCAGCTACGGCGCCCAGATGTATGCCCAGGTACTTCCCTGCTTCCAGGTCGGCTGGATACCCGATTTCTTCGATGCCCACAACTTTATCTATACCTGGATGCACGAAGGCGGCTACTGGGCATATTACCAGCGCTACAACAACCCGGAAGCCACCGCTCTGATCGAAAAGGCCATCAACTCTCCGGATTCCGACGAACGCCAGGCAATATATGATCAGCTTGCCGGTATCTACTACGATGAATGCCCCGGCATCCTACTGGTGCAGCCCACCGGCAACCGTTATTTCCGGGACTGGGTCAAGGGCTTCTACTTCAACCCGGCCAACTCCGCCAACTATGGCTGGGTTTACGAGCTTGAGAAAAAGTACTAATATATATCACTGGTAGATAAAGTTAAACATTCATTGATTTTGGCGACCTGATGTAAGATGGACAGGGCCCCTGACTCCTCTTCAACAAAGGGGCCCTGTCTAAGTATAAAGCATCGACGGAGAAAGGCTGAGCTTTGGAATTTCGTTCTTATTTAATACGAAGATTGTTTCTTCTGATACCCGTTCTGTTAGGCGTTTCCATTTTAATTTTTGGTCTTTTGCAGCTTTTCCCCCCGTACCAGCGCGCCATGCTCTATGTTACCGACCCTAGGCAGCTATCCAACATTGATGAGATAATAGAACTCTACGGGTTGAATGCGCCGGTATGGCAGCAGTACTTCACCTGGCTGGGCCAGGTATTTCAGGGCAACCTCGGCTGGTCAAAAGTTGTTGGCATGTCAGTAACCGATGCAATCTTCAATTTCCTGCCAGCTACCCTGGAACTGGCCATTTTTTCAACCCCTATAATTATCCTGGGCGGTATCTGGCTTGGAACCAAAGCCGCCGCCCACAAGGACGGGCTTATCGATCATACCACCCGCGCCGGGGCTATTGTCGGCTGGTCGTTGCCCACTTTCTGGTTCGGACTGGTTTTACTTATGATCTTCTACGGTTATTTCCGCGGCCTGTTTCCACCCGAACGGCTCAGCACCGCCATGAGTGTACTCGTCAACTCGGCATCCTTTACCCGGTACACCCATCTTAATTTTATCGATGGAATATTGAACTGGGAATGGAGGGTAGTTTTCGACTCCCTCAGGCACCTGGTTCTGCCGGTTATAACCCTGTCGGTTGTCAATATTGCTTTTATTATGCGCCTGATGCGCTCGAGCATGCTTGAATCACTGGGCAGAGGATACGTTTTGACAGCCCGTGCCAAAGGTTTGCCGGAAAAACAGGTTATAAACAAACACGCCCGCCGCAATGCCATGATTCCGGTATTGACGGTATCAGGGTATATTTTTGCTGCCATCGTTAACGGGGTGGTTATTACTGAAAGCATTTTTAATTACAAAGGGCTTGGCTGGTGGGCATGGCGCACCGCCATCCAACTTGATGTGTCTTCAATACTCGGCTTTGCTCTGTTCAGCGGGGTTCTGTTTGTGCTTACCAACCTGGTAGTCGATCTTCTTTATGCTAAATTCGACCCTCGCGTGCGCCTGGGAGGGGGTGTTAAATGAAGAATTTAAGATTCCTCCTTTTCCACTTCAAAAAGAACCCGCTGTCTGTTATCGGCCTGGTGATAATAGTAATATTTGCTATCATTGCGGCGCTGGCTCCGGTTATTGCGCCCACACCCGAGGGTCAATTCAACCCGTATATGATACCCCGGGACGGCTATGGTTCCACTCCTCAACCCCCCAGCGATACTCACATATTCGGCACCACGCAGGGGCAGTACGATATTTTCTACGGCGTGATCTGGGGTACCCGCACTGCTTTCCAGGTTGGCCTGGTGGTTATCGGCGCTGTTCTGGTAATCGGCATAATTCTGGGGAGTTTAGCAGGGTATTTCGGCGGTATAATCGATGAGATCATCATGCGTATAACCGATATTTTTCTGGCTTTTCCGCCGCTGATTCTTGCCATGGCGGTAACCATCGCCCTGGGAGCCAGCATCGAAAGTATCATCATTGCCATTACGGTGGTTTCGTGGCCGAGTTATGCCCGCGTTATTCGGGGAGATATTCTGGCCATACGTGAAGAGGATTATATTGAAGCATCTCGCGGTGTCGGCGCATCGCACCTGCGAATTATTTTGAAACACATTTTACCCAATTCGATATATCCCATTTTCATAATGGCTTCTCTGGATATAGGATCGGTGGTCCTCACTGCGGCTGCTCTCAGCTTCCTGGGTCTGGGCGTACCGGAGGGTTACGCCGACTGGGGGCAGATGATCAATTTTGCCCGCAACTGGATTGTAGGTACTCCCACTAATACTTTTGCCTACTGGCATGCCATTACTATTCCCGGTCTTTTTATCTTCTTCTTCGTGATGGGCTGGAACCTGCTGGGCGATTCCCTGCGTGATATTCTTGATCCCAGGCTGGCCAGGAGATAACCATGGAAAAGCTGGTGCAGATTAAAGGAGTATCGGTAAATTTCTACACCTATGAAGGTGTTGTCAGAGCGCTGAATAATCTCTCCCTGGATATATACAAGGGGGAAACACTGGGCCTTGTCGGTGAAACCGGGTGTGGCAAAACCATGACCGCGTTTGCCATCTTAAGGCTTATTATGCCCCCCGGGGTAATAGAAACCGGCACAATCCTGTTTACACCCAACGGCTCAGCACCAGTTGATCTTTTGAGTTTGTCCGAAAAAGATATCCGGGCCATTCGCGGCAGTAAAATCTCCATGGTTTTCCAGGAGCCGGGTAACGCTTTGAATCCGGTATACACTATCGGCGACCAGATATCAGAAGTCATACTGCTGCATCGTAATAATGAAATGATTGTCCGGGCTATAAAAGACATCGACTGCCATTTGAACCAGCCAGCGGATGAGCGAAATAAGTTATTCGATTATTTTATAAGAATGCAGAAATACATTCTCGCTGCAATGCTTAATTCTCCGGGCGCTTTACTACCCAGAATAGTTCAAAAAGTTCCGCTAGTGAAGCGCCTGCTGTGGCGGATAAACAACGAGGCCAAAAAAACGGCTGTAGCGATGCTCAAGGAAGTAGATATTCCAGATGCCGAACGCATTGTCAATTATTACCCGCACCAGTTAAGCGGCGGCATGAAACAGAGAGCGGTTATCGCCATGGCTCTTGCCTGTTCGCCAAAATTTTTGATCGCTGATGAACCTACCACAGCCCTCGATGTTACTATCCAGGCCCAGATACTCGAACTTCTCCAGCGCCTCAAGGATGAATTCAATTCGTCCGTTTTGTACATAACCCATGACCTTGGCGTTGCTGCAGCCATCTGCGACCGGGTTGGCGTAATGTATGGCGGCAGTATTGTCGAACTTGCCGAAGTCAACGAGTTGTTTGTCAACCCGCTTCACCCGTATACCAGGGCTTTGCTGGCAGCTGTGCCCAAGCCGGGCGAAGAACCCATGCCGATTCCCGGCTTTATTCCCGACCCCACCAACCCGCCAGCCGGATGTCCTTTTCATCCCCGGTGTTCATTAGCGCAAGATATTTGCCGTTTGGAAAAGCCTGAATTGCACGAAATATATCCCGGTCATTTCATCGGTTGCCATATCGACGCAGGAGAAAATATTGACACCCCTAGTCAGAACTAAAAATTTAAAAACTTACTTTCCGATATTGCAGGGCATCATAAGGCGTCCTGTCGGTTATGTAAAAGCAGTCGATGATATCAGCCTGGATGTTCAGCACGGGCAGTGGCTCGGTCTGGTAGGCGAATCCGGATGCGGCAAGACTACACTGGGCAAAACCATATTGCGTTTGATCGAACCCACTTCCGGGCATATATATTTCGATACTCCTTCAGAAATATTCCAGCAAATCGAATCGGCTGAAAATGAAAACAATCAGGAAACATTAGAAACGCTTTATGATACTTATGATTTAGCCACCTTTTCGGGCGGGAAATTAAAAGTGCTTCGCAAAGACATGCAACTTGTTCACCAGGACCCCTTCAGTTCGTTGAATCCCAGGATGAAGATAAAAGATATCGTCTCCGAACCCATGATCGTTCACAATTCAACTTCTGGAGATGAAAGGCTGAAAAGGGCGGCTGAACTTATGAACCTCGTAGGATTAAGCGAGAAGAACCTGTCTCGTTATCCGCATCAATTCAGCGGCGGCCAGCGTCAGAGGATTGCTATTGCCAGGGCTCTGGCTACTACTCCGAAATTTATCGTTTTCGATGAACCTACTTCAGCGCTTGACGTTTCGGTACAGGCCCAGATACTAATTCTCTTAAAAGAACTCAAGCAGAAATTTAACCTTACTTATTTATATATAACGCATGCTCTGACTGTAGCCGAAAGCGTGTGCGATTCTATTGCGGTGATGTATTTGGGGAAAATCGTTGAATACGGAGACCCTTCAGTTATTTTCAAGGAGCCCATGCATCCTTATACCCAGGCGCTGATTCTTTCAACTCCTATACCCGATCCTCAGCAGAAAAGAGTGCGCCTGGTTCTGCCGGGCGAGGTTCCCAGCCCTTCCAACCCGCCACCCGGCTGCCGCTTTCATCCCCGGTGCTCAAGAGCTACTGATGTTTGCGCTACAACCGAACCACCACTGAAGCAAAGGGGGCAAAACCGCAAGGTTGCTTGCTGGCATCCACTGGTTTAATCATTAATGATCCCCCTTCTCATCGGTGCATTTTCAATATCGCTGGCCGCCGCCCTAACTCCCGGCCCTGTTGTCACTGTAACCCTGGCTAAAAGCTATCGTTCCGCATGGGCCGGTTTTCAGGTAGCTCTGGGTGGCGCAGTCGTAGAAATTCCTATAATCCTTCTTATCTACTTCGGTTTCGGACAAATACTGAAAATAGACTGGGTTCAAATGGCCCTGGGTATTACCGGCGGCCTGCTGCTTATAGTACTTGGGTTTTTTCTGTTCAGGCGGCGTACGGTTGTGTTTTCTCACAGTAGCGACCTTCCGGTGACGGCGTTTAAACTTGGAGTTCTAACTTCGCTGGTGAATCCGGGTATGGCAGTCTGGTGGGCCAGTGTCGGAGCACTGCTTATATCCCAAGCTGCCTCCTACGGAATAGCCGGCCTTATCTGGCTTACCGCAGCTATAGAACTGCCAAATTTCTTATGGTATTCAACAATTTCGGTACTTTTTAACCGTTATAATCATTTGTGGAGCCCAAAATGGCAAACCATTTTGATTATCGTTTTCAGTTTCGTTCTAACTGGTTTTGGAGTATGGTTCATCATAAATGCCCTGCAGCCTGTTTTATAGCTCTTTTCTTACAAGATATTGACACCTGGACGCCTACTGGCATATCATTTCTAAACTGAAATGACTGATACTGCAATCTCCAGGCCGCCCCTTAGCAATTGGTTAGGCAGCCGGCCCGTGATTTTTGAAATCGTTTTTCCGGCCCTGTTAACCGCCTTAGGGTTGCAGGCAATCAGAGAGCTTATCTCCGGGCTGACCTGGACGCTTGGAGATCGCTTCGGTGTAGGCGCTCCGGTGCTGGGGCTGATCGCCCTGATAGTTTTCAGCTCTGCTTTTGCGGCATTGCTGCTTAATAAATATCTCGGCATCAAGCGTTCCATAACCGGTTCTGTTGTCGCCGTATGCATTGCCTATTTTTTTGCGGGAATATGGCCGCTGGATCCCCTTTTAAATACCGGGTTTTCAATAATCGCCACGATGGCCTTTGGCGTCTTTTTACCGCTTTATATTGACCGCGTGAGAATGGCCGGCAGCAAAATTACGGGCTTATTCGCCCTGGGAATATTTACCGGCCTGGGCCTGGATAGTGCGATTCATGGCGCCTACGGAACTTACGATATAATATGGTCTGCTGACCCGATTTCGTTGTTATTAAAATTTACACTGGTTTCAATCACATTGTATTTTACCCTCAAGGGATTCAAATATTTTGTTCAGGATTCCCGCCCGCCCCTTTCGTTTTCCTTTAACTCTGCCATTCCATTGATTGCAATCGGTCCGTTTCTTTTTCTTGAGCTCCAAATATTTCAGAATATTGCACGCCTGGCTACACTCACCGGGTGGCAAATACCGGTAGCTTTTGGCTGGGTCATGCTTGGCAACTTGATAAGCCTGACGCTTTCAGCCTGGTTCATATATCGCCCGCCCAAATACAGGCTTGCCGTAATATCCTTGCTGGCATTGATTCTCCAGGTAACTACATTGTTGTCCTACCCTGAAGGTATCATGGCTGCCTTATACCTGGTGCTGGGCCAGCCGGCATTATGCCTGCTGGTACTGTACTTGATTTTATACACCGGCAAAAATGCTTTCCAGGTAAAGATGCCTGCCTTTAGCTCCGCTTCGATCCCGGTTGGATTTGGTATGATACTGCTGGTAGCCTTAATACTGGTGTATTATGCCACCTATCAGATAAAAATCCCTTTCGAAACCCGGATTCTCGAACCCATGGCAGCCTTCTTGGTAATCGCCTGTGTATTGCCCCTGGCCGGCAAAGGTTCTTTCCGGGCCGGATATGAACCACGCTCGTGGCTGGCCCCTGCCATTACCGTTATTCTGCTGCTATTCAGTTTTGCCAGCATGGTCACCTGGCAGCCTGTGCCCGTTACCTCCTACCATGATACCGGAATAAAGGTGATGAGCTACAATCTGCATAATGGTTTCGATACCCGGGGCTACCTCGGCCTCGAGGAACTGGCGGCCAATATCGAGCTCCACTCTCCGGACATTCTTGCCCTGCAGGAAATCAGCCGCGGATGGCTGATAAGTGGACGGGTTGATATGCTAGGCTGGCTTTCCCAGCGTCTGGGTATGCATTATGTCTATGGCGCCACCGCCGGGCCCCTCTGGGGAAACGCCATACTGAGCCGTTACGAAATAACCGAATGGGTTAATATACCGTTACCATCGGAAGGCCTTGCTATCGAAAGAGGTTTTATTTCAGCACAAATCAAAATAGATGAGGGGAAATATGTAAATGTTTTAGCCACCCATTTTCATCATATCTCCGGCGATTCTGCAATCCGCCAGCAACAGGCTGAAGCACTCCTCGATTATTGGAACCGGACGGAGAGTACAGTAATAATGGGAGATTTAAACGCTTCCCCGGATGCGCCGGAAATACAGATGTTCAAGGATGCCGGGCTGATAGATGTTTTGTCCATTATCGAACCCCCTCCTGCTTACACCTTTCACGCCAACGAACCTTATGAACGCATCGATTACATATGGACAAGCCCGGAGATGGAAGTGCAGGATATCCTGGTACACCCGTCTACTGCTTCCGACCATTTGTCAATTATGGCGACTATCTTTCCTGACTACTAAAAGTCTATTACAAAACGTCCATTTTCATAGAATAATTCTTTATCGACCCACACTTGCCCGCCGTCTCTCAAATCACACACCATATCCCAGTGAATAGCGGATTCATTCTTAGAGCCTGTCTCGGGATAACCGGCTCCGAGCGCCATGTGGAACGAACCGCCGATTTTTTCATCGAAGAGTATTTGCCGGGTAAACTTTTTTATGCCATCGTTAGTTCCAAAAGCAAATTCACCCACATATCGCGCACCCTCGTCAGTATCCAGCTTTTTTATTAGAAATTCTTCGTTCTTTTCCGCTGTAGCCTTAATCACCTTGCCTTTTTCAAACCAGAGCCTTACACCGGTGACTTCTTTGCCATCGTAGATGGCGGGGTATGAGAAGTAAACCTTGCCTTCCAGGCTATTTTCTACCGGACCGGTAAATACCTCGCCATCCGGTACGTTAAAGCGCGCGTCGCAGTTGATGAATTTGCGCCCTTCGATACTCAATTTTAAATCCGTTTCTTTTGCCAGTACCCGGACTTCTTTTTTCCCGTCCAGCCAGCGGATTATTTTATCCTGCCATGCAGAAAACCTCTTCCAGTAACCAACAGGATCATCCAAATCCGGCATGCATGCTCCGTATACAAAATCCTCATACTCTTCCAGGCTCATATCGGCATCCTGAGCGCAGGCGTTGTTGGGGAAAATGGTCAGTGTCCATTTGTATTCCCCGGCTGCCGAACGCCGCATCATGGTTTTCATGAGGCTTGTTCTTGCTTTATCGGCAATTACCATGCGTTGCGGGTCTACACTGGACAGCGCCCGGGTGTTATGTTCCGCATAACATGCTATTCTGGCGTCATAGGTCTTAACAACCAGTTCCTGGGGTGGCGGGATATGCTTTAGCTGCTCTTCACTGGCATACTTGTAAAATATTTCCTCCATACCGTTCAGATTCACTACAGTGAAAGGCAATCCGCCGGCTTTCAAAACATGCTTGTATACCGCTTTTATCAGCGGTTCTGCCAGTGTATCGCCGTTTATGACAACCTTTTCGCCCGGTTTTACGCTCACCGAATAGTTGACCAGCATGCTGGCCAGTTTGTCCACCCTGGGATCAGCCATAGTTGTCCTCCTGTCTTGATTTAACAAAGTTGAATACGCGTCTAATTATATCCACAAAACCTGGTATGTGTATATACCACACCCTGCCTTTATACCACCTGCGGCCGGTTATACCTCATCACAATGTAAATCCCCCCCAGTATAATTAGCCCTCCAATGATTTCTACCGGCCTTGGAATCTCGCCCAGGACAGCCCAGCCGAGTAATGCTGCTCCCGCCGGTTCTCCCAATATGGCAATGGAAACGACTGTAGCCGGTATCATGCGTACCGCGAGATTTAAGCAGCTGTGTCCGATCAGTTGCGGCACAAGCGCAATAAGTACCAGCATGGCATATGTTGGCAGTGAATACCCGGTCATTTCTTTGCCGGCTGCAATTACCGAACCGGCCAGAATAACAGCGCTTACCGCATAGACGGTTGTAAGATATTTCAGAGCTGGTAATTTGTCTTTCAGATGCCTTCCTGTGACCAGATAGGCTCCCATTGCCATGCCCGCAACAAGTGCCATAACATTACCCTTAAGCGCCGTTGAGCCAAAATCAAAACTTCCATGGTTTATAACAAGAACGCCTGCAAATGCTATAAAAATCCCCAGCACGCTCGCCCTGCCCGGTTTTTCCTTAAATAATATAAATGAAAACAAAACTACAAAAGCGGGGTGGGCGGTAACCAGAACTACCGAACTGGCAATAGTGGTGTATTCCAGGGAAGTGATCCATAAAGCAAAATGTATCGAAAGAAATATACCGGCGAAAATAACGTAAATTATATCCGTCCTTTTAAGATTCTCAGGCATCGTTGAACGCCGTTTTATAAATACCGGTACCAGCAACATGGCGGCAAGCGTCATTCTATAGGCGGCAATAACCAGAGAAGGAGCATCGGCAAGGCGGATAAAAACGGCTGCAAATGAAATCGCAATTACACCGGTTGCCAGAATCAGGTACGCTTTTTTCATTTTTCTTGTACCAGCATACGTCAAATTCTACCGAGTGGCAATATAACTTGAATGTGTTCTGAAAAGTTATGCAAAAGTTCAGAAACATATTGGACTCCCGGGGAGGTGATCTTGGGGAGTCTTTGCAGTGAAACAGATCT
>JAFGLQ010000120.1 GCA_016928015.1 Dehalococcoidaceae bacterium
GCAGATGATTGCCATGGAACAGGAAGCAGTCCGGCAGGGCATATCCGTTGAGCGATTGATGGAAAATGCCGGCCTTAAGGTGGCAGACAACGTCAGGCAAATTGCCGGGGGTATCCGGGGCAAAGGCATCACTTTTCTTATCGGGCCCGGAAATAATGGCGGGGACGGGCTGGTGGCTGCCAGGCATCTTGCCGAATGGGGAGCGTTGGTGAACCTGGTTATACCGGCAGAAAAACCGGCAAACAGCAAAAACCTTGAACTGGCCTTGCAGGCAGGCGCGCGAAAAATAAGCTCCCCTGTTGATTGTATGGACTGGCTGGATGAGACCGGCATAATTGTCGATGCTTTTTTCGGTACCGGCCGCAGACGGCCAATCGAGGGAGATTTCAGAACGATACTCCAGGGACTAAAAGCAGCAGTACCGGCCATACCCGGGCTTATTGTGACCGCCCTGGATGTTCCTTCCGGCCTTGACAGCGATACCGGGGCAATCGACCCTTCTACCCTTGCAGCTGATTATACCCTCACCCTGGGACAAGCCAAGACCGGGTTGTACAACAGCGTGGATGCCATTGCCGCCGGCGGGCAAATCCGGGTACTGGATATCGGCATCCCGCCCGCTACCCTGGTTGAAACACAGGCAGAAACAATTGAACGCAGCTGGGCAATGGCAAAACTTCCCGAAAGGCCGCGATATGCCCACAAGAGTACTTTCGGTAAAGTCCTCATGGTAGCCGGCTCTAAAAATTACACGGGAGCGGCTTTCCTGGCTGCAGCCGCAGCCATGAGAACCGGCGCCGGCCTGGTTACCCTGGCGGTGCCCGAAAGCCTGCAACCCGCCATCAGCAGCCGGCTGGCCGAAGCCACTTTTCTGCCCCTCCCCGAAAACCGTACCGGCATAACTCACCGTGCAGCCGAACTCATTACCGCCAGCCTGCGTGATTATACGGTGCTCCTGATTGGCTGCGGCCTCGGGCAAAGCCCGGAAGCTGAAAAACTTGTCAGGGACTTGTTACTTGATACAGGTTTGAACCTGCCTCCAACGGTTATCGATGCCGATGCCCTGACAATTCTTGCCCGCATGCCAGGCTGGCCGGAAAAGCTCTCAAGTAATGCGATTCTCACTCCCCATCCGGGGGAAATGGGCCGTCTCTGCGGTTTGACTGCGGCCGAAGTTCAGTCCGACCGGCTGAATATCGCCACCAGGGCTGCCCGTGAATGGGGAACGGTAGTGGTCCTTAAAGGGGCTTACACCGTTATCGCTTCTCCCGAAGGCAAAACCAGGGTCAACCCTTTTTCCAGCCCGGCCCTGGCTTCAGCAGGCACAGGAGACGTGCTGGCGGGGATAATATCTGCGCTGATGGCACAGGGGCTCGATACATTCGAAGCGGCTTCGCTGGGGGTGTTTTTACACGCCGGCGCAGGGGGACTGGCAGCCGGAGAAATCGGCGATGCCGGAGCGCTGGCAGGCGACCTGCTGGAGCTCATTCCCAGGGTAATTAAAAACCTGAAACAAAATAGGGTACAATAGTCGATACGATGTTAATGGCCGTTGACATAGGCAATACCGAAACCTCCTGGGGAGTGTTCGAAGGCGACAGGCTGACAGCCCGCTGGAGCACCTCCACCGTAATTGAACGCACGGCGGATGAATACCGCGTATTGCTCTCCAGCCTGCTGGCCGAACGCGGTTTTTCCAGAGGCGACATAACCCATGCCGCCATGTGCAGCGTGGTGCCACCGCTTACCGGCATCTTCGAAGCATTGCTCGGCGGAACGCTGGCAGTAAAACCCCTGGTGGTAGGCGCCGGTATAAAAACAGGCATCAGGATACGAATGGATAACCCGCGGGAAGTCGGAGCAGACCGTATTGTTAATGCTGTGGCCGCCCATAATATCTACACCGGTGCGGTCATCATCATAGACATGGGGACCGCCACCACCTTCGATACCATCTCCGCTGATGGCGACTACCTTGGCGGGGCTATCGCACCCGGATTGAAAACCAGCATCGAATCTCTTTATGCCCATACCGCCATGCTGCCCCGTATAGACCTGACCAGGCCTGAAAAAGCCATCGGCACCAACACGGTTACCGCCATGCGCTCCGGTTTAATATTCGGCTATTCCGGCCTGATCGAAGGTTTGGTAAAACGCATCAAGAATGAACTGGGGCAGCAGGCTTCAGTGGTAGCCACCGGCGGGCTGGCCAATATAATTGCCGGTGAAGTTAAATCGATCGACGATGTAAAGCCTGATCTGACACTGACCGGCCTGAAACTTTTACACAAATTGAACCTGGAGTAATACATGCTTGAAGGTAAAGAGGTAATACTGGGGATAACCGGCAGCATTGCTGCCTACAAGGGAGCTGATATTGCTTCCAGGCTAAGCCAGGCCGGCGCCCGTGTTACTGCAGTTCTGACTCAATCGGCCATGAGGTTCATTTCGCCCATAACTTTTGAAAGCATCACCGGCAATGAAGCTTTTACCAGCCTGTGGCATGAAAAAACAGGCACCAATCATATAACCCTGGCTGAAAAAGCCGATATCGTTCTTATCGCCCCGGCCACCGCCAACACCATCGCCAAACTGGCAGGCGGTCTGGCTGACGACATGCTCTCCTGCCTGGTGCTGGCAACCAGAGCGCCGGTTATTATTGCCCCTGCCATGCATACCGCAATGTTCGAAAATCCGGCCACGCAAGGCAACATCGAACTACTTAAACAGCGCGGCTTCATCTTTATCGAACCCGGCGAGGGCAGGTTGGCTTCGGGCGGTTACGGCAGGGGCCGTCTCAGAGATACGGATTTCATAACCGGCACTGTAAAATGGATTGCCGCCCGCAGCGGCGAGCTTGCCGGGAAAAAAATAGTCGTAACCGCCGGAGGGACGCGGGAACCGCTCGACCCGGTCAGATTCGTGGGCAACTACTCATCCGGAAAAACCGGCCACGCGCTGGCAGAAACCGCCAGGGACATGGGAGCCGTTGTGGAACTGGTCACCACTGCCGAACCGCCGGGTGAAGCCGCCGGCATTAACACCACTAAGGTAAGTACCGCCGAACAAATGTATGCCGCACTGAGGACCGCTCTTGACGGAGCCGATTGCCTGATAATGGCAGCTGCCGTTGCCGACTACCGGCCCCAAAAACCGAGTGGACAAAAAATCAAGAAAACACCGGGTTCTTTTATTCTTGATATGGTCCCCAACCGGGATATTCTCGATGAGTTGAGGGGGAACTTTATACGTATCGGTTTTGCGGCTGAAACTGAAAACGTCGAATCCAATGCCTTTGCCAAACTTGAGGCAAAGCAGCTGGACATGATAGTGGCCAACGATGTTTCCGGTACAACCACCGGGTTCGGCTCGGACTTTAACCAGGCAAGCCTTATCTACCCGAACGGCTCAACCGAAAAATTGCCCGTTATGGCCAAAACCGAGCTGGCCGAAGTCATATTAAATGCGGTAAAAAACCTTATTGACTCCAGGCGCTGACACCAAACGGCAGTGTTATCAACAATAACCTCCCGCATAATAAACGACCTTACCGTCACCATTGCCGACCTGCCATTATCACGGGAGATGCAAACACCGGCCTCGAGAATGTAAAATAGTACCTCAAATAAACAACAAAACCTGTTAAGGATGCCTGAAATGACAGAACAAACCGAAATGCCCAAAACCTACAACCCTAATGAAAGTGAAAAACGCTGGTACCGGTTCTGGCAGGAATCCGGGTTTTTCAAGCCCGCTGTCGACCCAGACAAGCAGCCTTTTACCATAATAATGCCCCCACCCAATGTTACCGGGGAACTGCATGTGGGCCACGCCCTTACCGCTACCCTGCAGGACATCATGATCCGCTGGCACCGCATGAAGGGAAACCCGACCCTGTGGCTGCCCGGAGTGGACCACGCCGGCATTGCCACCCAGGTAATGGTGGAAAAACTGCTGGCGAAGGAAGGCTTGAACCGGCACGAAATCGGGCGCGAAGAGTTTCTAAGGCGAACCTGGGAATGGGTAAGGCGCTATCGTTCGGTTATCGCCAACCAGCATACCCGACTGGGTGTTTCCTGCGACTGGTCACGCGAAGTATTCACCCTTGACCCGGGCCCGTCGAAGGCGGTCAGGACCACCTTTTTCAACCTCTACAACGAAGGCCTTATCTACCGCGGTGAACGCATTACCAACTGGTGCCCCCGCTGCGCCACCGCTCTTTCCGACCTGGAAGTGAACCACCGCGACCTCGGCGGGAACCTGTATTATATCCGTTACCCGGTACAGGGAGAGGACTCGCTTTGGCTTACAGTGGCAACCACCCGGCCGGAAACCATGCTGGGTGACAGTGCCGTAGCTGTAAACCCCGGTGATGAGCGTTTCAGCCGGTTTATCGGTAAACATCTGGTACTGCCGCTTACCGGACGGCTTATCCCGGTGGTGGCTGATGAAGCCGTAGCTGTCGACTTCGGCACCGGAGCTGTCAAGGTCACCCCGGCCCACGATCCGGTGGATTTCGAAATCGGCCAGAGGCACAACCTGGCAGTAATAAACATACTCAACCTGGATGGAACGCTGAATGAAAATGCCGGCCGGTTTGCCGGAATGAGCAGCGTTGACGCCCGCAATAAAATAATCGAAGAACTGGAAAGCACCGCTTTACTGGTAAAAACGGAACCCTACAGCCATTCAGTGGGGCACTGCCAGAGATGTTCTACCGTTGTTGAACCGGTTGTTTCCAGGCAGTGGTTCGTCAAGATGGAGCCCCTGGCCAAACCAGCCATCGAGGCCGTAAAAGATGGCCGGATTGCCATTATTCCGGAGCGATTTAATAAGGTTTACCTGAACTGGATGGAAAATATTCGGGACTGGTGCATCAGCCGTCAGCTCTGGTGGGGGCACCGTATACCGGTATGGTACTGCCGGGATTGCGGCCAGGTTATAGTAAGCATAGAGGATGCAACTGCCTGCACGGCATGTGGTTCGATTTCGCTTGAGCAGGACCCGGATGTCCTGGACACCTGGTTCTCCTCCGCCCTTTGGCCTCATTCCACCCTGGGCTGGCCGGAGGATAGCACTGATTTGAAATATTTTTATCCTACATCCGTCATGGAAACGGCATATGACATCCTCTTTTTCTGGGTAGCCAGGATGATAATGATGGGGCTGAAAAACACCGGGGATATCCCGTTCAGAACGGTTTACCTGCACGGCCTGATAAGGGATGACAAAGGCGAAAAAATGAGCAAAACCAGGGGCAATTCCATCGACCCTCTCAAGGTGGTGGAAGAATACGGCGCCTGCGCCCTCCGTTTCGCCGTTTCCACCGGCACTGCCCCGGGCAACGATACCAAGCTTTCAACCAATAAACTTGAGGCAGGCAGAAACTTTGCCAACAAGCTCTGGAATGCCACCCGCTTTGTATTGCGCAGCCTTGAAAGCAATTCAAGCATTGTAATCGGACCGGTTGAGTCACTGCCACCGGAAGACCGCTGGATTCTCAGCCGGCTGAACCGGGTTATCGCCAGCGCCGACCACCTGATGACAGAATTTCAGTTCGGCGAAGCCCTGCGCGAGATCCACGACTTTCTGTGGAGTGAATACTGTGACTGGTACCTGGAAATTTCAAAGATACGCCTGAAGAACCCGGAGGCCCCGACGCCGGCTCCGGTTCTGGTAAAGGTTCTGGAAACATCACTGCGCCTGCTGCACCCGTTCATGCCGTTTATAACCGAAGAACTGTGGCAGCAACTGGGTAAAGCCACCAGGCGCCCGGCAGATGAAGCAAGCTCCATCATGGTAAGTTTGTACCCGCAAGCAGATGCAGCTGCCCTGGACGAGGAAGCTGAAAAATTGATGGGCACCCTGATCGATATTATAAGAACCATCCGCAATTTAAGAGCCGAGCATAATGTTGAACTGTCCCACATAGTGAAGGTAAAAATATTTGCCGGTCAAGACACCGGGGCACTGCAAGCTTACACCGGGACAGTGGAATTTTTAGCCCGGGCAAAACCTGAGTTCTACCATACCCGGGAAGACAACACCGGCCCGGATGATATTATCAGCGTTCTTGAACGGGCCGACATCGCGATTCCGTTGAAGAGCCTGGTGGACGTGGATAAGGAAAAGGAACGCCTTTCCAAAGAGATCACGTCCCTCACAGCCGATATCGACCGGTTGAACCAGCGCCTGCAGGATGAGAACTTCCTGACGCGGGCGCCGGAGGCAGTGGTGGCCAAAGAAAAAGCTAATCTTGAAAGCCGGCGGCAAAGGCTTGAAAAACTTGAAACCGAATTGACAAGGCTGGGACTCTAGCTCCCCCAAAAACCATGAGGCCGATGCTGGAGAGCATCGGCCTCATTTGCTTATATCCAGATGATTTTGTTTAGTCTTCCCACTTGCCGCCCTTACCTACCTGCATGAAGCAGTAGGTAAGGCCGCAGATAAAGACCAGAGCAAATACAATTATCATGATTATGGATCCGGTTTCCATGCTAGCCTTCCTCCCCCCGAGTCCTGACCTTGTTAAGGACAAAACTCAGTATCAGAGTAACACCCAGTATAAGCCAGATGATGTGGGAACCGTTAAACGGCCCAACCTGGTAATCGCCGTATGCGTTGGGGATGTCGGTCATGAACCCGCCATAGACCACCACGAAAATCAATCCGGCGGGAACAACCAGTTTTATCATCCAGTCCCACCAGGCACCGATTTTAATGTCAGAGGTGGCATTTACGTGTTCGCGCAGAGTTCCGGGTTTCCAGAACCAGCCGACGACAATACAGGACAGGGCGCCGGTAATCAGCAATCCATAGAAGGATACCGCTCTGTCCACTATATCCAGCCAGTACAACCCGGCCCCGGTGGTAAACAATATACCCAAACCAAAAGCAGCCACGCATACAATGGCAACCCATTTCATTAAGCTGCCGCCGAACTTATCCCTGAGCGGGGCGGTCACACCGCCGTGGGCCAGGAAAAAGGCTGAATCTACGCCCAGGAAGAACAGGCACAGGAAGAAAAGTACGCCGATAAGGGCGTTGGCTCCCGGCATCATGGAAATTGCCGCCGGGAAGGTGACAAAGGCCAGACCCAACCCGGATGCGCTCACTTCTCCGACCGGTACGGAAAGGGCGCTCATCAGGAAGCCAACAGTGCTGAAAACGGCAAAGCCGGCAAAGAAGCTGGTGGCGTTGTTGGAGAAACTGGTAATCATGGCGTTGTTGTTGATGTCGCCCTTCTTGGCCACAAAACTGCCGTAGGCATACATGCCGGCCATACCCACCGAAAGGGTAAAGGCAATCTGAGAAAATGCCGCAAACCATATTTTCCCGGTCAACAGTGCACTCCAGTCGGGATTAAGGTAATAGTTGAGCCCGTCGACTGCCCCGGGCAGGGTAAGGCCGCGTATTACCAGTATTACCAAAAGCACCCATGGTATGGTTACCGTCCATACCGCTACCCTGCCGATAACACCGGCGCCCTTGTACATGATGAAGAACAGTACCACCCAGATTATGGCCAGCATAAGCAGGGTAAGCCAGACGATGCCGCCAAAATCGGTCGGACCGGAAGAGAGTTGAAGAATGTCATTATAATAGAACCCGGCGGTTTCAGTAGCCGCTGCCTGGCCTGTTCCCCACGCCATGGTGATAGCGCTCAAAGCATAACGTAGAGCCCATGCTATAACGACTGCGTAGTACGTAACAATTAGAAAGGCCACAAAAACCGGCCACCAGCCGAGCCACTCCCATTTTTTACCGATGCCGGCAAAAGCGCCGGGAGCGCCCCTCTGGAACATGCGGCCCAGGCCGAATTCCATGATAAGCCACGGAATACCCATAACAAGAAGGCCTATAATCCAGGCAACCAGGAAAGC
>JAFGLQ010000017.1 GCA_016928015.1 Dehalococcoidaceae bacterium
ATAAGCCCCGCTTTGTCCGGGAAATGATACGCCGGGTTCACATTGCCCTGGTGGAAAAGAGGCTGCGCTTCAGGCTGAACCTGGTTTTTTCAGGTGGTATCGCCCTGGCCGAGCACCTGGCAAAGGCAATCATATGCGGCGCGGATGGAGTTACCATAGACAACCCCCTGCTCCTGGCGCTGGAGTGCCGCATGTGTTACCGGTGCCGCCAGGGTAAAACCTGCCCCGTAAGCATGGGAGATTTCGACCCTCAGTTGGGCCGGCAGAGGATACTCAACCTTGTGGGAGCCTGGCGCAACCAGTTAATTGAAGTGATGGGGGCCATGGGTATCCGTGAGGCCCGGCGGCTCAGGGGTGAAATCGGCCGTTCGATGTGGTTTGAAGACCTGGAGAAGGAAAGCTTCGCGCCCCTGTTCGGAGAAAGAAAAGTAAAAGGGCCGGCATAGAGATGGAAAAAACACAAGTCAAACCAACTTTGCCACAGGTATTGGAGGCGCCCTCGCGCTTTCGAAATCCCATCGGCAAGTATATTATTAAGCGCAGCCCTGACTGCACCGCCTGCGGGTTGTGTGCCCGGCTGTGTCCTTACGGCGTGCACCCACATTATGATAACTACTCGGCCGTTCTCCGGCCACGCATGGACAGGTGCATCGGTTTCAGCTGCCGGGATACCGATCATTACTGCATCGACCACTGCCCTCAAAAAGCGCTGACCCTGGCACCCAACCCTTTGCTTAAAACACTGGGAGATTACCGCTGGACCGCCGAAATGCTGCTGGGACACTGGGTCATGGCTGAAACCGGCGAAGTTCCAACTGTTGACATGGAGTATTCCACCGGCAATTCCGGCGGGGGTTTTGACCGTATGCGCTTTAAAACCCCGGACCCCGGCAGTTACATCGATGTGCCCGACGAGGAAATTGACACCAGTGTCGTGCTCAACCGCCGGGGGGACGGCCGCCCGGAACTGGCCATAGATATACCCTGTTACGGCGGCGGCATGTCTTTCGGCTCTACGGCTCTGCCCATGCTGATAGGACGAGCCCGTGCCGCTGTCCAGTTGAATACGTTGACCTGCACCGGAGAAGGCGGCTATCACGATAAAATCATCCCCTATGCCGCGCATGTCATTACCCAGGTAGCCACCGGTTTGTTCGGTGTGAGAGAAGATACCATAAAGCGTGCTCCCATGGTGGAGTTCAAATATGCCCAGGGCGCTAAACCCGGGCTGGGGGGCCATCTGCTGGGGGATAAGGTGACCAGGGATGTGGCGGCGATCCGCCAGACGGTTATCGGCAACGCCCTTTTTTCTCCCTTCCCGTTTCACAGTGTCTATTCGGTCGAGGATCACAAGAAACATGTCGACTGGATAAAACAGATGAACCCGCAGGCCCTGGTTTCCGTCAAGGTTTCCACGCCGACCGACTCAGACATGGTGGCCGTCGGCAGTTACTATGCCGGGGCGCATGTAATTCATTTCGATGGCAGCTACGGCGGGACCGGGGCAGCCCCGGATATCGCCAAGAAGAATATTGCCATGCCGATCGAATATGCCATACCCCGTGTTCACCGTTTTCTAACTGACGAAGGCGTGCGGGATAAAGTCTGCCTGATTGTCAGCGGTGGTATACGCTCTGCAATGGATGTCGCCAAGGCTATCGCCCTGGGGGCGGATGGTGTGGTTATCGGCACAGCGGAGATGGTAGCGGTGGAATGTGTACGCTGCGGCAAATGTGAAAGCGGCCGCGGCTGTCCGCGGGGAATCGCCACTACTGATCCGGAGCTTGGCATAATGATTACCGAGGAATGGGCCCAAAGGCGAATAGTCAATATGTACCTGGCCTGGCGCAGGCAATGGTGCGAGCTTCTCCGGCGCTTCGGTATGCGCACTATAAAGGAATTGACAGGCCGCTCTGACCTGCTGGTGCACCTTGATTACCTGGAGGAAACCGAGAGGCAGAGCTACCTTTGCAGAAGTGGAAATTTATTATGATAAACCAAAAGATGATGGAAAAAATTCTGGCTTCCCGGGCCCGGCTGCCCCGCTCTGGCGGCCCTATCCGCAAGGCAGCCGAAGAAGGGGGGTGTGGCGTAACCGGCTTCATGGCTTCAGTGCCGGTTGGCGGGAGGCATATCTTTACTCCATCGGTTCAGATGCATAACCGGGGCAACGGCAAAGGCGGTGGCATTGCAGCGGTTGGCCTTTCAGCTGTTGATCTCGGTGTCAGCCAGCAGCAGCTGGACACCTGCTACCTGCTGCACATCGCTTTGCTTGACATAACTGCGAGGCAGGAGATCGAAAAAAGCTTCATCGAACCGCTGCTGGACGTGTTTAAAGCCGAACGCGTGCCAACGGTGGATGATTACCGTGAAATAGAAGGGCTGGAATGCCGCCCGCCGGATGTATGGCGCTACCTGGTGAGGGTAAAGCCGGAGGTTCTGGGCCGTTTTATCCAGGATAACAACCTTGCTGCGATCGATACCGCCCGGGCGGAAGATGAGTTTATATACCAGAACTCCTACCGTATCAACCAGCGGTTTTATGCTTCCATGGGCAAGCAGCGCGCCTTTGTGCTTTCCCACGGGCGCAACCTGATGGTGCTCAAGGTGGTCGGCTATGCCGAGCAGGTAGCCCAGTATTACCGGCTGGATGATTTCCACGCCCACGGCTGGATAGCCCATCAGCGCTATCCCACGAAGGGCAAGGTATGGCACCCCGGTGGAGCCCATCCGTTCATCGGGCTGGACGAAGCCCTGGTGCATAACGGCGACTTTGCCAATTACTATGCGGTGTGCGAATACCTGCGCCAGCATAATATCTACCCGCAGTTTCTGACCGATACCGAGGTATCGGCGCTGCTACTGGACCTGTACAACCGCACTTTCGAATACCCGCTGGAGTACATCATCGAAGCCATGGCGCCTACCGGCGAATATGACTTTGAACTGCTCCCACCGGAAAAACAGCGCATTTACCGCCGGATCCAATCAGCCCATATCAGCAGTTCTCCCGATGGGCCCTGGTTTTTTATAATTGCCCGCAACAACCCTTACCAGCATAACATCCAGCTTATAGGCATAACCGATACGGCAATGCTGCGTCCGCAGGTTTTTGCCCTGCAGGAAGGGGAGGTGCAAATCGGCCTTATCTGCTCGGAAAAGCAGGCCATAGATGCTACCCTGGAAAGCCTGTCGGCCGAAGACAGCCGTTTTTGCCCGGTAGCCGATAAATACTGGAACTGCCGCGGCGGCAGCGCTACCGACGGCGGCGCTTTTATTTTTACCGTGGAAGACAGCGGCAACGGAGGTAAAAAGCTTACCTGTACCAATAAATTTGGCGAAGTTATAACCACCCCGCCAAACCAGGCGCACTACTCCGGCAGTATCACCTTGGGTCACGGGACCGGAACTCAAGAGAAGCAGGATGCAGGCAAGTATCTTGCCGCAGGCGACCAGACCGGACTCAAGGATTACTGTTCTTGCCATCTTGCCGGCTGGAGCTACCCGGAACTGGCGGGTTTCTGCGCAGGAATTATCGAAAGCGCCGGGGCCGGCGATCAACTCAAAGCCCGGGCAATAGACATACTCACCTGGATTAATGACACCCCCGCCGACACCGGCACTAAGAAACGGAGTTCGGTGCTCCTAATTATCCGTGACAGCCTCAAGGCGGTTTTCAGGGCCAGCCCCAGGGTAGGCACAACCGCCGGCAGCCGGTACCGGTTGATAGACTGGCAAAACCGGGGCAGCTTGCAGCCGCCTCAACAGCCGGGTGCCGTACTTGTCATTGATGCCCGGGGTTTTCCTCCGGAAGGGGAAGATTGCGATGCCATCCTGATCTGCCAGGCTTACCGGATGGGGTGGAAGCAGTTTATCTGCTTTAATTACTGTGGCCAGCGCTTTTGTGGCTGTGGGCTGGACAGAGGTTCGGACGGTGTCAGAATTGATGTTTATGATTCTTCGGGGGATTACCTGGCTTCCGGTATTGACGGCCTGGAGATGTATGTACATGGCAACGCTCAGGACCAGCTCGGCCAGATCATGGCGCGCGGCAAGCTGGTAGTATACGGTGATGTGGGCCAGACCTTTATGTACGGTGCCAAGGGCGGCGAAGTATATATAATGGGCAACGCTGCCGGGCGGCCGCTTATCAATGCGGTAGGTAGTCCACGGGTGGTGATTAACGGCACCTGCCTGGATTACCTGGCCGAATCTTTCATGGCCGGGGACCCGCTCAAGGGGGGTGGCTTCGTGGTTATGAACGGGCTTGAGTTCGACAGCCGTGGCTGTATCGTAGAACAGTCAACGCCTTACCCCGGTTCAAACCTGTTTTCCCTGGCTTCGGGTGGCGCCATTTACCTGCGCGACCCGCACCGGCGGGTGGTATCCGAGCAACTCAACGGCGGGGAATTCGTGGACCTTAAAGCGGCGGATTGGAAACTGATTTTGCCGTATCTTGAAGAAAACCAAAGGCTGTTCGGTATATCGATAGAAGATATTCTTACCGTCGACGGAGAAAAAAGGGATTATAAAGATGTCTATCGCAAAGTGAGAGCGGTAAAACTGGATGTGCTCAGGAGGGTGGAACTGGACCGTGAAGACAGGCTTGACGAACTGGAAGTGGAAGTGGAATGCTAACCAAGCGTATTATCCCCTGCCTGGATGTAAAAGATGGCCAGGTGGTCAAAGGCACCAGCTTCGTTGATCTAAAAACAGCCGGAGACCCTGTCGAGCTTTCAGCCAGATACTATAATGAAGGCGCTGACGAACTGGTATTTCTGGATATCACCGCTACCTCCGAAGGCAGGGATACGATGGTGGAAGTAGTTGAGATGGTAGCCGAAAAGGTATTCATGCCGCTTACGGTCGGCGGCGGCATACGCACCATAAGCGATATGCACCGCATGCTGGGCGCCGGCGCGGACAAGGTTTCGGTCAATTCGGCGGCGGTAAAAAACCCGGAAATGATTGCCCGGGGCGCAGACAAGTTCGGCAGCCAGTGTATTGTTATTGCCATCGATGCCCGCCGCCGGACGGAAGGCGGTGGCTGGGAAGTGTTTGTCAACGCGGGCAAGGAACCCACCGGGCTGGACGTGCTGGAATGGGCGGTAAAAGCTACCGGGCTGGGTGCCGGTGAAGTGCTGCTCACCAGCATGGATGCCGACGGGCACCGCTCCGGATATGACATTGAACTCACCCGGCTTATTTCGGAAAACGTGGGCGTACCGGTAATTGCTTCCGGCGGTGCCGGTTCACCCGAAGACCTCTATCAGGCTCTCGCAAAAGGCAAGGCGGATGCGGTGCTGGCAGCCAGTATTTTCCACTACGGGGTGCACCCGATATTTGAGGTAAAGAGCTATCTGGCTCGAAAAGGTGTTCCGGTTAGGTTATAATCAGTTCAACTATCTTGCGCGGACGGTTCATTCAGGCAACAGGAACGGTAACGGTTTTATTCATGGCCAGAGTATTGATAATCTCAGACAATGATGAATCCTCCAGGCTGGCTGACTGGTTGACCAGCCGGGGTTTCAAACCGCGCCTGCTGCCCAGGGACGAGGATATACTGGAAAGCATTGAAGACAAGACCGCCGCTATCGCTTTGATCCACCTTTCGAACTACACCCTGGCCAACAATATTGCCCGTATCATCAAGCAGGAAAAACAACTGCCGGTGCTGCTTCTCATTTCAGGTGAAAGGCTGGTCCAGGCAAACCTGCCGCTGGAAGCGGATGATTTTGCCGTTTACCCCGGTGCCGACGAAGAACTTTTCCTGCGCATTTCCCGCCTTGTTCCCGGTAACCCTGTAAACACAAGCAGTGAACAAATTCGCTGCGGCGAACTGGTAATCGATCTGGCCAGTTGCGAAGTGATACTCAAAGGTGAAGTGCTTGACCTTACCTTCCGGGAATATGAATTGCTGCGTTTCCTGGCATCCAACCGCGGGCGCACCTTTACCCGGGAAGCGCTTCTCAATAAGGTCTGGGGCTACGATTATTTCGGTGGCGACCGTACGGTGGATGTACACATCCGGCGCCTCAGGACCAAAATCGGCGACCTGGACAGTCCATATATCGAAACCGTCAGAAACATCGGCTACCGTTTTCGCAAAAACGACTAGAATTCATACCCGCGGCAATTTACCCACCGCTGTAAAGCCGCAGTCACAACAAACCTTCATCCTTCATCACGAGGAAGGCAAAGCCCGACTTTGTGATCTACTACTACCTTTCGAAAGGTCATCGCGAGAGTTGCCAGCGGCAACTCGTGGCGATCTCAGTACAAACTGGAAGCTCATCCTTGTATTGCAACTTGACAACCGGTAACTGTACAATCTTTCCAGTCAGGAAATATTATGAGCCAGCCTTTAAAACCACTCAAATGGTATAAAGCCCTCGCCACCACGGAAGGCCGCCGGGAAACCGGCTGTTTCCTGCTGGAAGGCTTAAAAGCCATCAGCCAGGTTATCCTGGCAAAGCCGGCAGCGGTCAAAGAAATCGTAGCCGTCGAAGGCTGCCGGCCACCGGATGGTTATCCGGTTAGGGTGGTAACCTGTTCTCAGTTTGAACAGATATCTGCCACCCGCACCCCCCAGGGCATTCTGGCGGTAGCCGAAATACCCGAAGGAACCTATTCGTCCCGGCTTACACAGCCGCCGGGGGACAGGATCCTGCTTCTGGAAGATGTCCAGGACCCCGGGAATGTAGGCACTCTCATCCGGACCGCAGCAGCCTTCGGTTTCTCCGGTGTTATTTTATCGGCCAAATGCGCCGATCCGTTTTCCCCCAAGTGCGTTCAATCAGCCGCCGGCTCTCTTCTTTCAGTCTGGCTGAGGCGGGCGGAAGCGTATCTGGACATGGCAGCCCGGCTTAAACAAGGCGGCTGGCGATTGGTGGCGGCAACCCTGGACGGGGAGAGCAATCTGGTTCTGCTCCAATCCAGCCGGCTGGTTATTGCCATGGGCAGTGAAGCCTGCGGCCTTTCACAACCGTGCCTGGAACTTGCCGATTGCCGTTTTACCATCCCCATGGACCGGCGCCGGGCGGAATCGCTCAACGTGGCGGTAAGCGGCGGCATCGCGATGTACTTGTCGGGGATTTGAGGCGTTGTGAATAAGTGAGGCGATAAATGGAATACGTCGAAGTATTGAAAAAACTGGTATCCATAGATACATCCGTGCCTCCTGGGAATAATTACGCCCAGGCTGTCGATTACCTCGAGACTTTTTTCATTGGCATGGGTTTTACCACTCACAAAATCGCCATTCCTCCGGAGCACGCCGAAGGCAGGCCCGGCAGGGTAAATCTGGTTAGCCACCGCCGGCGGCAAGGCTTGCAACGGCTTATATTCTACGGGCATTTAGACGTGGTTCCCGCCGAAGGCTGGGATGCTTTCAACCTCAGGGAAGAAAACGGCAAGCTCTACGGCCGCGGCACTGCCGATATGAAAGGCAGTATCGTGGCTTTGATAGCAGCCATGCAGAGGCTCAAGAACCGTAACCTTAATTTTGATATTTCTGTAATACTTACCACCGACGAGGAATTAAGCCAGGCCAGCCAGCTTAAGTATTTAGCCGGCTACCTGCATCCGGTTGCCGGCGCTTATTTCTGCAATCTTGACTCCAGCGCCGGTTTTGTTTCCGTCACCGGCCTCGGAGCCTTACAGATGGAAATAAGGGTAAAAGGCAGATCGGTGCATTCCGGCCTTTCGCATCTCGGTGAAAATGCTGTTGAAAAAGCGTTCTTTTTGTTACAGGCACTGTTAGGTTTGAAAAACAAACTGGAAACCAAAAAATCGAGCGTCCCCGTGCACCATGCTACCGGGCTTACGCATATGCAGCCCCGGCTGAATATAAACATGATCAGCGGGGGCCTTAAGGTGAACATCGTCCCGGATGAGTGCGTCATATCCATCGACCGGCGGCTCATCCCGGAAGAAAACCTGGCGGATGCCCAAGCGGAACTGATCGAGGTTTTAAAATCAGTACCCGGCGTCAACTGGGAAATAAGCGCAGTTACCACCATCCCGGCGGTACCGCCGCGCGACGACCCGGTGATAGACAGGCTGTCAGCAATCGTTACCCGGGTTACCGGTGAGGGCGGCAAGTTCGGCGAGATGGGTTCGGGCGATCTTTCCAGCATTGTTGCCGGCTGGGGCGCTCTCGGGTTCGGCATGGGAGTAATCCGGCCGGAATGCAATATTCACGGCAAGAACGAGTTTGTCTACCTCAAGGATATCCAAAACCTGGCTGAAGTAATCGAACTGTTTGTCACGAGTTGATGGCTTCCCGAACCGTCCATGCGAGCCTGCCGAGCAGGCGTGGCAATCTCTGGGATCGAAGCGAATTAACCTGTATTTAACACCGCCGTAACATGTTGGAAACAATTCCCCGGTAAACTTAACACGTAAGTATTTCAAGGGGGTTTGTTTACGTGATAAATACAGGGGATACCGCCTGGTTATTAATCTCAGCCGCCATGGTCATGTTTATGACTCCGGGGCTGGCCTTGTTTTACGGCGGTATGGTCAGGCGCAAAAACCTTCTTTCCACCATAATGATGAGCTTTGTGTGCCTGGGGCTCGTCACCGTATTGTGGATGACCTACGGTTATTCTATCGGTTTTGCCCCGTCCACCTCGGGTTTTTTCGGCGGGTTGGGCTTTGTGGCTTTGAGGGGCGTCGGCCAGGAGCCTTCTGCCGTTTATGCCTCTACCACGCCTCACCTGGCATTCATGGTTTTTCAGGGCATGTTTGCCATAATTACGGTTGCCCTGTTTACCGGGGCGGTAGTGGAGCGCATCAAGTTCAGCGCCCTGCTGCTTTTCGCCGCCCTGTGGCTTACCTTCATTTACTCGCCGGTAGCCCACTGGGTCTGGGGTGAAGGCGGCTGGCTGCTGGAGTTCGGGGCGCTCGATTTTGCCGGTGGTGCTGTGGTGCATATCAACGCCGGTTTTACCGCCCTTGCCCTGGTACTGCTTCTGGGCAAAAGAAAAGGTTTTCCGGCTGAAGCAATGCTGCCAAACTCCATCCCCCTGGTGGTAATCGGCACGGCTATTCTGTGGTTCGGCTGGTTCGGTTTCAACGCCGGCAGCGCCCTGGGTTCGAACGGCCTGGCCGCCAGCGCTTTTACCGCCACCCATCTTTCGGCAGCTACGGCGGCCGTAACCTGGATGTTTCTTTCCTGGCGGCATAACCGGCCCACCGTGCTGGGCACGGCTACCGGGGCGGTTGCCGGCCTGGTGGCCATAACACCGGCAGCCGGCTTCGTGCCTCCCATAGCGGCAATTCCTATTGGAATCGGTGTTTCGGTAATCGGGTTTTACAGCATGCTGCTTCTCAAGGAAAGGCTGGGCTTCGATGATTCCCTGGATGTGTTTGCCGTACACGGCATGGGCGGTATATTCGGGGCGCTTGCCACCGGGATTTTCGCCAGCACGGCGGTCAATCCCGCCGGGGCTGACGGGTTGATGTATGCCGGATTCGGGCTGTTTTTCAAACAGGCGGTAAGCGTTCTGGCCGTGGGCGCCTTCGCCTTCTTTGGCAGCCTGGTATTAGGCAAACTGGTTGACATGACAGTCGGGCTCCGGGTTGGCAGTGTGGAAGAAACGGTAGGCCTGGATCTATCCCAGCATGCTGAAAGGGCTTATGGAGGTAGCATAAGATGAAAAAGGTTGAAGCCATAATCCGCGAAGAAAAATTAAGGGCGGTGATCGGGGGGCTGGAAGAGAACGGCTATTTCGGCCTTACCATTACCGAAGTGAGCGGCCGCGGCCGGCAAAAGGGGCTCACCCTGCAGGGCAGGGCCCGGGAATACAAGGTGGACTTACTGCCCAAGGTAAAGGTAGAGGTAGTGGTCATGGACAGCGATGTGCCGCTGATTATAAATACCATTGCCCGCCTTTCGCGCACCGGTGAAATCGGGGATGGCAAGATCTTCATTATACCGGTAGAGGATGCCGTCAGGATCCGCACCGGTGAAGTGGGCGTAAATACGATTTAAGAAAGTTAGAACATAAAAAATTATTAAGGAGGAAAAAGTGTCTAACAAGGAACAGAGTAAAGAGTATGTTTTGAAGATGGCAAGGGAGCATGACATCAAATTCATCCGGTTGTGGTTTACTGATGTGCTGGGCATGCTGAAGAGCTTTGCCATAACGGTCGAGGAGTTGGAAACCGCTCTTGAAGAAGGGCAGGGTTTTGATGGTTCATCCATCGAGGGGTTTGCGCGTATCGACGAAAGCGATATGATAGCCCTGCCGGATCCGGATACCTTCAGGTTGTTGCCGTGGAGGCCGAGGGAGCACCAGGCGGTCGGACGCATGTACTGCGATGTATTGAAACCGGAAGGCACTCCTTTCGAGGGTGACCCGCGCTATGTGCTCAAGAAAGTGCTGAAAAAGGCTGCCGATTTGGGTTATACCTATTATGTAGGCCCCGAGCTGGAATATTTCTATTTCAAGGACAGCAAGGGCACCGAAGTGCTGGATGCCGGGGGATATTTCGACATGATTCCCCTGGATATGGCTACCGATTTACGCCGGGATACGGTTCTGGCGCTGGAACAAATGGGAATCGGTGTTGAATATTCCCACCACGAAGTAGCTCCGTCCCAGCATGAAATCGATATGCGCTATACTGATGCCCTTACCATGGCCGACAACGTCATGACCTACCGGCTGGTAGTCAAACAGATTGCCCTGAATGCAGGTGTCTATGCCACATTCATGCCCAAACCGCTCTTCGGCGAGAACGGCAGCGGCATGCATGTACACCAGTCCCTTTTCAAGGGCGAATCCAATGCCTTTTTTGACAAGAATGACCCCTACCACCTTTCACAGACAGCCAGGTATTATATCGCCGGCCTGTTAAAACATGCTCCCGAGTTTACTTCGATTACCAACCAGTGGATCAACTCCTACAAAAGGCTGGTACCGGGTTATGAAGCGCCGGTTTATCTTTCCTGGGCACGCCGCAACCGTTCGGATATGATCCGGGTGCCGGAATACAAACCCGGCAGAGAAAAAGCCACCCGAATCGAACTGCGCAACCCGGATCCGGCCTGCAATCCGTACCTTGCCTTCGCCGTAATGCTGGCCGCCGGCCTGGAAGGTATCGAGAAACAGTACGAACTTCCCGCACCGGTGGAGGAGAACGTATTCGAAATGTGTGAATCTGAAAGAGCCGAAAGGGGTATCGGCACCCTGCCTTCCAGCCTTAACGAGGCCATCAAGCTCACCGAACAAAGTGAACTTGTGCGCAAGACTCTCGGCGACCACGTCTTCAACGCATTTATAGAAAACAAGAAGCTGGAATGGGATAAATACCGGATCCAGGTTACCGAATTCGAGCTTAAGCGCTATCTGCCAATTTTATAAGAATTAACAGTCGTCCGGGTTTAATAAATCACCCGCGGTAGTGGTATTATATAGGGCATATGACAGCTTTAAGACTGGGCATGGCCCAAATAAACTCTACCGTGGGCGATTTTACCGGCAACCGGCTGAAAATAATCCAGGGCCTGGGGCGCGCCCGGGAGGCAGGGTGCGATTTGGTTACCTTTCCGGAACTTGCCGTTACCGGCTATCCACCGGAAGACCTGCTTTTCAAGCCCCAGTTCATCCGGGAAAACCGCCAAACGCTTGAATCAATAATACCCGAGACCCGCGGTATGACTGCCGTGATCGGCTTTGTCGACGGAGATGGTTCCTGCCTGTACAATGCTGCGGCGGTGGTCAGCGATGGTAAAATCACTACTGTCTACCACAAAATAATTTTACCTAATTACGGCGTTTTCGATGAACAGCGCTACTTCAAACCGGGCCGGGAATGCCCAGTAATAAATATTTGCGGTGTGGATGTCGGGATTAGCATCTGTGAGGACATCTGGTTCGAGGACGGGCCGGCAGCGGTTCAGGCTTCCAATGGTGCCCAGCTCATTATCAATATCAGCTCTTCCCCCTACCATACCGGTAAATGGCGTGAGCGGGAAATGATGCTTTCAAAAAGGGCTGTCGATTACCAGGTAATTGTTGCTTACAGCAACCAGGTTGGAGGGCAGGACGAACTGGTCTTTGACGGCGGCTCGCTGGTTATCGGTATAGACGGGGCAACGATTGCCCGGGCACCCCAGTTCGAAGAAGCCTTTTTGACCGTAGACCTGGATAACCAGGCGTTTGAGGTTTCCCGGCAGAAGGAATCAATGCAGGCAAAACAACCGAAGCGGTTGGTTGTACCCGGCTGGGAAAACAAGCGGTATTTGGTACCGCAAGTGTCCGGCTGCGGGCCAAAACCAGCCGTTGAAACATCTCTTGCCGAACCCCTCGAACTACCGGCTGAAGTTTACGCAGCGCTGGTAACCGGCACTCGGGATTATGTTTTAAAAAACGGTTTCGGGCACGTTGCCATCGGCCTTTCGGGCGGCATGGATTCCAGCCTGGTGGCGGCCATTGCGGTAGACGCGCTGGGTAAAGGCAAAGTAACCGGCGTAGCCATGCCTTCGCGTTTTTCTGCTGGAGAAAGCCTGGAAGATGCCCGGCAGTTGTGCCAGAACCTGGATATACAACTGATTACCATCCCCATAGAAACAATTTATTGTGCTTACCTTGAAACCCTTGAGGAGGTTTTTATAGGAGTACCCCCGGATACTACCGAGGAGAACATCCAGGCGCGCATCCGCGGCAACCTGCTGATGGCCCTTTCCAACAAATTCAGTTGGCTGGTGCTGACCACCGGCAACAAGAGTGAAATGGCCACCGGTTATACCACTCTTTATGGAGATATGGCCGGGGGTTTTGCCGTAATCAAGGACGTCCCCAAGACGCTGGTCTATACACTGGGGCTTTACCGCAACTCGCTGGGTGGGATAAAACCGATTCCGGAAAGGGTTCTGGCCAAAGCACCTTCGGCTGAACTGCGTCCCAACCAGAAAGACAGCGATACCTTGCCGGTTTATGAGGTTCTCGACCCCATACTCACCGCATACGTGGAGCAGGACAGGGGAGTAGCCGAAATAATCGCCCAGGGTTTCGATGAGCAGGCAGTGAAACGCACCGCCCGGCTGGTGGATATGAGCGAATACAAGCGCCGCCAATCGCCACCCGGCGTCAAGATTACCTCGCGCGCATTCGGGCGTGACCGGCGCCTGCCGATTACCAATCGTTTCCGAGGGGTTTAACCAGCATCAGCACCGGCGGCGGTACCAAATATCAGAATTATGCTCAGGGAGAATAGTATCAGTTGAAAATTGGCATTCTTGCCCTGCAGGGCACCTTTATCGAACACGTTCATTCAATCAAGAAACTGGGTGCAGATACGGTGGAGATCCGCCGGCCGGATGAACTGGAAGGCGTCGATGGCATCATCATCCCGGGAGGGGAAAGCACCACCATAACCCATCTGATGGATTACTATGGCCTGGTTCATCCCTTGAAGGAAATGGCGCAAAAAGGCATACCTTTCCTGGGAACCTGTGCCGGCATGATATGCATGGCCAGGAGTGTAGGCAGTCCGGTGAACCTGCAGACGCTTGAGCTGATGGACATCAGGGTAAACCGTAACGCTTTCGGCCGCCAGGTGGCCAGCTTCGAACAGGCACTGGATATTCCGGTTCTGGGTCCCCGGCCTTTTCCGGGGCTTTTTATCCGCGGGCCGGTTATCGAAGACGTGGGAGATGGGGTAGAAATCCTTGCCCGGCTCGAAAACGGAACTCCGATAGCCGCCCGTCAGGGCAGGCTGATTGCCACGTCATTTCATCCCGAACTCATGGACGACCTGAGGCTGCACCGATATTTCTTAAGCCTGATAGGATAGGGTTGGAGGATTTTACAACCACTGGATGACAGGAGGACGAAATTGAAAACTGTTCTGTTTGTATGCGTGCATAATTCTGCCCGAAGCCAGATGGCCGAGGCGTATTTTAACCACTATGCCGGCAATGAAGCGCGCGCCGTATCCGCGGGTACCTTTCCGGCGGGTTCGATCAACCCGCTGGTAGTCAAGGTTATGGCTGAAGAAGGCATTGATATAAGCCGGAATAAACCCGGATTGCTTACCTCAGAAATGCTTGCCGGGGCTGACAGGGTTATCGGTATGGGTTGCGGAGCGCTGGATGCGTGCCCTTCGCGCCGTATTCAGACGGAGGACTGGCAGCTCGTCGACCCGACCGGCAAAGATCTGGTGGAAACAAGAGCCATCCGGGATGAAATTCGCTCACGAGTCAAGGGACTGCTTGTACAAATGGGTATTGTTGCCGATGCAGGTAAAAATCCATTCGCAGGCAGTTGATTTGCGCTGGATAAGGTAATACAATCAATTTGAACCGTTTGTTTGGCTTTAAGCTCGAATCGGTACCGCGAGGAGGTGGCTAAAATGAAGGCAACTCAACCGGTGGTGGATGAATTTGTCAACCTGCACGAAAGGTATGTTAAGGCCCATCAGCGAATGGCTCTGCTGCAGAAGACGGCTATAGAGGGCTTGCTTCATATCGGTGTGGGCTGTGTCAACGAAGCTTCCAGGCAGGAATTCAAAACTTTGAAAGCCGAAATCGAAGAAACGCTGAACGCCATGGACGAAATCTGCGACAGACTGCATTAAACCTGATCTTTAAAAATCGTAAGCAGCTTTATACCCTTAAGCTGCCTGAAGGTAGCTCCTTGGCTGACGCATTTTAAAAGAATTTCAGGTTCAACCACGCGTGTCCCGCAAACAGCATCAACGCCGTAATCGAACAGAATGGGCGAAAGCGGCGTGGTGTCTCCCAGTATCAGCACGAAGGCTTTAGGGGAACACATCTGGAGCAACTGCTCCATGGTGTGGTTGGTAAAAGCCGTGCCGGTGATGCCAAGTACATCCGCCCGGGGAATGAATTTTGCCCCTTCGGCTTCGTTGAAATCGTCTCCGGAGGGATTCTTTTCGATAACCCAGAGTTCTTGAGCCACCTGGCGCAACCGGGGAACGAACGGAAAGTGCCCGATGATGGCAATTTTTTTACCCTTTCCCTTTTCAGCTAAAATGTCGGCAGCATTAACAGACTGGCATATCGATTCATCCACTTCCATGAGCGAATTTATGGCAGCCATGCCGATGGAGGCTTCGAACAGGTTTTCCGATTTGGCCATGGCGGTAAGTTGCCGCGGGGTCATTTCCAGCAATGAACCGGCGTCTTTGACAGGAAAGTGAGAATGGTGCGGGCCGGCCTCATGAGGCGTAGAAGCCAGGGCGCACCAGCGGGTATGGACGGCTGTCTGGAAAGGCCCCATGCGGATATCCCTGACCGGGGCATCGTAGTTCAAACTGTCCAGAAGCGTATCCAGAATCTGCATTATCAACCTTCCTGCTGTCCGAAATTGTAGCGATAGTCGCTGACGGTGACCCTTAAAGTGTTGCTGGCCAGTTCGGCGCAGTGGCCGCCTTCGCTGGGCAGGTCTCCCAGCGCATCCAGTATTGTCTGCTGGTCTATTTCCATGGCTTCATCCAGCGATTTGCCCCTTGCCAGGAGGGTTGCCATACCACCGGCGGCGATGGAATCGCTGCAGCCATCGGTATGAAAGCTGGCATCGATAATAATACCGTTTTCAACCTGTATCCACATCATCATGGTATCCCCGCAGAAGCCGTCGATGAT
The DNA here is from genome assembly GCA_016928015.1 of Dehalococcoidaceae bacterium. Taxonomy (GTDB): domain Bacteria; phylum Chloroflexota; class Dehalococcoidia; order Dehalococcoidales; family CSSed11-197; genus CSSed11-197. The sequence goes on from JAFGLQ010000017.1 coordinate 15,620, forward strand.
GCCGAACGCATTGTGCTGGTCGCAGATGCGCATGTCCTTGGGATCCAGGATAAGTTCTATGGCGGCATCGCTGTAGCCTTTTTCATGCATGACTTCCCGGTAAAGTTCTTTGGCTTTCTCTTCAAGATCGTCTATCATATTAATTTGCTCCACAAACGTTAATGGCCTAATTTTAACTCTTGAGCCAGCAGGGTTCAAGGAGAGGATATTCAAAGCCGGTCTTCAATAATCACAGTTCGAAAATAGCCCCGGCTGTCAGTGGAGTAAATGCTTCACCCAGCCCCTGATGGAGAGCGCACAGGGCCTTGAACCCGGTACAATGCCCTGCATTGACTCTGGCCGCTCCGGTTTGCTTGAGAAACTCAACTGTTTTGGTGACCTGTTCCTGGCTGGCATTATGGAGGTGAAAGCCCCCCATAACGGCATATATCCGTTTTTGCCCGGTCAGCTTGATTGCATGGTTGATGGTATTGACAATGCCGCGGTGGCAGCAGCCGGAGATTATCACCAGTCCTGAAGCGGTGTCGATTATGAGCGCCAGGTCATCCAGCAACGGGTCGGGGTAATCATTACCGCCGGTTACCTCGTGCAGATTTTTGTCGGTATGTTCGAAGGAGTTGGTCATGGGAATTTCCCCGGTGGTGGTGATAGAGCTTGAAACCGGGTAGGATTCACGGGTAAGAACAAATTCTGCGCCGGCTTTTTCCAGCAGGGGGCGGGAAAACGGTATTCCGATATAATACGGCGCGCTTCCAGGCTGGCGATGGGCGTACTTGGGATTGAATATATCCGGATGGCCGATTATTTTTACCCTTCCGGTTTGCTTGAGGATATTTCTCAGCCCACCGGTATGGTCGTAATGGCCGTGGCTTAACACTATGGCGCTCAAACCGGCCAGGTTTTTGCCTATAGTCGCTGCGTTGTGGAGCGCGGTAAAAGACTTGCCGGTATCGAAAAGCAGTTTTTCATCGTCGGTTTCGATCAGGAAACTAAGGCCCCATTCACCCGGGCACCTGGAAGAAGCGATATTATCCGTCAGAACGCTTACTTCAATCTTCATCGGCTGCGTTTTCTTGCGTTGGTTTGGCATCGCTTGTGGCGCTGTCTTCGTTTGTCGCAATTTCACCTGAAACTTTGTAATGCCCGCCTTCGATGCGGATTGCGTTGCCGTTCAGGATCGCGGTGGCGATTTTATTCCTGGCAGAGGCAAGTATCCTCTGGAAAGTGGGTCTCGATATCTGCATTCTAACCGCAGCCTGTTCCTGCTCCAGTCCTTCCATATCCTTAAGCCTTACCGCCTCGATTTCTTCGAACGAAAGCGAGACCTCCTCCAGAAAGCGCATGGGTATGCCCTGGGGTTTGAAATAAGTTACATCCGGCATAAAGCCGATGTGACGGCATTTATGCGGCCTGGGCATGATAAACCTCTGTTAAGAGCATATGTTCATTATAAGTAACCAGATGCAATTTTTCAATCCATTGGAGTTTATTTTGGTGGTCAACGTTTACGTTTCAACACGTTGTGTAATATAATGTGTAAATAGATTAGGTAATATATTGTGGAGATTGTTCATGGTTAAAAAAACGATAATTCAGGTGCCGGTTGATAAAGAACTGTTGCTCAGTCTGCAGCAGTTGTCCAAAAAACAGCATCAAACACGGTCGGAGTTGATACGCCAGGCATGCTTGAGATACCTGAAGGAGATGGAAGCCGAAGAATTGGATAATGCCTATCAGCAGGGTTACATAAAATATCCGGAAGCAGAAACGGCAGGAGAATCCCAGGAAGCGATGGTAAGAGACATTTTTCACAGGGAGGACTGGTAAATGCGCCGGGGTGAAGTATGGTGGGCTGAACTGCCGCAACCTGTAGGCCGCAGGCCGGTTGTATTGCTATCGCGCGACACGGCTTACAAGGTCAGATCCTCGGTGACGGTAGGTCTGGTAACTCGAACTGTTCGCTCTATTCCGGTTGAAGTACCTCTTGGCAGCGAAGACGGAATGCCGGCTGAGTGCGTCGCCAACCTTGATGATATCCTCACCATTCCAAAAAAACGGCTCGTAGAACAGATTACAACTCTTTCAAACGTAAAGATACGTGAAGTCAACCGTGCGGTACGTTTTGCTCAGGACCTGGATTAACGGCTCCAGGTTATAATAACAAACGTTGGGTTCGATTGATAACTGTCTCGGGCTGGTGATATAATTGCGAATATCAAGCACCCGGGTCCCACTTTTCCGTTTCGGTGCTTGCCCTCCGGTTCAAGGGCGGTTAGCTCAGCGGTTAGAGCACCTGCTTCACACGCAGGGGGTCACTGGTTCAAATCCAGTATCGCCCACCATCAAACCTAAAGGGTGTACAAGGCCCACTGCTTTTTATGGGGCTGTTATTTTATTTATAGCTTGAATCGAATCAATTTATAGTATATTGTTCGTAGGTGGAATCATCATTAAGTTAAAATATATTGAGACTATAATAGGCAAAATCCTTGAATAATAGACTATATAGAGGA
>JAFGLQ010000003.1 GCA_016928015.1 Dehalococcoidaceae bacterium
GTAGCCCTTACCCGGGAAACCTTTTCCGGTAACCGCATAATACTCGAAATCCTCGGCCCTAAAGATATATTCGGGGAAATGGTTGCCTTTTCCCACAACCAGACATGGCCGATGACAGTAATTGCACACGAGGATTGCTGCCTTTTCTTTTTGCCGGCCAAAAAAGTGCTTGGCAATTGTTCTAATATCTGCCAGGCTCACTCCTCCTTGATCATGAATGTATTAAATATTCTTTCCGACAAAGCGCTGCTCTTGTCCAAGACCATCGAACATTTATCCGCAAGAAGCATAAGGGGTAAACTTTCCAGCTATCTTCTGGAAGAATTCCGTCAAAGAGGCGATGGGTATTTTAAACTGGGTTTAAAAAGAAATGAACTGGCCGACTACCTGGGTATACCCAGGCCTTCTCTTTCACGGGAAATGGCCAATATGAAAAGGGACGGCTTTATCGATTATGATGGTCCCTGGGTAAAAATTAATGATGTTATTCAGCTTGAGCAAATACTGGAATAATAAAGGGCTTTTTATTACAGATTCACCTAACAAAACGGTTTTTAAACAGATGTTTTTTAATAGCTAAATATTGATAAATCTTCTCAAGGATGTTATTGTTATCTTTAATAACAATAAAACGTGGATTGAAAGAGATGAGCGAACTATATACCGTCAAAGAGCTGGCTCAATACCTTAAGTTCAACCCAACCACCATAGTGCGAATGGCATCCCGGGGGGAAATTCCTGCAATAAAAGTGGGGCGCCAGCTGAGGTTCGATAAAAGCCAGATTGACCGGTGGCTTTTCACTCGCACCACCGGCAAACCTCTGAATATTCTGGTTGCCGATGACGATGACGTTATAGTCAAGTTGTTTTGCGCGTCATTGAAAGAACCCTTGTACCGCCTGACTACAGCCAGTAACGGCCAGCAAGCCCTGCAACATCTGCAGAACGGCAATTTCGATCTGGTTTTTTTAGACCTTTCCATGCCCGTAGTAGACGGCGCCGAAGTATTCGGCCGGTTGCGGATGGCGGATAAACAAACCCCGGTTGCCATTATGACCGGTTACCCCGACAGCGAACTTTTTAAACAGGCCATGGGATATGGCCCTTTTGTGGTTATCAATAAACCTTTCAATACTTCAGACATTCTTACAGCCGTCAATTCCTACCTGGGTAACAGCAGTCCGCAGGAGACTATTACCAATAAGTTGTAATTCTTTTATGCAACGAACAGATATGGGCGACAGGCTACTGATTGTTGATGATGAAAACGGTATACGCGCTCTTCTGGGAATAAACCTTTCGAAGATGGGTTATACCTGGGATGAAGCCGGTGACGCCTGTCAAGCCCTTAAAAAAATCGAACAGCACCGCTACAGCCTGGTTTTGCTTGATATCTCGATGCCCGGTATGACCGGCCGTGAACTTCTTCCTCTTATCAAGGAAAAAAGTCCCGATACTGCAGTCATAATGGCAACAGCCCTTGCCGATACTTCGCTGGCAATCAAATGTATGAAAGAAGGTGCATACGATTATCTGACAAAGCCTTTCGATTTTAACAATCTCGACTCTTCTATTTCCCGGGCGCTTGAAAAAAGAAGGCTTGAACTGGAAAACCGCGAATACAAGGAGCACCTGGAAGAAAAGGTGGAGGAACAGGCAGATAAAATCCGGCAGTCCTTTTTCAATGCGATGACCTCGCTGGCATATGCCCTGGAAGCTCGGGATGAATACACCAGCGGCCATTCCAACCGCGTAACCGTATCCGCTTTGGTTATTTCAGAACAGCTGGGAGTTGACCCGGCACAAACCGAAACTATACGCCTGGCCAGCATGGTTCACGATATCGGAAAAATTGGCATCAAGGAAAATGTTCTTAACAAACCCGGTAAACTGACTGAAGACGAATTCCGGCATATCAAAACTCATCCTGAAATAGGCGAACATATTCTTCAGCCGGTGGTAGACAACCAGGAAATCATCTCGATTGTCCGGCACCATCATGAAAGATATGACGGCAACGGGTACCCTGATGGGCTGAAGGAAGAGGAAATCCCGCTGGGAGCCAGGGTACTCGCCGTAGCTGACAGCTACGATGCAATGACATCACAGCGGCCTTATAGAGCAGCTCTAAGCCAGAGGGAAGCCCTGAACGAATTGGTCAAAGGCAAAGGCACTCAGTTTGATCCGCAGATGGTGGATATTTTTATTTCCTTCTGCTGTGACCGACAGGAAGATAACAATAAAAAGCCCGGTTGATTCAGGTCACGCATCCGGAATAATTAACGCCAGCCAGATAATTGCCAGGGAATAATATGACCACAAACAATCAAGAGAAAAGCAGCTATTTATTAAGGAAGCTTCATTCTGCCAGAGAAAAGATAAAACTTCTCCAGGCTGAAAATGAAGCTTTGATGTTGAGTTCCCGGGCAGTGCTGCAACACACCAGCTTTGCAGATGCCGCCCGACACATATTCAAAGAGTGCAAACAACTTATCGGCGCTACTGGAGGCTACGTCGCTCTGCTTAACTCGGATGGATCAGAAAATGAAGTTCTTTTCCTTGACAGTGGTGGACAACCCTGTAATGTAGACCCCGGGCTGCCTATGCCTATTCGAGAACTCAGAGCTCAAAGTTATCACAATGGAAAAACTGTATATGAAAATTCATTTCCTCAAAGCCGGTGGATTGATTTTTTACCGGCAGGGCATATGCCCCTCGATAACGTATTGTTCGCCCCCCTGGTAATCGAAGGTAAAACGGTAGGTGTTATTGGTTTGGCGAATAAACCGGGAGGATTTACCCGCCGGGATGCCAAACAAGCCTCTCGTTTTGGGGAAATCGCATCTATAGCTCTCAAGAACAGTTCGGCGCTTGAAAAACTTGAACAGGAGGAACAGCGCTATCGTTCCTTGTTTGAAAACCTCAATGACGCCGCTTTTCTGGCAGATTCTGAAACGGGCATAATCACCGACGCCAACATCCGCGCCGAAGAACTGCTGGGCATAACCCGTGTTGAAATAATCGGCCGGCATCAATCTGAACTTCATCCGAAGGGAACTTCGCATGAATACACCCAGCGCTTTCAAGAGCATAAATCGAAAGGCCGTCTGGCCGATTATCAGGGTGAAGTCTTGCGCAAAGACGGTACGGTTATTCCCGTGGAAATCAGGGCCAGCAATATTACCATTAACAACAGGGGATATACACTCGGCCTGTTTCAGGATATTTCCGCGTTGCAGGCTGCCCTCAACGATCTTTCATTTCACGCCGATATCCTAGCCAACGTCCGGGATTCGGTCATTGTTACCAACACAGGGGGTAAAATTATCTACTGGAACCATGGAGCGCAACAACTGTACGGGTACACCCCTGAAGAAATCACGGGCAGGCCACCAGCAATGCTTTACCCCTACCCGGACAAGCAAATGATGGATAATGCCAATCCCGCTCTGTTAGCCGGCGGCGATATAAGGGTAGATACGATTGCCCGGCGCAAAGACGGACGGGAAATATGGGTTGATATTAAAAAATCAATCCTGACGGACGCCGAAGGCAAGCTGATCGGTTTTATCGGCATCTCCCATGATATAACCGAACGCAAACTTGCCGAAGAAGAAATCAACAAACGGATGATGTTCGAACGGACCATATCATTCATAGCCTCCGGATTTGTAAGCGGAGCCAGTATCGACGATGCTATCAACGATTCTCTGGATGCGATAGGCAGGCTTACCGGCGCCGACCGCTGTTATCTCAATCGTTTCCGGGATGATTTTTCCGTTATCGATAATACTCATGAATGGTGTTCTGGCCATTTTGCCTGTCAAATAAACAGTTTTCAAGGCATCCGGGTAAACCCGCTCTCATTGGGCCTGCAAATGCTCAAACAGGGGCAAACTCTCAGAATAGATGACTTGGAAAAAATGCCGGATATTTCAACCCGCGAAAAGGTCATCCTGCATGCCGGAGGTGCAAAATCCGGCCTCGCATTACCCCTCCATGTAAATGGCGAACTTTACGGGTATATCGGTATTAGTGATACTGCTTGCTTAAGAGAACGAAACCACGAAGATATCGCCATCCTGCAAATTGTAGCCGGCATCATTTCTACTGCCCTGGAAAGGGAGAAGGCTACCACCGAGCTTAGCCAGAATCAACGCCTCCTCAATACCACGGGCTGGGTAGCCGGAGTAGGTGGATGGGAACTTGAAATCGCCAGTGAGCGGCTGAAGTGGACAGAAGAATTATATAATATTACTGAAACTATACCTGGCAAAACAGCTTCAATGCAAGACTGGACGGCTCTATTCAACCCGGTTTCGAGAAAGAGTTTCGAAGATGCTGTCACACTGTCTATAGAGCGCTGCAGGCCTTTCGACCTCGATCTGGAATTTGAAACCGGTGCCGGTAGGGCAAAATGGCTTCATATCATTGGCAGAGTAGAGCAAAAAGACGGCCGGTGCATTAAGGTATACGGCGCCGCTCAGGACATAACGGAAAGAAAACAGGCCGAGGAAAGGATAAGATCATCCCTCAAAGAAAAGGAACTCCTGCTCAAAGAAGTACACCACCGGGTTAAAAACAACATGCAGGTGATTTCCAGCCTGTTAAGATTACAGGCATCTGCGGTTAAGGATAGCGCCTCTCTAAACATACTCCAAGAAGGGCAGGACCGTATAAAAGCCATGTCTCTTGTCTATAATAAACTGTACCAGTCAGGCAACCTGGCTGATATAGATTTCGGCCAATACCTCAAAGAAATGGCTGTAGACCTGGTTCGTTCGTATGCTGTTAAACCATCCCTCATTACTGCCATCGTTGAAGCCGAACATATCAGGTTGAATGTCGACCAGGCTATTCCATGCGGCCTTATCGTTAATGAACTCGTGGTAAATTCTCTTAAGTACGCATTTACCCCGGGGAAAAAAGGCAATATTTGGATAGAAGTGAAGAAAAAGGGTGCAAATGGAATAGTGCTCAAGGTCATCGATGATGGAAAGGGTATCCCGGAAGAGATAGATATCGACAAAAGCCGTTCTATGGGCTTGCGGCTGGTAAGAAGTTTGGCGGAGCACCAGTTAGATGGTAAACTTGTACTGGACCGAAAGAACGGAACCAAATTCGTTATAACATTCAAAGTAAACTCAGGGGGAGGTGAATAGTGAAACCAAAAATTTATGTTGTGGAAGACGAAGCTATAACCGCTGGCGATATCGAACAAAGCCTGGAAAAACTGGGTTATGACGTTGTGGGCGTATCGGCTTCCGGAGAGGATGCTTTAAAGCAAATCAAGGCGGCTCAACCGGACCTGGTTCTTATGGATATTGTTCTCAAGGGTAAAAAAAGCGGCACCTATATTGCCGCCGAAATTAAGCAGGATTTAAATATTCCAGTGATATTTTTAACGGCTTATACCGATGATGCCACTCTTTTGGAAGCGAAAAAATCCGAGCCTTATGGATATATTGCCAAACCGTTTACCGAAGCCGACATCCGCATAGGGGTAGATATCGCTCTTTACAAGGCGAAAATGGAAGCCGAGCGGCGCGAACTCACCAGCGCTCTCAAGCAGGCGCTGTCGGAAGTCAGGACACTGCGCGGCTTGATACCTATTTGTGCTGCCTGTAAAAAAATCCGTGACGATGAAGGTTTCTGGGAACATGTCGAACAATACATCGAAGCCAGAACTCTAGCCGAATTTACTCATGGGTTGTGTCCGGATTGTGTTCAAAAGATGTATCCGGAATTGTTCGGTACCGAACCACCAGAGGATTAAATACCGTATATATTGCAGTACTGGTGTACTATTCCAATTCAATACATTAATGCATATTACGGTGCCTGCAATACGTTTATGCGACGATTAATATTACATAATGTTACTTTATTGCTTTAATAATTCAAAATTCAAGGATATTAATAACCTTAAAAGCTTTACATAATATTTGGTACTATTTTCTTGCCCAAACGGTACAATCTAGCCATTGTTTTGATTATGATTAAGTTTTATCCTTTTAACCAATCCTCCTTTTACCTCACCACACAAGGGGTCGAAAAAGAAAACAGAGAATAAATATGGCCGATAACAAAGAAAAAATCACTGTTGAAGGTTACGAAATTTCACTGGACAAAAATGGTTTGAACAGTGAAGAGGTTGCGCTGATACTGTCCACGCTCACGCGTCAATGTCAGGAACTAACAGGCGAAATTGATGTCTTGAAACGCAAGGAGGGGCATCTTGCTTCGTTAACTCGCCTGGCGGAAAAGACGGTTGTTGATGCTGATACCATAGCCAGGGACATAAAGGCTGATGCCGAAATGGCTGCCCGGGAAACTCTGGACAAAGCCCGTTGTGAAGCTGATGCCGCTTATAAGCAAGCTGTGACCCAGCTCAAGGAAATGGCACGGCAAATATCACGTGTTGCCGAAGCACTCGATAACCCGTCAGAGAAATGTAATTCCAGCGGTAACAAGGACACCGACCAGGCGGAAGCGCTACTGGCCAATTTCTTTTCCGGCGAAGTAAATGAAGATATGCATAAACTGCCGCTTTACAAAGGCCCCGAAAAATGCCGCGGAGAAGTCGGTATCGAGATAATCCCGCCCCTGGATATCAATATTGTAATGCAGCTAATCCAGCACCTGGAACAACTGCCTCAGGTAGACAAAGTCGAACTACTTTCCAGGGTCGATAAACCCCTTATTATTATCTGCCTCAAGCAGAATCTGGATGTACACGCCATATTGCAGGATATGGCTTACATAGAAAAGGTAACCCCGTCTGAAGAACCGGAACAAACAAGGCCTACCTTTTCAGTTATCCTGAAAAGCGCCAACCGGGCAGGCGCCCACAACAAATAGCCTGCCCGGCCGGCCATTTGCGCGTTGAACAACATATCATAAAGTCCAGTAAAACTGTTTTATTTAAACTACAGTTGTCAAACAGCCAATTCTGAGGCATAATTCTACTATATTATGCCTTTTTTAAATTTCAGCTACCGCGAAAGAACAACTGCGATACACGGGCTCAATCCCGTTGTAAAACTGGCCTGGGCATTAAGTATAGTCATCATGGCCATGATCATAGATCACCCGCTCGTTCTCGGGCTGATATTCTTATCTACAGTACCGGTTGCTTTTGCTGCCCGAGTACACCGCGAATGGCTGGTGTTTATCCGTATCGCTCTTTATATGGGGGTTATTGTAGTTCTCATCAATGCACTGGCAAGCACCGGCGGCAATCATTTGATATGGCAATCCGGAATAAACCTGCCTCTCCTGGGGCCTTTGAACCTAACCCTGGAAGCCCTGATATACGGCGTGTTCATGGCGGTAAGGCTTCTGGCGATAATTTCCGCATTTGCCATTATGACGTTTGTCCTTCATCCGAATGATCTGTTGATGGTAATGCTGAAAATGAAACTACCGTATAAGACTGCCATGCTTACTACGCTTTCAACTCGATTCGTGCCCGTTTTACTGGAAGATGCCGGGCGTATTGCGGATGCTCAAAAATCCCGCGGACTTGAAATGGACCGGGGCAATATTCTCAAACGTATTCAACATCGTTCATCCATACTGCTCAGCCTTCTCGCCAATTCCCTCGAGCGCACCATTCAGATAGCCGAAGCTATGGAGGCCAGGGCTTTCGGCAGCATCACCAAGCGCACCTTTTTCCACAGTATTGCCTTCAGCCGCCTGGACGGGTTAATCATAGCAAGCTTTTTACTGATGCTGGCTGCGTCCTTTTACGGTATCGCTGCAGGACTGTTTGAGTTCCAATATTATCCAGTTTTAAATGGTTTTTTAATGTCACCTTCCGGCTGGGTTGTAACCGCGGCGATATTAACGGTGCTTATCGGCCTGATACCCGCCGCCCGGTTAAAAAAAGGGGTGGATTTTGATCAAGCTTGAAAGATTGACTTTTCAATATAACGGCGCGGCAAAACCGGCGCTTGAGGATATTTACCTCCGGATAAAACCGGGTGATTTTGTGCTGGTTACCGGCCCCTCCGGATCAGGCAAATCGACTTTTTGCCGCACACTTAACGGCCTGGTGCCTCACTTTCACGGTGGAACATTATCCGGTACAATCGAAGTTGCCGGCCTCGATCCTCTTTCAGCCGGCGCGGGTGTCATGGCCAGCCGGGTAGGTATGGTCTTCCAGGATCCGGAAAATCAGATGGTTACTTCAGATGTCGAACATGAAATTTGCTTCGGCATGGAAAACTTATCCCTGACGAAAGACCTGATGGCCAAGCGCATGGAAGAGACACTGGATACCATGGGAATTTCGCATTTAAGACACCGGCCACTGAACGAGTTATCCGGCGGCGAAAAACAGAAAGTTGCCATCGCTTCCATACTGGCGTTGCACCCCCAGGTACTGGTACTGGATGAACCTACATCCGAACTCGATCCCAAAGGAGCTGACGATGTCTTTTCCATCCTCAGCCGCTTGAATGATGAACTTGGCCTTACTATCATCGTTGTGGAACACCGGCTGGAACGAATTATTCAATATGCCGACAGGTTTATTTTGCTCAACGAAGGTCGGGTGATTATCGACAAACCGGTAAGAGAGGCTATGGACCGGCACACCGGGGAAATACTCCACAACGGCATAGGACTACCACCTCTGATTAATCTGCACCGCCTGCTCAAAGACAAGGGTATCGAACCAGGCAGGCCTCCTTTCACCGTTAAGGAAGGACGCCAGGTTTTCGAAACGTTGCTTAAAAAGGCGCTTAAGCCTGTCTATCCTGTCATACATAGCAATCATTCGGCCCCGGCTGTGGAAATGGAAAACGTAAGCTTTGCTTATCCAAGCGGTATGGCGGCGCTTAAAGGTATCAATCTGAGTATCGGCCGGGGAGAGCTCGTGGTTATAATGGGCCGTAATGCTTCCGGTAAAACCACTCTTGTCAAGCAGTTGAACCGGTTGCTTGTGCCTGCTAAAGGCAAAGTTAAAATACTGGGTAAGGAAATTACCGGAGCCAGCACCGCTGAAATGTCAGCATCCGTGGGACTGGTGTTTCAAAATCCCCAGGAACATCTTTTTGCCGACAGCGTCAGGGAAGAAATCGCATTCGGTTTGAAAAACAAGGGGTTGGATGGCAATGAAATCAAGCAAATAAGCCAGCAAATGCTGGATAAATTCGGCCTGTCTCACCTGGCACACCGATACCCCCGGGAATTAAGCGGCGGCGAAAAACAGCGGCTGGCGCTGGCTGCAGTAATGGCTGGCGAGCCCGAAATCCTGGTTCTGGATGAACCTACCCGCGGTATCGAGGACAGGCTTAAAATAAAACTCATGCATCTTATAGACGACTACCGTCATCGGTCCAAAACGGTTATTCTTATCACCCATGACGTTGAACTTGTAGCCAGATTTGCCAGCCGGGTAATCCTGATGAGCGAGGGCAGGATTATTGTAGATGGCGACAAGCACCACGTAATGTCCCAGGCGCTTATGTTTTCACCCCAGATAAACCGCCTGATTCAACCCTACGAAAAATACGGCGTACCGGCTGATATCTTAACGGCTGAAGAGGTTGTGAGCGCTCTGTGATAAACCGAAGCCACCTGATGACTGTTTTGTTGACACTCTCAGCAGTTGCTACCCTGGTGTTCGCACTGCTGGCGCCGGACTGGGTAGGTAGTGGACTTAACTGGGGACTGGTCACTTTTATTATCGCCGTGCTGGCAATCGCTGCTTTCTTTTTTGAATTCGAATCCAGGCAAATCAGTTCACGCGAGGTAGCCCTCATCGCCATGATGGGTACGCTTTCGGCTATAATAAGGATTCCATTTGCTCCTATACCGAATGTGCAACCGGCAACCTTCATCATCATCTGCACCGGTTATGTGTTCGGCCCGATGGCAGGCTTCATGACCGGGGCCATTACCGCCCTGGTTTCCAATCTGTTTCTGGGGCATGGACCGTGGACTCTTTTCCAGATTTTAGGCTGGGGCATGGCAGGTTTCGTTGCCGGGTTGTTTCGTTCCAGGAAACTGAACATATGGGCGCTTGCCGCTTTCGGGGTTATCTGGGGATATGTGTTCGGCGTGATCATGAACCTGTGGTTCTGGGCATCGCTCATTTACCCTCTCACCTGGCAGACCTTCTTAATCTCCCAGGCAAACAGCCTTTGGTTCGATACCATGCACGCCCTGGCAAACGGTGTATTCATGCTGCTGGCAGGCCGAAAAACAATCACGATAATGCAGAACTGGCACCGGCGGTTCTTCTGGAAAAGACTGTCTCCCGGCACCGCTTCATAACTACCGGGGCACTGTTGCAGTTGCAATGCAAGCCACTTGTTGCCCCAGGTTCACCATGCGGGTTAAAATATCCTGATAACTATTTGAGGCCAAATGTATTTTTCAATAATCCTTAACCGGTTTCGAGTATTTTTTACACCCGTCTGGCGCCAGCTTGCGTTTTTTGCATTGCTGCATGTCATCATCCTGCTTGTCTGGCTAAACTTTTCCAGTTTCCAGATAAGAATTCACCCGGACGTGGAACTGTATTTCGAATGTGCCGATTTGATATTTGCCGGCCACATCCCTTACCAGGATTTTTCAGTCGAATATCCGCCTCTGGCTTTTCTCTTTCTGGCAATTCCCCGGCTTTTTTCTGCCGAACTGGTGGGTTATGCCGACGGTTTTGCCGTTCTCATGGTAGCTTTCGATATCGCCGGCCTGTTTTTCCTGAGCCGCATTGCACGGATAACGAAATTGCCCCACTTTAAAACTTTGCTTGTTTATACCGTGGTGTTTTACCTGCTGGGAGATATTGTTATTAACCGCTTCGATGTTATACCGGCGGTTATGAGCCTGGCGGCTGTCTATTTCTATGTTGCCGGCAAGAATAAAACCGCCTGGCTGGCGCTCGCTTTGGGCGTACTCGTCAAGATATATCCGTTGGTACTGGCTCCCCTGTTTGCCATACCCTATCTTTACAGGCGGGAATACCGCCCGCTGTGCAAAGGATTAGCAGTCTTCGTGCTGACCGGTGCGGTTTTCTCGCTGCCGTTTTTAATCGCCAGCCCTGCGGGTTTCTGGGATTTTGTCAGTTTCCATTCGGACCGCGGATTACAGCTTGAATCGGGTTATGCCTCACTGCTTATGCTGGCGGATATGCTCGGACTGACGTTCGTTGAAGTTATCCGGGCTCCGGCTTCGGTGGACTTGCAGTCTCCGGGATCGGATTTCCTGGTTGCCGCTTCCAGCTACCTGGCTGCAGCGATTTTATCTTTCTGTTACTGGCTGTACTATAAAAAAATTGTTAAAACAGGCACAAGTCCCCAGGCTTTAATCGGGTACGGCCTGGGCATCACCGCTTTACTGCTGGTAAGTACCAAGATTTTTTCCACCCAGTTTGTAATATGGCTTTATCCGCTGGTGCCACTGGTCGGCGGGCGCCTGCGTCATCCTGCCTGGATTTCCTTCGGCATTATCGGGTTGCTGAGCAGCTACCTTTACCCGCATAATTACGGGCAACTGATGAACCTTGAGCAACCTGCCGTGATATTCTTGATACTGCGTAATATTCTGGTCACTGCCATGGGAGTGGCTTTGATTTGGGAAACCAACCGCAAACATGCCAACGGTGCTAGCGCAGAAGAGTCTTGAAACCTGTCAATCCACCAGCGGGATTTCCAGGTAACGCCCGCGAGCGGTGTGCTTAGCTTTCTGGTAAACAGACCGGGCTACGGCGATGTCCTGAATCGCAATGCCGGTCGAGTCAAAAATTGTAATCTGCCTTTCATTTTCCCGGCCGGGTTTTTCCCCGGCAATTACCTGGCTCAATGTTGCGGCAATCTGTCCAGGTTGGAATAACCCCCGGCTCACAGCTACATTGATTTCACCGGCTTTTATCGATTGATCAGGGTCATCGACCACGACGCGGCCAACCTGCAGAATTTCAGGCTCAAGTTCCTGCTTGCCACAAGCATCGGCTCCCACGGCATTAATGTGGGCGCCGGGTTTTAACATATCCAGTTTTACTACAGGTTGCCTGGCAGGCGTAGTAGTACAAACAATATCACAACTGCAAACCGTTTCCAGCGGTTTGAAGGTTATAGGCAGGTGTGGATAAGCCTTTATCAAAGCCTCCGCTCTGCCTCCATCGATATCGAACACAAATATTTCACTGAAGGAAAATATTTCGTTATGGGCTTCCAGCTGGGTATAGGCCTGTCGCCCGGCGCCTACCAGGCCCAGAGAACAGGAACCGGGCCTGGCCATGTATCTGGCGGCGATGGCTGCAGCCGCACCGGTGCGGTAAGCTGTGATTTCGGTAGCATCCATAACAGCGAGCGGATATCCGGTTTCAGGATCGGAATATATCAACAGTCCCATTACTGTCGGCATGCCCCGGCACGGATTATCCGGATGAACATTGACCCATTTTATTCCAGCTGCCCCTGGAAGCGCCGCAGGCATCGCCCGGAAGTCTCCTTTTTCGACAGCTATATATACCTTGGCAGGCATCTGGGCCAGTCCGTTATATAAATCCCTGAAGGCTCCCTCGACAGACTGGATTACCGAACCCATGTCAATCAGATTTATCACATCGCTCCTGGCAAGTATTAAGGTTGCCATTTGTCACCTCTCGCTTTTTCGGATGAACCGGAGTAGCTTATATATTTAAGTTTAGTTCTTTGCGTATTTACAATCAAGAAATTGAGTCACCGGACCTTTGCATGTAAAATACTTTACAACATGGCAAGCGGTTACAGACTAACGGAACATACCGCCGACATCGGCCTGATTGCCCGCGGCATTGACTTGAGCGAAGCTTATGCCAATGCCGCCCGCGGAATGTTTTCAATAATAACCGACCTGAGAAAGATTCGCCTCAGGCAATCGGTTACGCTCTGCATTGCCGAGCAAGATCGGGAAACCCTGCTGTTCGAATGGCTTAACCGTTTGCTTTATTACTTTGACACTCAGGGTATAATATTGCGGAACTTTACCGTTGTTCTTGCCGGCCCCAACCATCTTACAGCCGTGTGCCGGGGCGAAAAGTACGACCCGGACCGACATATTATAAAAACCGGGATAAAAGCGGCTACCTTCCATAAACTCTCGATTCAAGCCGGCAC
>JAFGLQ010000018.1 GCA_016928015.1 Dehalococcoidaceae bacterium
ACTGCCGGAAGTTCATTCATCTGGCCGAAAACCAGGCATGTTTTATCGATAACGCCGGAATCCTGCATTTCATGCCAGAGGTCATTGCCTTCACGAGAACGTTCACCTACGCCGGCAAACACTGAATAACCGCCATGCTCGGTAGCAATATTACGAATGAGTTCCTGAATAATAACGGTCTTGCCTACGCCGGCGCCTCCGAGTAAACCGGCTTTACCGCCCTTGGCAAAGGGAGTGATAAGGTCGATTACCTTAATACCGGTTTCAAACATTTGTACTGTAGATTGCTGTTCCTCGAACGCCGGAGGATCACGGTGTATCGGCCAGTACTCATCGGCCTTTACATCACCCTTGCCATCCAAAGGAACACCGGTTACATTGAATATACGGCCCAGAGCAGCTTTACCAACCGGTACTTTTATGGAGGAACCGGTATCTATTGCCTCGACACCTCTTGCCAGGCCATCCGTCGGGTCAAGAGAAAGGCACCTAACCCATCCATTACCGATGTGCCCCTGCACCTCAAGCGTCAGTTTAATGTCACCGGAATCTATTGCAATAGCGTTAAAAAGGGCCGGCATATGATCCGATGGGAATTCCACATCCACCACTGAGCCGATCACTTGAACTACTTTACCTTTTGAGGTCTCAGCTGTTTCTTTTACCATAAATTACTTCTCCTGTTCCAAAGCCATTTTACCGGCGGTAATATCCAATAGTTCCCGGGTAATAACGTCCTGTCGGGCCTTATTAAATTGTAAAGTGAGGTCTTCAACCAGGTCATTAGCGTTGCTGGTGGCATTACGCATAGCGACCATGCGTGCAGATTGCTCACTGGCAATTGATTCCAGTATAACCTGGTAAACGCGCATCTCGACAAACCGCGGGAGGAGTTCATTCAAAACACCGGCTACATCAGGTTCATATATATGTTCCACAGCTCCGGTATGGGTGTTCTGTTCTGCCGCAGGCTGAAATTGAGCCGTATCTACAGGTAACAGTTTTTCTATTACCGGCTGCTGGGAAATGGTGGACACGAACCGGTTATAGGCTATATAGACTTCATCTACCGCCCCGCTGGTATATTCATCAAGGATTATGCGCGAGATCGGCAGTGTCTCGAGAAAAGAAGGCCGGTCTCCCATATTGGTGAATTCAGCCAGCATATGCCGTCCGGTTCGTCTTAAGAAATCTACGCTTTTTCTACCGACGGCAACCGCGGCAACGGGTTTTTTGATGCTCATGAAGAAGTGGCCGATTTTTCGATTGAGGTTGCTCACCAGGCCGCCGCACAGGCCCCTGTCGGGTGAGACAAACACTACTGCTACCTTCTTTACTTCCGGGCGAACCTCCAGTAAGGGATGAGGAGCGCTGGATCCTGTCGCCATCGTAGCCCTGGTCAGGTCGGCAACTACTTCCACCATTTTGTCGGAATAAGGCCTGCCGGCAAGACCACGCTCCTGGGCTTTGCGCATCTTGGAGGCGGCCACCATTTCCATTGCCCGGGTAATCTTGGCCGTGTTCTGAATACTGCGAATACGCCGTTTGATTAAACGGATGTTAGCCAAAAGTGCTCCTTTTTATTCCTTCTTCTTGCCTGCCACAAAGGTTGACTTGAATGATTCGATGGCTTCTTTTAGCTCCCCTTCGATTTCAGGGGTGATCTTCTTTTCTTTTATAATATTTTCACCCAGCTTACAATGTTCACGCTCGACATAAGCATAGAAAGAGGATTCGAATTGTTTGACATCTTCAACCGCAACATCGTCAAGATAATTATTGGTGATCACGTAAAACATCATTACCTGTTTCTCTACAGTCAGCGGCGAGAACTGCTGCTGTTTTAATATTTCGGTAATTCGTTTGCCGCGTTCAAGCTGGTTGCGGGTAGCCTTATCCAGGTCCGCGGCACCAAACTGGGCAAAAGCAGCCAGTTCCCGGTACTGAGCCATTTCCAGCTTGAGCTTGCCGGCCACCTGTTTCATGGCCTTTATCTGGGCAGCCGAGCCAACACGGGAAACTGAAAGGCCTACGTTAATTGCCGGGCGTATGCCGGCGTTGAAAAGGTCCGGCTCCATGTAAATCTGGCCGTCGGTGATGGAAATAACATTGGTCGGGACATAAGCCGAAACGTCCCCGGCCTGGGTTTCGATAATCGGCAGGGCGGTAAGGGAACCGCCGCCATTCTCTTTATTGAGCTTGGCCGAGCGCTCCAGAAGACGGCTGTGAAGATAAAATAAATCACCCGGGTAGGCTTCCCTTCCCGGCGGCCGTCTGAGCAGAAGCGACATCTGCCGGTAAGCCCACGCGTGCTTGGAAAGGTCGTCATATACGATCAAGGCTTCCTTGCCCTGCTCCATGAATTCTTCCCCGATGGCGCATCCGGCATATGGCGCCAGATACTGCATGGCGGCAGAATCGGCCGCATTGGCAGCTACTATTACGGTATGCTTCATGGCGCCATTGGCCTCAAGCTGGGCAACTACCTGAGCCACCTTGGAAGCTTTCTGGCCGATAGCAACGTATATACAGGTCAGGTCGCCGTCTTTCTGGTTGATAATGGCATCCAGGGCTACGGCGGTTTTACCGGTGGAACGATCGCCAATAATTAACTCGCGCTGGCCCCGGCCGATAGGAAACATGCTGTCAATGGCTTTTATACCGGTTTGCACCGGAGTATCAACCGACTGCCGGGCTACGACGTTAGAGGCGATGCGCTCCAGCGGCCGGGTGCCCTTGGTCTTGATATCTCCCTTGCCATCGAGCGGGCGGCCGAGCGGATCTACCACCCTGCCGATTAACTCATCGCCTACTGGCACTTCGGCAACATGCCCGGTAGCTTTGACCTCATCCCCTTCCTTGATGCCGGAGTCGTCGCCCAGGATAATCGCAGAGACGACGCCCTCTTCCAGGTTCATGGCAATACCCATCACATCACCGGGAAAGCGGAGAAGTTCATTGTAACTGGCCGAGCCAAGCCCGTGAATACGGGCAATCCCGTCGCCGACTTCGGCGACAGTGCCAACATCAACAACGCTGACCTTGGCTTCATATTTTTCGATACGCTGCTTTAAAGCAGCAACTATGTCATTTCCGGCTGAGTTTGCCATTAAACCAGCTCCTTGCTTATAGTTTGGAGTTTGGTGCGAATACTGCCATCGATAAGCTTGTCACCGATGCGTATTATCACCCCGCCCAGTATTTCCGGGTCGACCCTGGAATCGATAACGACCGGCTTGCCCGCCATTTTGGAGAGGCTTTTGCCCAGCTCAAGCCTGGTAGCATCATCCAGCGGATTGACCGTTGTGACACTGGCAACCTGGGAACCTTCAATCCCGTGATGCTGATCCATCAAGCGCTGGTATTCTATGGCAACGGAATCAACACTTCCCAGTTTGCCCTTTTCAATCAGAACTGAAAGAAGGTTTTCCATTTCAGCGCTTAACTCAACCCCTCTGTCCTTGAGGGCTTGCTGTTTTGCCTCGAATGGTATATCTGTTTTGCCAACCATGCCCGATAAAGCCGGGTCTTTTAACAAGTCGGCAAGCAACCTTAATTCGCTCAGCCATTTAACCAGGTTGCCTTTCTTTTCAGCGGCATCGAACAAACCTTTGGCCATATCTTTAGCATAAACATTACTTGCCATAAATTTTCCTCTCCACAGGAGGCCTTCCGACCCTAATCCTGAATAGCGGCTGCTTCTTTAAGAACCGAATCGATCAACTCCTGATGGGTTTTCTCG
This sequence comes from Dehalococcoidaceae bacterium, assembly GCA_016928015.1. GTDB lineage: Bacteria > Chloroflexota > Dehalococcoidia > Dehalococcoidales > CSSed11-197 > CSSed11-197. The sequence continues at coordinate 3,743 of JAFGLQ010000018.1, forward strand.
TCCAGGGAGTGGCTGATTGCCTTACTGGCGACCGCAACAGCCAGATCGGCTACTTCCTTGCGCAACTCGTTAAAGGCGGCGGCTTTTTCACGTTCTATTTCTACCTGAGCTTTCTGGATAATCTCTTCAGCCTGTTTCTTGGCATCCTGCTCAATCTTTTTCTTGACTGCCTCGGCCGACTTGGAAGCCTGTTCAACTATCTGCTGGCCCTTGAGGTTGGCTTCGTCAATGCGCTTGGCAACTTCCTGCTCCGCCTGTACGGCTTCCTGCTTGGCTTTCTCACCGGCCTCCAGGCTTTCCTTGATCCGCCTGGAGCGCTCATCTACAGTTTTCAAAAAGCGTTGATAGCCGACTTTATACAGAATAAACAGCAAAATACCAAAGCTGACAGCTTGCGCTATAAGCGAAGGTATATTTATACCCAACTTGTCCAGTATTTCCATTCTTCATCCTCCCTGGGATTAAAGTAAATCAATCCAACGCTAATAATGTTTGCTAGGCAACGAAAATCAGCAGAATGGCGATAATAAGCGCATAGATGGCGGCAGCCTCCGTTAAGCCGGCCATGAGAATCATGTTGGTAAACATAGGCCCCCTGGCATCAGGGTTGCGTGAAATACCCTGCAGCATATATGCACCAATCAAACCTAGGCCTATGCCAGGTCCTATCATGCCCAGACCAGCTGCCAGACCAGCGCCCAGTAATTTGGCGGCTTCCAGTTCCATTTTTTATACTCCCCCTTATTTTATATTTACAATAATATCATGTGTACTGGTTTAATGCTCTTCATGTGGTTTTACGGCTAAGGAGATATACACGATTGCCAGGCTGCCGAACACCAGAGCCTGGATAAAGCCTACCAGCAGCTCAAGGCCGTAAAAAGGCAACGGTATCAGGTACGGCACAAGGAAAGCCATCATCATCAGCAGTATTTCGCCCGCCAGCATGTTGCCGAATAACCGGAAACTCAAACTTAATATCCTGACCAGTTCGCTGATTAATTCAAGAAAACCTGCAAATGCGGTCATCAGCCCGGAAACAAGTTCCAGAGGCGCTTTGCCTTGCTGGCCTTTGGTAAACAGCATTTTTACGCCGCTGACTACACCGCTGAACACAAAAAACTTTTTAAGGTAGCCCAGCCCTAAACGTTTAAAGCCGATAAATTCAACCGTAAAAAAGGTAATCAGAGAAAGTGCCAGGGTGGTGCTCAAATCGGTATTGGCGCTTCGGATCAGCTCTGCCTCACCATCAGCTCCATGGACCAGTATCGTCTGAAACCCCGGCAACAGGGCCAGCCATGCTGACACTATAATAAACAAAAATATGGTGGTAATAAAGGGGAAGAAACGCCGCCCGTCTTTTTCACCTGCGGTAGAGGTACATAAATCGTAAATCCAGCTCAAAATAGCTTCCAAACCGGCCTGCAGCCTGCCTGGAACCATACCGGGTTTTCTGAAGGCGGCCCAGAACAGGCCAACCAGAACCACGATAGTTAACCAGGTGGCGATAAGAGTATTGGTAACCGGGAAATTGAAAATATGGAATATTGTATCCGCCGGCAGTTTGGGATGAGGTGTATGCAGCGACATCCATGAAGGCAACCCCTCAACGCCGAATGCCCTGCCTAACGGCCCCGCCAAAGCACCCATGATAATTACAGCAAGAACAACAACTACAAGTATAATGGCTACCGGTAATGAACAGCCGAGGCAGCCCTTCTTCTTAGCCACTAGCCATCCCCCTTACCTTATTATTTTTTTCGAGAGAACCATACATAATGATGTAAAACAAAACCTTTACAAGTCTAACAAACATTAAAAAAGCTCGGGGTTGTTTATATGATTAGAGGTTAACCGCCAAGCTTATTCTGCGCAAAACAAATAACCAACTTATGCTGCCGGAGCAAATTTATGTACAAATATTATATGCATATGCACGTGCCAAATGACCAGATTCTCATTTTCAAGAGGATAGCATAACAAAACTCTTCAAAGCAAGTCAATTTAACTCCGGAAATGCAAAAAACCCCCGATTATTTCAACCGGGGGTCATATCTGCATGAGATCTGTTTGAATCAGGATTTATTTTTATCGAAATCATCAAGATCGAGAGTGTCGATAAAGTCACGAAATGCCCCAAGACGTTTCATTTCTTCATCACTCACCTTGCCGCCCTTTCCTTCATTTTCCAGGCCTTCGGCGCTGTCCAATATAAAATCATCAGTGTCCTTGTCCCTGTCAAGAGAAATACCGGCTTTGTCCAGCACCGCTTCATCAACAAAAATAGGCGCATCAGCCCGAATTGCCAGGGCCAGGGCATCACTCGGCCTCGAATCGATTTCCTGCTGGCGGCCGTTAATGTTGACAATTATTTTGGCAAAAAAGATATCGTTCTCCAGGGAATTTACGATTACCGAATCCACCGAAGCCCCGAGTACATCCATGATAGTGTGCAGGAGGTCATGAGTCATAGGGCGCGGTACGGTTTCATTTTTCAACTTGATAAGTATGGCCCTGGCTTCCGCCTGGCCTATGAATATGGGCAAATAACGCTTGGTCATGCGTTCTCTTAACAAAACTACGTACTGGTATTCGGGTTTGCGGTTCATGAGCCCGATACGTACGCTATCAATTGTTACTTCAACCATTATGAATGCCTCCTCGCTATCTTGGCCACAGCTTTACATCGCATGGAAATTCTACTCTGGCGAAAAAGTACTGTCAAATTAAACAGGGCTGCTAATAACGGCTTTACCCAGTCAAATTTCAATTTTCAATCATTGACTTTATTCAATAGCTCACTATTGTTATAATGTTATGAATTATCACCATATGTAAGGAGAATTATTGCATGGAAAAGGGCGTTGTGTGGTTCAAAGAAGTTGGCAAGGGCGACATTGCCCTGGTAGGCGGCAAAGGCGCCAACCTGGGAGAAATGACCCAGGCAGGCATTCCAGTCCCACCGGGCTTTATCATAACCTCACAGGCCTACTACATGTTTCTTGAAGAATCCAAACTGGCGGCCAAAATCCAGAATCTGCTAACGCCCCTGGATGCCAACAATTCCAAACAGCTTCAGGATGTCAGTAAAAAAATCAAGCAACTGGTTTCGTCCGCCCCTATACCAGCTGAAATCAAAACCGAAATCAGAAAAGCATACAGCGAGCTCGGCCAGGGGCTAGTTGCAGTAAGGTCTTCGGCAACAGCCGAAGACCTGCCGGAGGCCTCTTTTGCCGGCCAGCAAAGCACTTTCCTGAATATCGAGGGGGAAGACAACGTAATCCAGGCAGTACAGAATTGCTGGGCTTCTCTTTTCGAATCCCGGGCAATCTACTATCGCGAACAGCAGGGTTACGAACACCTCAAAGTCGGCATCGCCGTTCCGGTGCAAAGAATGGTCAATTCCCAGACTTCGGGGGTGATGTTTACCGTGGAACCGGTCACCTCGGATACCAGAAAGATGGTAATCGAAGCCATTTATGGACTTGGCGAGGGGCTGGTATCCGGTGAAGTCAGCCCTGACCTGTACATTATCGATAAAGAAAAAGTAAAAATTTCCACCAAGAAAATAAGCCGCCAGGAACAGCAGCTTACCCGTAATCCGGCGCCGGGCGAAAAGGAGCCCAATATATGGCTGCAGCTGCCATCACGTATACAAAATGTCCAGAAGCTGACCGACCTTGAAATTGAACAACTGGCCGGGATGGGCAAGAAAATCGAAGAGCATTATCAACAGCCTCAGGATATCGAATGGGCCAGGGAAAACCATACATTCTACATTGTCCAGTCACGACCGGTTACAGCGCTGAAGGAGAGCATGGAGGAAGAAGCCGAAATCGATGCCCCGATTCTGCTTACCGGAGATGCCGCTTCCCCGGGGCTGGCTTCCGGCCCGGTTAAAATTATTCTGGATCCGACCCAGATCGACCAGGTCGCCGAAGGAGATGTGCTGGTAGCAGAGATGACTACTCCCGATTTCGTGCCGGCTATGAAAAGGGCTGCAGCTATTGTGACCGATCGGGGCGGCCGCACGGCCCACGCTGCCATTGTCAGCCGCGAGCTGGGTATACCCTGCGTGGTTGGCGCAAGCCAGGCTACTGCCAAGCTGGCCAATGATCAGATGATAAGCGTAGATGGCAGCCACGGTAAGGTCTACGAAGGAAAGGTGGGCAGAAACACCGCTTCTGCCTTTGCAGCCAATATACTGAAGGAAGCCATCGAAACCAAAACCAGAGTTTATGTCAACCTGGCTCAACCTGAACTGGCCGAAATGGTTTCTGCTCGAAATGTAGATGGTGTCGGATTACTCAGGGCGGAATTCATGATCGCCCAGATAGGAGAGCATCCCAAGTATATGCTCAAACACCGGCGCGGCCACGAATTCGTACAGAAGCTCTACGATAACATTCTTTCCTTCGCCAAAGCTTTTCATCCCAGACCCGTCGTTTACCGCACCACCGATTTCAAAACCAATGAATACCGCGACCTGATCGGCGGGCGTGAATTCGAGGAGGTCGAAGAAAACCCGATGCTGGGCTACCGGGGCGCTTCAAGATATATTACCGATATCGATTCTTTCAAACTCGAAATGGAAGCTATTCGAAGAGTCCGTAAAGATTATACCAATCTCTGGGTTATGATTCCTTTCGTCAGGACCGTAAATGAGCTCCAGGCTACCAAGGACCTGCTTGAATCGGAAGGCCTGAAACGTTCAAAAGAATTCAAGCTCTGGATGATGGTAGAAGTGCCGTCAAATATCTTCCTTATCGATAAATTCCTGAACGTGGGCATTGACGGGATATCCATCGGCTCGAACGACCTTACCCAGTTGATTCTGGGCATTGACCGGGATTCCAATCGACTGGCCAAAACCTTTGATGAACGCAATGAAGCCGTCCTGATGGCACTGGAAAGAGCCATTACCATATCCGGACAGATGGGGGTAACTTCTTCCATTTGCGGACAGGCTCCATCCGTATACCCGGAACTTACTGAAAAACTGGTCGGATGGGGAATAACATCGGTATCGGTGAGTCCGGATATGATTGGAACAACCAGGGAGATTATTGCCAGGGCTGAAGCCAAGCTAAATAAATAATGGGAGATATCCCGGAAATCCGCGTTCGGACCGAGCAGCGGGAAATCGAAATGCTCTCACCGTTTGCCACCAGGAGCCGGTTTACCCTGGGCAGGGCACGACCGGAAGAACCCTGCCATATTCGTACCGAGTTCCAGCGTGACCGCGACAGGATTATTCACTGCAAGGCGTTCAGACGCCTGAAACATAAAACACAGGTCTTCATCGCACCCGCCGGCGACCATTATGTCACAAGGCTCACTCACACCCTGGAGGTTACTCAGATAGCACGGACAATCACCCGGGCTCTTAACTTGAACGAAGATCTTGCCGAAGCAATCGGCCTGGGCCACGATCTTGGCCATACCCCTTTCGGACACATGGGAGAGGAAACCCTGAACAAGCTTTATCCGGAAGGTTTCAAGCACAACCGGCAAAGCCTCCGTGTAGTAGATAGGCTGGAAAACGAAGGCAGCGGCCTTAACCTCACCCGGGAGGTGAGGGATGGCATTCTGAATCATTCAAAATCCATGGAAGAAATACTGGGTGAAGGATGGGGAGGTACCGGCAGTTTAGAGGGAGATATAGTGAAAATATCCGACCTGATTGCTTATATTAATCATGATGTTGATGATGCCGTACGCTCAGGAATGATTTGCGCTGGCGACATCCCTCTTCAATCCAGGCGGGTGCTGGGCAGCAGCCATCGGGAGCGCATCAATACCATGGTCTGCGATATTATCTGTTCCTCCCGGCTGGAAGCCGTTCAGGAAGTTGGCTCGTATCAACGTATCTCGATGAGCCGGGAAGTGACAGAAGCCGCGAGTATTTTAAAAGATTTTTTGTTCGAGCATGTATATACTGTACAGTCGCTGCTTCAGGAAAGTGAAAATGCCAGGAATGTTGTGAGAAAACTGTATGACTATCTAAGCTGTCATCCGGGCAAACTGCCGGATGACTACCTGAGTATAAGCCGTGGTGATAATTTGAGAGCAACGGTAGATTACATCGCCGGCATGACGGACCAGTACGCTGTTCGCCTGGCCCGGCAACTATGCCTCTAAAACCCCCTGCAAATCTTTTTATGTAAAGTCTATGATACTGTATAATAGGGTGTACCATGAGTGCAATTGAAGAAATCAAACAAAAGCTGGATATAGTTGAAATTGCCGGCCGGTATACCCAGTTAACCAAGGCAGGCAAGAATTTCAAAGGTGTTTGCCCTTTCCACCAGGAAAAGCACGGCTCTTTTTTTGTATTCCCGGACCGCCAGAGCTGGCATTGTTTCGGCGCCTGTTCGACCGGCGGAGACATATTTTCCCTGGTGATGAAAAAGGAAGGCATAGAGTTCGCCGAAGCTCTTAAAATGCTGGCCGTCCGTGCCGGGGTCACCTTGCCGGTGCGCGGTCGCGAAACTCTGGAAAAACAGCAGCATGCCAGGTTGTATGAAGCCAATGAAGCCGCTCGGGATTATTACTATAACCTGTTCAACACTTCCAGGGAAGCCGAAAAGGCACGTCAATATGCCCTCAGCCGCGGGCTTAATGCTCAGTCTTTAATGGATTTTAAACTGGGTTTCAGTCCTTCCGGACGTGAAAACCTGAAGAAACATCTGCTTGAGAAGGGTTTTTCCGAAAAGGAACTGCTGGATGCCGGACTGGTTATTAAAACGGAAACCGGGTTTATAGACCGTTTCCATAACCGGCTGATGTTCCCGATTAATAACACAGCTGGAAGAACGACCGGTTTCGGTGGACGCGAGATGGATGGTTCTCAACCAAAGTACTTGAATTCTCCGGAAAGTCCGGTATTCGACAAAAGCGGGATCCTGTACGGGCTGGATCTGGCCCGTGAAGAAATACGCAGGCGCGACCAGGTTGTACTGGTTGAAGGCTATATGGATGTAATCATTGCCAGGCAGTATGGTTTTACAAATACCGTAGCTGCCATGGGAACCGCCATTTCCGAAAAACAGATTGATGCGATAAAAAAGCTGACCCGCAACCTGGTCCTGGCAATGGACGCCGACGAAGCCGGTGAAAAAGCCGTGTTGAGAGGTATCGAGCACGAAAACTCTCTGGGCAGCGAAATAAAAGTAGCCTTGATGTCTCCGGGGCTCGACCCTGATGCCGTAATCCGGCAATCAGCCCAGGACTGGTCAAAGGCTGTAAACGATGCCGAACCTCTGGTAGATTTCATCATCTCTAAAGCAGCCGCGGAATGCGACCTTTCCAGTGCCGCCGGCAAGTCCCGGCTGGTAGACAGGATTCTGCCTGTCATTGCCCAGATGAACAACCTTGTGCGCCAGGCGCATTATCTTCAAAAATTGTCAAAGATGGTAAACGTCAATGAGTCAAGGCTGGAAGCCTCCCTGAAAGAGATGAAAACCCGCAACCAAACCGGATTTCAATATGCTAAACCGGAAGTGGCGCGGACCGGGCGGCCTCTGTTATCGAACCAGCGCGAAGAGTATTGCCTGGCCCTGCTCATCCAGCACCCGCAACTGAGGCAAAAAGCTGTCGAACTTGAAACTGAATACTTCTCCAGCACTGAAAATGCATTGATTTTCTCGCTCCTGTCTGCCGGTGATGACATCGAAACGGTAAAGAACAAGCTGGATTTTGCGACCCTGGAGTATATGGAACGCCTCGGCACCCGCCCGTTAATACCCGGCGGTCTTGAACGCAAACTGGAAGAGTGCGTGCTTCTTCTCAAGGAAAACTACCTGAGAACGCTTATGCAAAACCAGGAGGCCATTTTAAGCTCCGCAGGGCTGTCTGCAACGGAGAAGGAAGCGCTGCTCGAGGAGAGCATGAAAATAGGAGACCAATTAAAAAGCGTGTTCTGGCAAAAATCAAAAAATACAGAACGCATCAAGAAGGAGAACAACGCCAGTGAGAAATGATAAAAAGAAAAACAAAGCTAAAATCGAAGTAAAAGAAGAAGCTAAAGACACAGAGGAAGAGCTCGAAGACAGCCTCGATGAAGAACCTTCGGATGAAGACCTGCCTGCCGATGACAGCCTGGCTGAAGACGAACTCAATTCCGATGTAGAAATTGAAGAAGATCTGGAAACGGCCGAGGCTGACCTCATCCTGCCTCTGGACCAAATTGAAGAGCATGGCGTTGTTGATGATCCGGTAAGAATGTACCTGCACGAAATAGGAAGGGTAACTCTGCTCAGTGCCGATGACGAAAAAGTCCTGGCAAAAAAAATGGAAGCCGGCAAACGGATTCGCGAAATAAAAGAAAGGTATACCGACGAGTACGGTACACCGCCCACCCCCATACAGCTGGTGCTCAATATGCTTCTTGATCTCATCAAGGCCCGGGAAACCCTCTGCCTGTTTCAGGAAGAGCTTGGCCTGGAAAAATGCAAGTATTTCAAACAGGCCATCACCAATCCGGATATACAGCACAACCTTATCGATGAAATCGACCAGAAATTTACCCAGTCTATCGCCGCAAAAACCGGCAAGACCCCGGCAGAGGTCGAGAGTGAGCTCATCAATATTTCTCTGAATATCAGACTCCTTCCACCGGAAGTACTCGCGGCAATACCGGAGGAAACCACTCTGGACGAAATAGATCAACTGGCTCGCCAGCAGTCGTTTATAGATTCAGTGGAGGTTAACGAACAGCAACTGAAACAATATTTGAAAAACATCAAAATGGAAGCCGAAAAAGCAGAGAAGCACCTGACAGAAGCCAACCTCAGGCTGGTTGTCAGCGTCGCTAAAAAACACATCGGCCGGGGTATGCCCCTGCTGGATCTGCTGCAGGAAGGTAATATTGGCTTAATCCGCGCAGTCGAGAAATTCGATTATCACCGCGGTTTCAAATTCTCAACGTATGCAACCTGGTGGATACGCCAAGCAATAACCCGGGCTATCGCCGATCAGGCACGAACTATCCGTATCCCGGTCCATATGGTAGAAACCATCCACAAACTGCTCTCGGTAAGCCGTCAGCTTTCCCAGGAATACGGCCGCGAGCCGACCCCCAAGGAAATCGGCGCTGAAATGGACCTGCCCCCGGACAAGGTGAGGGAAATTATCAAGGTATCCCAGTTGCCGGTTTCCCTTGAAGCCCCAATCGGCGAGGAAGAGGACAGCCACCTGGGAGATTTTATAGAGGACCAGAACATAGTTCCGCCTCCGGACGCGGCATCCCGCCAGTTGCTCAAGGAGCAGATAGGCGAGGTACTTTCCAGCCTTACCCATCGTGAAAGAAGGGTATTACAACTGCGTTTCGGACTTGAAGACGGCCGGGCAAGGACCCTTGAGGAAGTTGGCAAGGAATTTAACGTTACCCGTGAACGCATCCGGCAAATCGAAGCTAAAGCTCTGCGTAAATTGCGCCATCCTTCCCGCAGTCGCAAATTAAAGGATTACCTTGAATAGACAACCATGATTCCTTCAAGGCTCAAACTGCGCAATTTCATGCCGTACAGGGGGGACTTCCCGGCTTTTTCCTTCAGCGGTATTCATACTGCCTGTATCTCCGGTGATAATGGAGCCGGCAAGTCATCAATCATCGATGCCATCACCTGGGCTTTATGGGGAAAAACCCGCGCCAGCAGCGATGATGAGTTGATATCTATCGGGACGGAAGAAACCGCTGTAGAATTCGATTTTATGGCCTCCGGCAGTACATACCGGGTGATACGTAAACGCACCAGGGCTAAAAAAATAACCTCCAGCGGCCAATCCAGCCTGGACCTTTTATTATCCACACAGGAAGGTTTTAAACCTCTGACCGCCGATACCATATCCAAAACCCAGGCAGAAATAAATCGCCTGCTTCATATGGACTACGACACTTTCGTAAACAGCGCTTACCTGCGCCAGGGGCATGCTGACGAATTCAGCCGACAGACTCCATCCAGGCGAAAGGATGTTCTCGCCAGTATTCTGAAACTGGACATTTATGACACCCTGGCTGAATCAGCCAGACAGAAAACCAGGGAGAAACAGATCGAAGGCCAGGCCCTGGAGCACGCCATCAAAGAAATCAGGGTTGAACTGGAAAATAAGGACCTTCTGACCCGGGAGTGCGAAAAGGCGGGCATTGAGATGGACGCCGCCGAAAAAGAATTCGTTCAGGCTCAATCGCAGCATGAACGCCTTAACCGGCTTGTACAGACTATGGAAAACCAGCAGGACCAGCTGGAACGGGCAAAATCAACTGTTCAAGAACTCCAGGCTCAGATTGCAAGCTGGCAGAAACAGGCCGAACAGAGCCGGATAAAAATTGCCGGGTATGAGAACATTCTGGCTGAAGGCCAGGCAATTGAAGACGGATTTTCCCGGTATCTTCAGGCAAAAGACACCTTTGATGAGATGAGCCGCCGGCTCAGGCTGCTCAATCAGACCAGCGAACAAAAAAACAGGCTGGAAAAAATTATAGAATCCGAGCGAAATAAGCTGCTCAATCAACAGTCGGTTGCCTCTAAAACCCTCAATGAGCTTGAAAACAAGGCAAGCCTGGGAGAGAAACTGAAAAATAATATTGTTAACCAGCAAGCTGCCAGCCGGAAACTCAGCGAGCGGGAAATAAGCCTGCAACAGGCTGAAGAAAAAACCAGAAACATCCAAGAGCAGATACAAAACCTTGAATACCAGGATTTTCAGTCCAACCAGCGCGTCCATGAAATCGACAGCCGGCTGGAATTGATTTCAAGGGAACCTGAAACTAACTGCCCTTTATGCGAAAAACCGCTGGAAGAAAATGAGCGCCTTCTAATCCTTAAAAAATACAGTCAGGAAAAAACAGCTCTCACCCGGTCTTTAGAGGCAAATGCATACAAAATAGCCGAGTTGCGCAAGACGCTCGAGCAAGACAGGCAAAGCCTGCTGGCAGCCAGAAAAATTTTGCGGCTGGACCTTGAAAAACACAACAATGATACGGCAATTCTTAACCACCGGATTAATGAGTGCGAACAAGCCGGCAAACAGGTTGAAGCCCAAAAGGCTGAGCTGGAAAGTATTGAAAAAAGGCTGGAAGAAAAAAGTTACGCCCAACGGGAACAGGCAGAACTCGCCAATATCTATCAGCAGCTTCAAAGCCTTGAATACAACGAGCAAGCTTACAACCAGTCAAGAGCTGATTTGGACCGTTTTGAATATTTCAAGGAACAGAAATTAAAGCTTTCCGAAGCCTCAACCCAAATCCAGTCTGAAAGAGAAACTGCGGAGGCTGCTATCGAAGCAATCGATAAGCTCACATTGCGCCAGCAGGCTGACCAGGAAATAATAGTACAGCTAACCGGCAAGGTTGCAGATTTGCCCTCGGTGAAAAAAGAACTCGTGCAGGCTGAAGAAAATCGTAAGACAGCCGATAACCGGCTAAAGGCCGCCAGAGAGACAGTATACCGTTTGCAAGCCAGGCTGGAAAGCCTTAAGGACCAGGAAAGTAAATTAAAAAAGAAAGAAGCCGACCTGAAAAAAACCGCTCTTGAAGAAGCAACCTATAAAACTTTGACACAAGCCTTCGGCAAGAAAGGTATTCAGGGAATGCTTATCGAAATGGCTATTCCTGAAATAGAAAACGAAGCCAACCGCATACTGGGAAAAATGACCGACAACCGGATGGCCCTTAAAATAGAATCCCAGAAATTGAAAAAAACCGGTGAAAAGGCTGAAACCCTGGAAATCAACATATCAGATGAAGTCGGCACGCGAAATTATGAGATGTACAGCGGTGGTGAGGCTTTCCGCATCGATTTTGCCCTTAGAATCGCACTAGCCAAACTGCTGGCTAACCGCAGCGGCGCTCCCCTACCTACCCTCATAATTGATGAGGGTTTCGGAACTCAAGATGATATCGGGCTGGAAAAAGTTAAGGAGGCTATCAACTCGATTCAGAATGACTTTGAAATTATACTGGTGATTACCCACATAGATGAACTTAAAAACGCCTTCAACAGCCGCATCGAGGTAACCAAAACACCTGAGGGCTCTGTAGTCGATATCATTTAAAGCCCCAGATCGGCCGCAATCTCTTTCATGGCATCGAGTCCCAGCTCGATAAACTGGTCCAGCTCAAGACCCAGGTTGGCGCACGTTTCTATCTGTTTCCGGTTGACTCCCGCTGCGAAACCTTTCTCCTTGTATTTCTTCTTGATAGATTTGAATTCCACGCTGGCCAGCTTCTTATCCGGCCGGACTAGCGCTGTGGTAGTAATCAGACCGGTCAGAGCATCGGCACAATATAAAGCCATGTCGAGTTGCGTCGCGGCAACTATGCCATGAGCTTCATTGTGGCGTAGTATGGCATCGGCAACCTCTTCCTCGACGCCCATTTCCCGAACCAGATCGGCACCCAACCTTGAATGGACATGCATGTCGCCGTTGCAGAGCTCCATATCGATGTCATGCAACAGTCCGGTTATGCCCCACAATTCCACGTCCTTACCCAGGTTCCGGGCCAGCGAGCGCATTATGGCTTCGGTTGCCAGCATGTGCTTGATGAGGTTCCGGTTCTTTATCTTAGCTTCAACTGCCGCCAGAGCTTCCTGCCTTTCCAATTTGCAACCTCCTGAAACCTTGCTATAAATTAACGGATGCCGGTGTTGCCCTATTTCCAAGAACCCCGTTCAGATAACTGCCGGTTAACGAGGATGAATGCCGGGCTATTTCTTCAGGGGTACCGCAGGCCACTATCTCGCCCCCGCGGTCCCCGGCGCCAGGCCCAAGGTCAATAATCCAGTCAGCGTTTTTCATAACATCCAGATGATGCTCTATTATCAGAACGGTGTTGCCGGTGCCGGCCAGCCTCTGCAGAACCTTGAGTAATGCCGCAATATCCTCAAAAGCCAGGCCGGTCGTCGGCTCATCAAGGATGTAGAGAGTGCGACCGGTAGCTCGCCGTGACAGCTCGGTAGCGAGTTTCACCCTTTGGGCTTCGCCACCCGACAGGGTTGGAGCAGGCTGACCCAGGCGTATGTAGCCCAGGCCCACATCATTGAGAGTCGAAAGTTTATTTTTTACTTTTGGAAAATTCTCAAAAAATTTCAATGCTTCCGCAACCGTCATATCCAGTACTTCGGCAATGTTTTTACCCTTGAATTTTACCCCCAGTACCTCCCGCGTATAGCGTTTACCGCGGCACACCTCGCACGGAACGGTAACATCGGGCAGAAACTGCATTTCGATACGGGTGTAACCGTCACCACTGCAGGCCTCACAGCGCCCGCCTTTGACATTGAAAGAAAACCTGCCCGGCCCATAGCCGCGGACTTTTGCTTCGGGTGAAGCCGCGAACAATTCGCGTACAGGGGTAAAAGTGCCCGTATAGGTTGCCGGGTTGGAACGTGGTGTCCTGCCAATGGGAGACTGGTCAATATTGATTATTTTATCAATGAACTCAACACCGTCGATGCTGTCGCAACGGCCGGGCTTTTCCCTGGAGCGGTTCAGCTTCTGGGCCAGCTTCTTGTAGAGTACTTCATTTATCAGGGTGCTTTTACCCGAGCCGGAAACACCGGTTACGCATACCAGGCAACCCAGTGGAATATCGACATCGATACTTTTAAGGTTGTTTTCTCTGGCTCCCCTTATTCTCAACTGCTCACCGTTACCCGGCCTTCGGTGTTCCGGCAAGGGTATAATCCGCCGGCCGCTGAGGTATTTGCCTGTGAGCGAATCCGGACATTCCATTATGTGTTCGAGAGTACCAAATGCCACCATTTTGCCGCCGTGCTCTCCAGCTCCCGGCCCCATATCGATAATGTAATCGGCAGAGCGCATCATGGCTTCATCATGCTCCACCACCAGTACCGTGTTTCCCAGTTCACGTAATCGCTCAAGTGTTCCTATCAAGCGTGAATCATCAGCCGGGTGAAGGCCGACGGTAGGTTCATCACAAACATACAAAACGCCCATCAGCCCGCTGCCTATCTGGGTCGCCAGGCGTATACGCTGAGCTTCACCGCCTGAAAGGGTGGAAGAAACCCGGTCAAGGCTGAGATAATCAAGCCCGACATTTTCCAGGAAACTTAAACGGGCCTCGATTTCCTTGAATATTTCAGCAGCGATGGTTTGTTCTCTTGTGGAAAGAGGGGTATCCGCAGATTTGAGCATACGCACCCACTCAAGCACCTCGCTCACCGACATAGCCGCAACCTCTGTAATATTTTTGCGCTGGATTTGTATAGCCAGGGCTTCGGGTTTCAGGCGTTTGCCGCCGCAATCAGGACAGGGGAGGCTCACCATATAGCGTTCCACGTACTGGCGCGATTGCTCGGATTCGGTATCGCGGTACAGCCGCATCATGCGGGGTATTACCCCTTCGAAACCATTGTAATATTCCCTGACTCTGCCGAACTGGTTACGATATCGCTGGGGTTCCCCTCCTTCTCCGTACAATATGAGGTCAAGCTGTTGTTCGTTGAGCTTACTGAGCGGTTCACGAGTTGAAAAACCATAACGCCTTGCCATGTCGGATATCTGGGAAAAATACCATGTCTGAAACTGATAGGGTTGGATCGCTCCTTCTGTCAGCGAAAGATTCCTGTCCGGAATGACCATCTCGGGGTCAATTTCCTGGCGGACCCCCAGCCCGGTGCAGGCGGCACAGGCTCCATGCGGGCTGTTGAAGCTGAACGTGCGCGGTTCGATTTCTCCCAGGCTTGTACCGCACTGTGCACAACTGTAGTGTTCGGAAAAAAGCAGTTCTTCTCCATCTATTATAGATACCAGCACAACACCACCACCCAGTTTTAAAGCCGTCTCGACCGAACTTGTCATACGGCTGAGGCTGTACTCCCTGCCGATTATCAACCGGTCAATAATCACTTCGATGTTATGCTTTTTGTTTTTATCCGGTTTAATTTCTTCGGAGAGGTCTGTTACCACTCCATCTACTCTCACCCTGGCATAACCCGAACGGCGCAGGTCGTCGAAAAGCTGCTGGTATTCCCCTTTACGGCCCTTTATCAAAGGCGCCATTATCTGAATTCGGCTCCCTTCCGCCAGAGAGTTTATGGAATCGGCAATCTGCTCCACCGTCTGGGCAGCAATCTCCCTACCGCACTGGGGGCAATAAGGCCGGCCAGCGCGGGCAAAAAGAAGGCGCAGATAATCATAAATTTCCGTTACGGTACCTACCGTGGAGCGGGGGTTATGACTAACGCCTTTCTGGTCGATGGATATCGCCGGACTCAATCCCTCGATATAATCCACGTCCGGTTTTTCCATGCGCCCAAGGAACTGACGGGCATAAGATGACAACGATTCCATATAGCGCCGCTGTCCTTCGGCATAGATGGTATCGAAAGCCAGCGAGCTTTTGCCCGAACCTGAAACTCCGGTTATTACCACCAGTTTATCTCTGGGTATGGTAACATCAATGTTTTTTAAATTATGTTCCCGAGCACCTTTCACAACTATATATTGCTGGGTCAATTGTCAACTCCTTATACAGTTTTATTTTACCCCAGCCTTTGAGTATGCACAAACTGTGGCAAGCGTTTGGGCTGCGGGCAGAGTTGCAGCGTGTAGCTATAAACCGGTTGTTGGGTTATAATGGCTCCATAAGAAAATGAACAGGACCGACAACCTGAAAAACCAGGTCGCAGACACGCTGAAGCAGCACAAAACGCACCTCAAGCGCCTTTGTCTTAAGATTCATGCCAGCCCTGAAACCGGGCTCGAGGAATACAAAGCGTCCGGATGGTTGCGGGAGTATTTCGAAAACAACGGCTTTGAAATTAATGCCGGGGTTGGCGATTTGCCTACCGCCTTTACCGCCTGCTATGGCAACGGCAAGCCCCGCATAGGGCTGTTGGCGGAGTACGATGCTTTGCCACAGTTGGGCCATGCCTGTGGCCATAATATTATCGCCGCCGCTTCAGCCGGGGCTGCCATTGCAGTTAAACCGGCGATAGATGCACTCGGCGGCACCATTGTGGTCATCGGGTCCCCTTCGGAAGAAATCCACAGCGGCAAGGAGTTGCTTATCCGGCGGGGAGTTATCGAGGGGTTGGATGCGGCTATGATGGTCCACCCCGGCAATGAAAACATTACCCGCATACAAACACTGGCCTGTATTACTCTTGAAGTCGAATTCAAGGGCCGCCAGGCTCACGCTTCCGCTAACCCTGAAGAAGGCGTCAACGCGCTGGAAGCAATGCTGCTCAGTTTTAACGCCATAAACTCCCTGAGGCAGCATATACCGGACTCCGCCCGGGTGCACGGTATTATTACCGACGGCGGACAGGCAGCCAATATAGTACCGGCTCGCTCGGCAGCCATGTTCATGGTGAGAGCAACAAACACCGGCTACCTGGAGGAGCTGAAAAGCAAGGTTATCAACTGTTTCAAGGGCGCTGCCGCGGCAACCGGCACCAAGCTGAAATACCATTGGGCAGATGTATATTGCCAGCCTATGAAATCCAATGCCTGCCTGGCGGCAGCCTTTAACCGGAATATGGCTGTAACAGGACGGCAAATGGAAACCGGGAACCGGGATTTTGCCTCTACCGACATGGGCAATATAAGCCAGATAGTCCCGTCGATTCATCCCATAATCGCCATTGCCCCACGGGGAACCCCTCTTCACTCTACAGGTTTTCTTAAAGCGGCCGCTTCCGGTGAGGCTATTAAAGCCGTGGAAGACGCAGCCCTGGCCATGGCGCTCACAATTACCGACATCCTGAGCGATGCTGAACTGCTTGAAAGCATCCAGGATGAGTTTAACCATTCGAGGTAGTTCGACTTGGCAAGGTATCTGGGAATAGACGTCGGCTCCATAAGCACCAAAATGGTAATTGCCGCCCCGGACAATGTCATTGCTGCATGGTGTTATCTTCCGACTGCGGGAAATCCTTCGGAGGCGCTTCGCCGGGGTTTGGAGCGGCTTGAAACTGAACTCGGGGAAGACAGCTCAATCGACGGGATCGCCGTTACCGGCTCCGGACGTAAACTGACGGGGGAGATGCTGGGTGCCGGCATTATAAAAAACGAAATAACCTGCCAGATGATAAGCGCGTTGAACTTCGAACCCTGCGTTCAGACAATAGTGGAAATCGGCGGGCAGGATGCAAAAATGATCGTCGTGCGCCGGGGACTGGTAGCCGATTTCAGCATGAATTCGGTTTGTGCGGCCGGCACAGGTTCATTTCTTGACCACCAGGCAGCACGGCTGAATATTACCCTGGATGAAATGAGCCTCCTGGCTGAAGCCAGTCGAAACCCGGTAACCATAAACGCTACCTGTACTGTATTTGCCGAATCCGACATGATTACCCGTCAGCAGTCCGGATGCCGTAAGGAAGATATTGTGTATGGTTTATGTAAAGCTCTGGTGGCTAACTTCAGGCGAAGCGTAATCCAGTCCAAGCCTGTACAGGTACCGGTAGTGTTTCAAGGCGGAGTAGCCCATAACAGGGGTATTATCAGGGCCTTCAGAGAGGAGATGGGCATGGATGTAATCGTGCCTCCCTTTCCTGAACTTACCGGTGCGCACGGGGCAGCCCTGCTGTGCATGGCCGAAAAAACTGAAAGCGCAATCAGGCTTGGGAAATTGAAGCGCCTGGTAAATTAATATTTCCGAAAAGGAGAAGTTAAAATGGCAAAAAAGTATGATGTTGTAATTGTCGGCGGTGGGCCCGCCGGTTTGACAGCCGGCCTGTATGCTGCGAGGGACCGGTTCCAGACACTCATAATAGAAAGGGCTGTTATCGGTGGCAATATCACCAATGCCGAAGAAGTGGACAACTATCCCGGCTACCCGGAAGGTATAAGCGGTGTTGAATTGACGGCTAAAATGCACGAGCAAGCCACTAAACACGGCGCTGAAACGTTGAGCGCTGACGTAAACTCTATTGAAATAATCGATGGCATCAAGCATATTCGTACCAGCGAAGGCGATTTCCAGGCTGGAGCGGTCATTATTGCCAGCGGCACCGAAAGAGCAAAACTGGAAGTAGAGGGCGAAAAAGAATTCACCGGTCGGGGGGTTTCCTACTGTGCCACCTGTGACGGGCCCTTTTTCAAAGGTAAAAAAGTGGCCGTAGTGGGTGGAGGCAACGCCGCTCTTTACGAAGCGCTACATTTGTCCAAGTTTGCCGCCAAGGTTTACCTGATACACCGTCGTGATGCTTACCGGGCGACCATGGCAGTACAGGAAAAAATGAAACAAAACCCGGTAATCGAACCCGTGCTGAGTGCCGTCGTTTCAAAAATCAGAGGCGGGGACAAAGTGAGTGCCCTGGAACTCAGCGGTACCGGCGACGGCAAAATTTTCGAACTGGAAGTCGATGGAATATTCGTATCGGTAGGCCTTATTCCCAATACCTCATTTGTAAAATCCGTTATTGAACTTGACGGTCATGGCTCGATTAAGGTGGACGAAAAACTGCAAACCAGTGCCAGTGGTATTTTTGCCGCCGGTGATATTCGCAGCCACTCGATACGCCAGGTAGTGACCGCTGCCGGTGACGGAGCCCATGCCGCATTCCATGTCCGGGAATATCTGGAAGCTTAGGTTTTCAGGCTTTCCGCCATTAAGGTATAATATCTGCCGGAGATGAAATTATGAAAGTTGTTTTTTTAAAGGATGTACCGGGCTCCGGCATCAAAGGGGAAGTAAAAGAAGTTGCCGATGGTTATGCCATGAATTATCTTGTGCGTCAGCGTCTGGCCCTGCCGGCCACTGAACAGACTATAAACCAGTTGAAAGCCCGCAAAAAGGCAGAAGAGAACAAGAAAGCCCGGATAGAAGCCAGCCTGGCCAGCCAGGCAAACGATTTAAACGGCAAAGTGATAACACTGTCAGCCAAAGTCGGCTCCAGGGGCAAGCTCTATGGTTCTATTACCAGCGCCGATATCGCCGCCGAACTAAACAGGATTTACGGCCTTGAACTGGATAAGCGCAAAATTGAACTGTCCGAACCTCTCCATGAACTGGGAACATTTGAAGTTATCGTTAAACTTGCCAGGAGCCATTTGCCAAAGCTTATCGTAAAAGTTGTCCCCCAGGAGGAGGAATAAGTTCGTGGCCGAAACCCGGTTGCCGCCACATGACCTTGATGCTGAAGAAGCCGTCAACGGATCCCTGCTGCTGGACGGTAAAGCTATTTTTGAGATAGCCACCTTCCTGAGGCCCGAAGATTTCTATAGTCCGGCAAACCGTGCAATCTACCAGAGCTGCCTCAATTTATATCAGCGCGATGAAGCTATCAACAAGGTTACCGTTTCCCAGGAACTAAACCGTCTGGGACAACTTGAAAAAAGCGGCGACGTAGCCTATCTCAGCCATCTGGCCTCAGCTGTACCTACTTCTCTGGAGGCAGGCCAGTTCGCCCGGATTGTTCAACGGCTCTCGATAATGCGCCAGCTCATTCAAGCATCTGATAAGATTGCCGAAATAGGTTATGGCTCGGAACCTGATGCAGCTGCAGCGCTGAACAAAGCCGAAGATATCCTGTTCCGCCTTCGTTACAACCGCAGCGCCGTAGATTTTATTCATATCCGTGAACTCCTGGACAAGTACTTCGAGGCACCTCCCGAACAAGAAGCCGGGGCTCTTCAACCCAGGGCAAGTATCCATTCCGCCTTTACCGGGCTTGATGACCTTTTAGGCGGCTTCCAGCGTTCCGACCTGATAATCATCGCCGGGCGGCCAAGTATGGGTAAAACCAGCTTTGCTTTAAACATAGCCCGGAACGCCGCTGTCCTGGAAAGAGCATGTATTGCCATATTCAGCCTTGAGATGAGCCAGGAATCCCTGGTAAGCCGTCTTCTTTCAGCTGAAAGCGGTGTAAGCGCCAAACGTATTCGCTTGGGTTTGTACCAGGATATCCATGATGAATATGAAGGCCGTATTATGGACGCCATCGGCACCCTGAGTGAAGCGCCAATATACCTGGACGATTCCCCGCAACTGCGTATGCTGGAAATGAGAAGTAAGGCCCGGCGACTGCATCATGAGCATGGGCTGGATTTGATAATAGTAGACTATCTCCAGCTTTTACAGGGAGATACCCGCACCGATAACCGCGTACAGGAAATCAGCTATATATCCAGAGCCCTTAAAGGGCTCGCCAGGGAGTTGAACGTGCCTGTCCTGGCGGTTTCACAGTTGAGCCGTGCAGTTGAATGGCGCCAGTCACACGTGCCCCAACTCTCAGATCTCAGAGAAAGCGGCAGCATCGAGCAAGATGCCGATGTGGTTGTGTTCGTTTACCGCGATGAGGTCTATTTTACTGAAGAAGAATGGTATAGAACTCATGAAAACCAGCAATACCCCAGCGAACTGGCCGATATTATCGTGGCCAAGCACCGCAACGGGCCTATCGGTCAGGTAAAACTGCGTTTTCGCAAAAGGCTTACCAATTTTGAAAATTTGCCACCTGAAATGGTCGAGGCAAGAGAAACTGAAGCCCTGCTATGATGCAAAAACCCGGCCTGCCGGCCAGAATGGATTTCAGCGCCATCCCCAGTTATTACCTTAACATAGTAATGCCTCATGTTGATGACCCCCTGGAGCTGAAACTCAGCCTTCATCTGTTCAAAATACTCACCCGTAAGAAAGGCAAGGCCCAATTCACCAGTTTTAATGAACTGTTATCCGACCCGGTCGTCGTGGAGAGCATCAGGCAAAAAGACCGCCCGGTGGAAGAAACGCTCCGGGAAACCCTGGCGAGGGTTTTATCCAGGGGGATAATAACAGCGGCTCAAATAAACCAGGCAGGCAATCCCGACACGGCCTATCTGCTTAACACGCCGTCCAATAATGAGTTAATGGACAGCATCAACCGGGGAGAGTTAAAACTGACCGGCAAGAAGACAGCGGTTTCTCAATTACCTCCCGGCGAACCCCTGCCGGATATCTTCAGTTATTACGAGCAAAACATTGGTCTGTTGACCCCTCTGGTCGCCGATGAATTAAAAGAGGCTGAAAAAATTTACCCGGCGCATTGGATTGTCGAAAGCATCAGGGAGGCTGCACTTAATAATAAACGTAACTGGCGCTACATTTCGCGCATCCTGGAACGGTGGCTATCCGAAGGGAAGAATGATGGAACATATAGGCAAAATTATTCACCAGACGACCCCGCTAAATACACGACCGGGAAATACCAGCAGTTTGTCCAGCACTGATTCAGCTGAAAACACCGGGAAAGTCTGCTCAAGGTGCCGTGGTGCAGGCTTCTTTCATCCTCACTTTGCTGACGGCCGGGTGGATTATTCCCGGGTGGTCGCCTGCAGGTGCCGTTCCGAGCTTACCGCCGAGCAAAAAAGGAAACTGCTGCTTGAAAAATCAAACCTGAGCTCACTGGAGAGGTTCACATTCGATAACCTGAATCCCGAGGGCCGCAGCGGTTACCAGGTAAACCGGAAAATGTTTAAGGCCGCCTGTGAAGCAGCTTTGGAGTTTGCCGGTTCTCCCAAAGGCTGGATGGTAGTGGTTGGGCCAAGTGGATCAGGTAAAACACACCTGGTTACGGCTGTTGCCGTAGAGCAGTTGCGCCGGGATAGGGAGGTATTGTATATAACCGCGCCGGACCTTCTGGAACATCTGCGTTCCAGTTACAGCCCTTCAAGCGACACCGACCACGACACCCTTTTCGATGAAGTACGCAATACTCCACTGCTTATTCTGGATGACCTGGGGATTCATGCAACCAGCCCCTGGGCCAAGGAAAAACTGGACCAGTTGCTCAGCTACCGTTTCAACCGCGAACTGCCGACCCTGATTACCATGCTTGATACCGAAGACCTCGAAGAGCGCCTGCGCACCCGGCTGAATGACCCTGTGGTTTGTCATATTTATCGGCTGGAAATAGGCCGGGGAGATATCTCAGGTTATGAATGGGAACCCGGCCTTGAACTGCAAAAGCAGATGACTTTTGAAAATTTCGACTGGAAGAGAGCCAACCTTCCGGCTGCGCAAAGGGAGAACCTTGAAAAAGCCTACCGCACTGCCATGGATTATGCCCGTTCGCCAGATGGCTGGCTGGTCTGGCAGGGAGTAACCGGAAGCGGTAAAACGCACCTGGCCTCGGCAATTGTGAACTATCTTCACCAGGCCGGCAAACAGGCGGTTTTCATTGTCGTCCCGGAATTCATAGACCATCTTCGCTCAGCTTTCAGCCCCGAAAGCCGTGTTTCCTACGACCAGCTTTTCGAAAAGGTAAAAACAGCCAGCTTCCTGGTTCTGGATGATTTCGGAGAACAGACTGCCACGCCGTGGGCACAGGAAAAACTCTTCCAGGTGATCAACTATCGTTACAATGCCAGGCTGGCTACCGTTATTACGACCACCAGACTATTGGATGAACTGGACAGCCGCATACGCTCCAGATTGCTTGACCCGAAAATCAGCATGACGTTCTCGCTTCAGGTTCCGGATTACCGCTCCGACCCGGCTTGCCGCCCGGTCAGAAAACCCGCTTATCGTCCAACCAGCCGCCGCTGACGGTGTATTTGAAATTCGAACTCAATGGGTCTAATATTTAGGGCAAATGAACGTTTCGAGCGCCAAGGAAAGGTTACCGGTACTCGTTCTCAACAGTTCTTTTCAACCGTTGAGCGTCTGCCAGGTAAAACGAGCCGTCATGCTGATACTTGAGGGCAAAGCTGAAATGGTTGAAAACGGTATGGGATACATCCATACCATAAGAAGTGATTTTCCTCTGCCTACGGTTATCCGGCTGGATTATATGATCAAAAAACCCAGCCACCACAACAAGCTTACCAGAATGGGAGTATTTCGCCGCGATAACTACACCTGCCAGTTTTGCGGTAAGGAGAGCCCGCTGCTAACCATCGACCACGTAATTCCGCGACATCGAGGAGGACAGCATCTCTGGGAAAACGTTACCAGCGCCTGCCCTAAATGCAATCACCGTAAAGCCGGGCGTACTCCCGAAGAAGCCAACATGAAACTGATTCGCCAGCCTTTCGAACCTAAAAACTATGGGGGTTTCTACCTGCCGCATCGTTACACCCGCGGTTTGCCGGCATGGCAGAAATATTTATGCAAAGCCGGTTAGGCCTTTTGTAAACTGTGCATTACCGCCGGTTCGACCGGTTGCCTTTCGGGTGCTCGACTGACTCTGTGCCGTCGTTTGGCACTTTAATGTCTGCCAGGCCGACCTCAACCCTCGAGCCGGTCTCAAGTTCAACAATAACGATATCTTCCAGCGGGCGGTTGCCCACCACCACACCCAGGCCTTCGGCTACAGAAACCTTCTGGCCCTCCGCAGGAAATTTCTGTTTCATCTCGCGATATTGTTCGAATTCATATCCCAGGCAGCACAATAACCGGCCGCATAAGCCGGATATTTTCATCGGGTTCAGGGGTAAATCCTGCTCTTTGGCCATCTTGATGGATACCGGGGAAAATTCGGATAAAAAGGTCGCGCAGCACAGAGACCGGCCGCACCTGCCGAAACCGCCAATTAAGCGGGTTTCATCCCTCGGTCCGACCTGTCTGAGTTCGACTCGGGTCTTGATTTTACGGCTGAGTTCTCTAACCAGTTCCCGGAAATCCACGCGGCTTTCAGCTCCAAAAAATATGGTAACAACCGCCCCGTCCAGGCTGTATTCAGCCTTCAACAGCTTCATCGGCAGGTTCAACTGCCTGACAAGCTGCTCACATTCTGACAGCGCTTCGGATTCTTTGGAGTCCATACGCTCCGCCTGTTCCAAATCCTCCGGACCGGCCAGCCTTACTACCGGTTTTAACATATCCGGAACTTCTTTATCATCCATTTCAAACGGTCCGCCCACGATTTTACCCAGCTCCTGTCCCCGGGCTGTCTCCACTACAACCATATCACCGTCTTTCAGTTCAATCTCGGCCGGATCGAAATGATATATCTTGCCTACAGGGCGAAAACGCACTCCTACTACTAACGGCATAGCTACCCTCCGTTCATCATTTTACCATTATTCCCGTGGCAGGCGCTTTCAATGAGAGCACTGCATTCTCGAGGACAAGCCGAGGATTAACATTGGAGCTCAACTGTTCACCGGCTGCCTGAATTGCCTTTATAAAATCAACCAGTTCACCCGGTTTGTATAAGCTGGAAATCCGGTTTATACTTTCAAGCTTGTCTTGATTAGTTATGTAATCTTCCTGGCCAAAACCCGCCAGCAAAAGGTCCCGCGCGATTATCCGCAGTTCCAGAAGTTCGTCGTGCACGTCCGGACGGTTCTTGCCAAAACGCATCGCCAGAGACCCGGCCCAGGAAAAACGCTCCTCGTAGCCGGCGACGAACAGCGCCAGCATATTATCTCTGCGTTTAAAGTAATCCTCCCGGAATTGTCCGTCTTTCAGGGCTTCAATAGCCCAACCGGTTCGTCCCCGGCTTAACCTGGCCAATAGACAGGCTTCTTCAATGCCTGCACCGGCAACCTGTACGAGATAGGCGGCCAGACTGTCATTCGAGCTCAGTTTGAATTCAAAGTGCCGGCATCGTGACGCTACCGTCGGCAGCACTTGTTCAAATGATGCGGCCAGTAAAACAAACACCACTCCGGGAGGGGGCTCTTCAAGTGTCTTTAACAACCGGTTGGCGGCACCCGCTGTAAGAAATTCTGCTCCATCGATAATAAAAACCCTTGACCTGCCTTCGAAAGGAGGCAAAATAGCCGCACGTTGTATGGCTTCTATTTCTTCTACTACAATCGCTGTCCGGGCACCCGTCTCATCCTGGCGGGTTACCAGGTCGATAAGCTGAACATCGGCATGTTTCCCGCCGGTAATGCGTTCACACGAGACGCATTCACCGCATGGCGCCTGGCTTGACTCACAGTTAATCGCCCGGGCCAGGTTATAAGCCGTGAGCTTTTTCCCGGTTCTTGAAGGCCCTGTAAACAGATAGGCATGATGGGTTAACCCCTTATCGATGCCAACAGCCAGCTGCGAAGTAACCTCTTCCTGCCCAAAAACGGTCCACAAGAGGTTACTGCCCGCCTTCAACATCTAAATACATAAGGTCCCGGTATTCTTCACGGCGGCGTATCAGCCGGTGTTTGCCTTTATTGACCAGTATGACAGCCGGCTTCAGCGCTCCATTGTAATTGGACGCCATCGGCATGCAATAAGCACCGGTCACGGGTATTGCCAGTATATCGCCGGCTTCTATTACCGGCAAGCTTGCATTTCTGATCAGTATATCACCGGATTCGCAGTATTTACCGGCAATAATAACTTCATTTTCAATCCTGTGGTTGACTTTATTTGCCGCCACGGCCGTATACACGGCATCATAGAGAGCCGGCCGGATATTATCCGCCATACCACCGTCTACAGCCACATAGTGCCCGAAGCCCCGAATCTTTTTCTGCATCCCCACGCTGTAGAGCGTAACCCCGGCACTGGCAACTATCGCCCGGCCCGGTTCGATTACAAGGCGGGGTAATTCAAGCCCGAGTTCACCACAACCGGCAACCAGGGCGGAAGCAATCGCTCCGGCATAAACCCCGGCAGGCAAGGCTTTATCCTCAAGCGTGTAGTTTACGCCGAACCCGCCGCCCAGGCTCAATACCTTGAGTTCAAAACCCTGTTCGATCTTCATCGTATGACTGAATTCAAGCAGAATTCCCAGGGCTTTTACGTACGGCTCAACCTCATGGATTTGTGAGCCGAGGTGGCAGTGCAACCCGGCAATTTCAAGGCTGGCTAATCCAGCAGCTTGTTTTATCGCCCTGGCTGCATCTTCCAGCGGTAAGCCGAACTTGCTTCCGGCAACCCCTGTGGTTATATGGTGGTGAGTATGGGCGTCGACTCCAGGTGTGACCCGTAGTAATATCTCCGGTAAATAGCCGGTCTTGCCTGCCAGCCGGTCAATTAGCTCCAGCTCAGCAAGATTATCAGCCACGAAATGGCCGACTCCAGCCTGAAAGGCATATTCCAGCTCGGATTTTGATTTGTTATTCCCGTGAAAGTAGATCTTTGCAGCCGGAAACCCCGCCGAAAGCGCGATTGCCAGCTCTCCTCCCGACACGACATCCAGTTCCATTTCTTCCTGGTTTATTATGCTGGCAAGCGCCTTGTTTAAGCAGGCTTTTGAAGCATAGGCCACCCGGACATTTTGATATGCCCGGGTAAATTCCCGGCGATACTCTCTGCATTGCCGGCGTATGTGGTTTTCATCCAGTATATACAGCGGTGTACCATAATGGCCAGCCAGAAAAACAGTATCACATCCGCCGACCACCAGGTTTCCGGCGGAGTTAATGGTAGTTCCTGCGGGAAATAAATCCAGTATGGCTTCATTCATAACCCTAAGATGATAATGCAGCCGGCTTTTTCAGTCAATTCAACATACAGCATCAGTTCATCATCCGGACGAGGCACCAGGCTCTGCGGCGCTTTACACAAAAGCCGGTAAAGGTTAAAATCAGGTTTTAGGAAAGGAGCGAGTTTTTGATAAAGGCAGTATTGTTTGATCTCTTCAACACCCTTATCACCTATCAGCCGCCCCGGGAAGATATTCACCTGGATATTCTGGCAAAAAACAAAATTCTGATTGATAAAAAAGTTATGGCCAACGCCATAAAATCGGGGGATGAGTTTTTCTACAGGGAGAACTCTGTTTCCCTGGTGAAAAACCGCCCGGCCCAGGAGCAAAAATCGGTATGGTACGGTTACGAGGCTACCGTATTAAAAGACGCCGGAATCGATCCGGAACCGTCGCTGATTATGAATATTTTGAATGCATTGAAGGATGTCAGTTACAAGATGGTTCTATTTGACGACGTTTTGCCGGCACTGCGGGAACTAAAAAATAAGGAGATGAAACTGGGTATTGTCTCTAACATAGACCGTGACATTCGCCCTATGTGCATTGAAATGGGCATAATGAATATTCTGGATATTGTGCTCACCTCGCTTGAAACCGGGCTGTTCAAACCATCACCGGAAATCTTTTTGCGCGCAACTGCAGAACTGAATGTAACAGCCGGAGAATCACTGTATGCCGGAGACCAGTACCAGATCGATGTAATCGGCGCCAACCGAGCGGGTTTAACCGGAGTCCTTGTCGACCGTGACGGCTTGCAGGATAGCCTGCTTACTAACGGTTACCGGGTTGGTTCCCTGTCGGAAATACCGGCACTGGTAAGAAAAATCAATTCCGGCAACACGGGTTAAATCCGTTATAGTCTAACCCGCACCCTTTTTTCTTGATTTGCGTACCGGCCTGGGGTTTTTCTCTGCGGCTGTCTCCTTATTGTTTTTTTCTTGAGAATCAGTCCGGCTCTCTTTGCTTTTACCGGACGCCGGAGGTTTCTGCCCCGGTTGGGGTCCCGGTTGCTCCGATTCCTGCCGACGCAGCCAGCGTTTGAATTCATCCAGTGCCGGCGGGGCTACGTAAAAGACTTCGATATCCGCCGGAAACTGTATATGGTGGTTTTCACTTATTATCAGCAGGCCTATTTCGTCACTGGCAAGGCTTTCTTCCAGGCGGGCTGCCATTGACTGGTTGCGCCTGTTTTGCGCCTCCTGGTAGGAGTTAAGTACCGATGTCAGCACTTTATGACTGAATAAACCTGCCGACAGGCACCGGCCCCAATCCATATATTCCGACAGCAATTCACCGTCCTCAATGGCCATAAACCTGGCGCCCCTTTCGACCATGCTGCGAGCCAGATGATAGCTGTGTGTATTGAGCGGCTGGAGATTTTTCAACCCGCTTTCGTCGGCTGAAGCGATCATCTCATGGTAAACGCAGTTTACACTGCCTATGCGGGCTTCCAGCCCGTTAATCTGGCGCCGGGCTTCTTCCCAGTAACGCTGGATGATGCCTTTAAGCTCTTCCGGCGGTGAAGGCGGCTCAAAAAGCAGCGGCACCAGAAAAAGGCGCCTGCCTGCCTTGAACTGCTCCGCTTCAGGTTTGGTAATCCGGCCAAGTTCTTCTGCCATAATCCCTTAACCTCCTGCAAGCACTTGACTATATTTTATGAAACACCTGCGTTTTTTACAACCCTGCCGCATGCTTAAAATTTGTGCCGGACAGCTGCAAGATAATATAATTTACTTTAACAGGAGATTGAATGCCGTGAGAAAAGAAAGGAACGTAGTTGCCGAATGATTGTAACTGTAATGATAGAGATTCCAAAAGGGAGCCGCAATAAGTACGAGTGGGACCCGGCAACCAAAGCCATCAAGCTTAACCGGATGCTTTTTTCATCTGTACACTACCCAAGTGACTATGGCTTTATCCTCAATACCCTGGCCGGTGATGGCGACGCCCTGGACGCCCTGGTAATGGTCTGGGAACCGACTTTCCCCGGTTGCATCATCGATGCCCGTCCGGTGGGAGTTTTTAAAATGCGCGACGAAAAAGGCCCGGACGAGAAAATATTATGCGTACCCATCAATGATCCGATGTGGAACTACATCAACTGTCTCGATGACGTACCGCCCCATATGTTAAAGGAAATAGAACATTTCTTTACCGTGTACAAAGAACTTGAAGCCAAGAAAACCGGAATTTACGGCTGGGACAGCAAAAAAACGGCTATCCGGGTGGTCGAAGAATCCTTGAGCAGGTTCAAGGATGCGGATTTGTAGTGTCTGGTTGCCTGGTCAGCTCGCTGGAATATCCCTGACTCGGTTAAATACAACTGGCAGTTTTCCGATTTTGGTCAAAGATACCCGGGATGTGTTACAATTCAGCATCAAACGTAAGGGAATATCCGGGATTTTTTTTGATATTCCGAATCTGACCCTCCCAGGCTAAAAGATGAATTTTCACATAAAACGCTATTACAAATACGTGGCTTTGCCGGTCACCCTCCTGCTGGGCCTGGTTTTAGTCACAGCATGCAAGGGAGAGGAAGCACCAATGGCACAGAACGGCGATACAGTCAAGGTACACTATACGGGAACCCTAGAAGACGGCAGCGTTTTCGATTCATCCCTTGGCCGCGATCCACTTGAATTTACCCTGGGTGAAGGCTCGGTAATTCCTGGTTTCGAATCAGCCGTCAACGGCATGAAAATAGGCGACAGCAAAACGGTTACCATCCCATGCGAGCAGGCATACGGCCAGCGAGATGACAACCAGCTTATCGAAATCCCCAAAAGCCAGTTGCCCGAAAATCTGAACCCTGCAGTAGGCCAGCAATTGCAGATGCAGACTATGGAAGGCCAGGTGCTGGTGGTTACCGTTACCCGAGTGGACGATGAAAGCATTACCGTAGACGCCAATCACCCGCTGGCCGGCAAGGACCTTACTTTTAAAATCGAGCTTGTCGAAATAAGCTAGGTCCTATCTGTTTATCCTCCCGGTAAAAGAAGCCGGGAAATACAATCCGAAGCCGGGCTAACCCAGTTTCATTATCTCCAGGAATGCTTCCTTGGGCACCTCCACCCGGCCTATCATTTTCATCTTCTTCTTGCCCTCTTTCTGTTTTTCCAGAAGTTTTCGCTTGCGGGTAATATCGCCGCCATAGCACTTGGCCAGCACGTCCTTTCTCCGGGCGGATATGTCCTCACGGGCAACGATCCGGCTGCCTACCGCCGCCTGAATAGGCACCTTGAACAACTGGCGGGGAATCACCTCTTTCAACTTGGAAACTACTGATTTGCCCGTATCGTGGGCTTTCTCCGGAGGAATAATCCGGCTGAATGCGTCCACTTTCAATTCATTTACCATAACATCCAGTTTTACCAGCCTGGCTTCACGGTATCCCAAAAACTCATGATCCAGGGAAGCATACCCCCGGCTGCGGCTTTTCAGGCTGTCGTAAAAGGTCGTCAGCATGGATCTTAGCGGCATTTCATATTCCAGCCTTACCCGCTGGCTTTCTTCACCCATTACGGTAATCTGCCCGAGGTATTCGGTATGTTTGTAAGCCCCTTCGTATTCCTGCATAACGTCCATCAAGGCGCCGATGAAACCGGATGGAGTAATGATAGAAATACCCACCCACGGCTCTTCGGTTTTTTGTATCTCCGTTGGTTCCGGAAAATCTACAGGGCTGGTTACAGCCAGCCTTTCTCCATTGGTTTTTGTAACCATAAATTTTACTCCGGGAACGGTTACAACAAGTGAAAGCCCGAATTCTCTTTCCAGCCGCTCCACTACAATATCAAGGTGAAGCAATCCGAGGAAACCACAGCGGAAACCCTGACCCAGAATAGGGCTGGATTCGGGCTCAAAGGTCAGCGAAGCATCGTTCAGATTGAGTTTTTCGATAGCTTCTCTGAGATCGGCATATTCATCCGCCTGAGTGGGGTAAATTCCGGCAAATACCATCGGTTTTGGCAATTCATAGCCTATGAGAGGCTGCCTGGCACCACCGCTGGCCAGGGTAATGGTATCGCCTACCCGGCATTCCTTCACACTCTTGAGACCGGTAGCGATATAACCCACTTCTCCAGCTTCCAGCCGGTCTTCAGGCGTTGGCCCCGGGGCAAAATACCCCAGTTCAAGTACTTCCAGGTGGGTTCCCTGCCCCATCAAACGTAATTTCGCTCCCGTTTCCATCACACCGTCCACTACCCTTATATAGGCTATCACGCCTTTATAATCGTCATAATGAGAATCAAAAATCAAAGCCCTCAAAGGCAAATCGCTTCTGCCCGCCGGCGGAGGTACCCGGTTAACTATGGCTTCTATTAATTCAGACACGCCCTGGCCCGTCTTGGCGCTTATAAGCAGCACTTCACTGGATTTGTAGCCCAAAACCGTTTCGATTTCTTTCATCACATGTTCGGGTTCGCTGCCGGGCAGGTCTATTTTGTTGATTACCGGGATTACTTCCAGGTTGTGCTCCATGGCAATATAGATGTTGGCCAGAGTCTGAGCCTGAATACCCTGGGTGGCGTCGATAACCAGCACGGCACCTTCGCAGGCAACCAGCGTCCTGGATACTTCGTAAGAAAAATCGACGTGCCCCGGGGTATCTATAAGGTTTAACCTGAATAATTCCCCGGCCCCACTGTGGTAACCCAGCCGGACGGCCTTGGCCTTGATGGTAATACCCCTTTCCCTTTCAAGGTCCATACTGTCCATAACCTGCTGGATAATCTTGTCCTTCCTGAGAGTTCCGGTAAGTTCAATCAGCCGGTCGGCAAGGGTGGATTTGCCATGGTCTATGTGAGCTATAATACAAAAATTTCTTATCGACTTCTGGTCCATGAATACTCCATTTTCAATTATACTGAATTATACATCTTAAGAGGGCTGTTCCGGCAAAAAACGCCAGAAAACCTCGTTGCCCAGCAGCCTGCCCTTCGGTGTCAATGACAGGCTGTTTTCTTTACGCGAGAGCAGTCCCAGGTCTACAAGTTCGCTGATCTGACAAGAATAGTGTTTTAAAAGATCAATTCCGTACTCCCGGTTGAACCTGGCAATATCGGCCCCGTTTTCCAACCGCAGGGCGAGTATTACCGCTTCTGCCAGTTGTAAATCGCAACCGGTTTCTTCGTCGGTTTCAATCAACATAGCCGCCCCGCTGCAAACCAGGTAGATATATTCGTCCAGGCAGGCCACATTGGTTCTGCGATGCTTTTCCAGGTAGGAACTGGCCGCCACCCCCAACCCCAGGTAAGGCTCCATCAACCAGCAGGACAGGTTATGCCGGCATTCGTAGCCGGGTTTTGCCCAGTTTGAAATCTCGTAATGCCGGTAGCCGTACCCATCCAGCATGGCTTCCGCCAGCTCATATTGTCCGGCAGCCATATCCGGGTCCAGCGGCGGCAGTATGCCGGCTTCAATCTGCCCGGCCAGAATGGCAGTTGCTTCCAGGCTCAAACAGTATAGTGATAAATGCCGGGGCCCAAGGCTCGCTGCCAGGTTCAGGGTTTTTTCCCAGGTCTCGATACCCTGCCCGGGCAACCCGTAAATCAGGTCCATGTTAATGTTATCGAACCCTGAACGGCAGGCTGTTCGGAAAGCTGCAAGAGCTTCACTGGCAGTGTGCAGCCTGCCCAGCAGGCCAAGCTCATCGTCGTTTAAGCTCTGGACGCCAATACTCAGCCGGTTCACACCGCAGTTTCTCAGGTCTTCCATATAACCGGATGTAAGCATACCCGGGTTCATTTCTACCGTAATCTCGGCTTGTTTGTCTATCGTAAAAGCCTGCCCGATACAATCAAACAATTCCGCGAACTGGCCTGCCGTCATCAAACTCGGCGTACCACCGCCAAAATAAATACTTTTCAAGTGGAATCTGCCTGAATGGTTGCTGATTTCGCGTTTCAGGCATTCGAGATATACAGGTATATCCTGCTCCCTGTTTTCAGTTGAAACAAACGAACAGTAGTAACACCGGCGCCGGCAGAATGGAAAATGAAGATAAAGTCCGATTGACTCGCGCATTATTGGTTGATTATAACAGATGGCTGCATACTGACCCTAAAGACTTACCGGGCCGCCAGTCTGATAAAAACTATATAACGGCCTGCCGGCAGTAGTTCAGATGAGTGAATACGATATATTGACACGGCTTAATTGGTATGCTTATAATACTATAAGCGTAAATGCGCATATAGTATTTTAGTATCCTAATAGAGGTAGTTGCCGGCACGGAGAAGTAATTTTGGAATATTTCCAATATCGGGCAACAGTTTGGTTTTCAATTTCATTTCGCTGTATGGTAAATTAATATGACAAAAGAGGTGAAAATAATGAACATTAAGGTATTGGGTCCCGGCTGCGCAAAATGCCACAAACTCAACCAGCTGGTCAAAGAGGCGTTGGATGACTTGAAAATGGAGGCTGACCTGGAATATATACAGGACATGAGTAAAATTATGGAATATCCCATACTTACCACTCCTGGGCTGGTCATTAACGAAAAGGTGGTTTCTGCCGGCAGGGTGCCATCCAAACAGGATATTATCAGCATGATAGAAAAAGCGAAGGCTGCCTAGTTTAACATGGTTATTTCAATACTCCACAAACAGGAGAGAAAGTATGATAAAGGGTAAATCAATACTATTGGTAGCGACGTTAGCAGTTTTGGTAATCGCAAGCCTGGCAGCATGTAACGGCTCGAACGGAAATACAACCACGCCGAGAACCACCACCGGCCCTGCCGATCTGGTAGAAGTAACTTTCTTTTTTGAATCCGATAATTGCTTCTGCCTCGACCTGGCGGTGCAGTGGGTTGATACCGTAATGACGGAAGACTATGCCAGCGAACTTGCCGGCGGCAAACTGACCTACGACCGGTACGACACCCGCGACGCGGAAACCGCACCTCTGATGGAACAATTCAACGCAACCAAGTTCGCATTTTTCATTACAACCCACCACGGCGAAACCATCAATACCTGGCAGGTCAGCCGCATCTGGATGTATACCGATACCAGCGGTACCAACGCACAGCTTAAAGAAAAATTCTTCGGTGAACTGCACCGCAACCTGGATAAAGCGCTCTACGGAGAATCCTAATGGCATGGCTCTCGGATTTTTTACACAACATATTCGTTGACACAGATGTCACCATATTCGCCGCATTGCTTCTGGGCCTGATGGCATCCGTCGGCCCTTGCACCATGGCAACCAACGTAGCCTCCATTGCCTACATCAGCCGCCGCATAACGGACCGGAGGTATGCCGTCCTGGCCAGCCTCCTCTATTCCCTGGGCAGGATGATAACTTACACCCTGCTGGGAGTATTGATAATCGCCATCGGGCTGGAAGTGCCCGCGATCCGCAACTTCCTGGAGGGTGTGGGCGTCTATGTACTGGGCCCGCTGTTGATAATTGCCGGCTTTCTTATGCTCATTGCCGACCGGATATCGTTCGGCGGTGGCGGCAGGCTGGCTGCGCTGGGCAACAAGGTGTCGGACTGGGGGCTCTTGGGGGCTTTATTCATGGGTATGATTTTTGCCCTGGCATTTTGCCCTTATGTAGCCGTGCTTTTCTTTGCTGTTCTGATACCCATGGCCCTTACCAGTACCGGCGGCGTATTCCTGCCTCCCCTGTTCGCCATCGGTACCGGCCTGCCCGTGATCCTGTTCGGCGTGCTGAT
>JAFGLQ010000019.1 GCA_016928015.1 Dehalococcoidaceae bacterium
GCCACAAGCCGGTAGCGGCATCATAAGCCCAAACCGTTTGAACATTACCGATTATGCTGTTAAATACATCTGAAGTATCCGGCGGGACCGGATCAAGAGGCAGCCCGATGAAGTTCCAGCCGGCAACCAGTTCTAGATTTACTCCGGTGGAAGCGTAACCTATGGTAGAGATGGTGCCCTGCCACAGATCCACCAGGTTCTGGGCTGTGAGTTCATCTATGCCCCGGGTGAACCACATCTGGTAGAATTCCCCGGTGCGAATCACACACGGCCGCGCCACGCTTGCCCAGGGGGTGTCTGATGCCGGGTTCAAACCGTAGGCGTTGTTTTCGCTCCACCCGCTGGTGCCTGTGGCTGAAGATGCATAACCTATTCTGGCGGTGGTTCCCTCGAGGCGGGTTTTTGTTTCGGTGAGATCATTGTCGATAATCTCCACGAATTCTTCGATCAGGGTATCATAGTCTTCAGCCTCTAAAAGCTCCAGGAGGTAGTCGATGTCAATAGCGCTTAACTCTTCCAGAATTGGGCTGATATCATCCAGGGTGAAATCGGTGACCCCGTAGGTGTACCACATCTGGTATTCGACGCCATCGGTGATAACACACGGGGCGGTGACGGCATTGAGCATACCGGCGCCCTTTGAAAAAATATCATAATCCACGCTTGTCCAGGTAGTTCCGTCGCTCGATTCGGCATAACCGATGCTCCCCAGGAGGTTGTTTTGCAAGTCCCACAGGTCTTCGGGAGCAAGGCTTTCCATGTTCGCCACAAGGTCTTCAATATCAGCGTCGTTAATTCCGGTGCTTACGCTGGAAAACCACATTGTATAATCCGTGCCGTCAAACAGCACACAGGGTGCGCCCAGGTTGTCCCCGAGGTAAGTTCCGCCGCTCTGCAATACGCTCATGGCAACAGTCCAGTTGATTCCATCAGATGAAGTAGCATAATCGATAACCACCTGGTTGCCATCAATAATATCGACGATGGCATTCGCTACATCCTGGTCATCGGTGCTTCCCAGGTCGCTAAGAAGTTGGGCGATTTCGGCTTCAGAGAACTCGGTTGTCGAGCGGGAATACCACATCTCGTATTCTTCGCTTATGTCATTATAAATAACACAGGGCCCGGCTACGCTCTGCAATTCGTTTTCTGCCGGAGCGGTAAGCACTTCGGAATTTTCCATTGTCCAGTTGATACCATCCGTTGAGGTGGCGTAGCCGATTACGGTGGCGGTATCCCTGAGCAGGTTGTAAACTGTGGCCGGGTCCAGCCCCGAAAGATGCTGCAGAAGAGCCGGTACATCCTGGCCTTGAAGGGCATCCAGGATGGCATCCAGATCCAGCCCGGAGACAAGCCCGGCCACTTGTGACTGGGTCACTTCGGTTTTCGGGTGGGTAAACCACATCTTGTAGGTAGAGCCGTCTTTGATTACCCAGGAATCGGTTACACCTCTCAAATTCCCAAGCTCGACTTCCTGTGTGGTTTTGATAAAAGGGCTTAGGGCCAGCGCGCTAATCACCCCGGAAAATACAAGAAAAAGGCAAAGCGAAAGACTGGTTAATAACCACAGCCACCGGTTGCATTTCAATATGCGCCTGTCTGGTAATGCTTTCATTATTGAAGACAGTTAATACCTACCAACGCATTAACCCTTACCTGCCGGTGAAAGTCATGGACGATATTTCAGGCAGGAAAGCATGTTTTTTTGACTCCTGTTTAATAATACCTTGAGGCTATCACCGCCAGTGCATTATTGTCAAGCACGATCAGCTTTGAATGGGTTAGAAAATTATCTTGTAGATTTAAACCTGTCCGGTTCGGCCGGATTTAAGAAATTGGCCGAATCTTTTCTTCCGGAACAACTGCCAGAAAAAAGCCAGCAATAACAACAACCCGATTATCTCCGGTATGAAAACGGCAGGTTTGCTGAACATTGCCTCGAAGATGCTGGAGAGCCAGTCTTCGGTAGGGTATTTATCGAAAGCAAGGCCGTACAGCGGCCACAGAAACGTCCCGGGTGCAAGCCATATGCTGTCCAGCATCAGGTGGGCAAAAACACCCCCCGCCAGTACCAGCCCTCCGGTATTCTGGCCCGTCAGGTACACAGCAAGCCCGGAACCAAGCAGTATCAGGGCAAATAAAAGAGTATGGGCATAAATCCGCCCGTTGCTCAGTTCATCAGCCAGAAAGTAGATGCCCAGGGGTTTGTCTATGAGGTCCGGCAGAATCGAACCGATAAAAAGCAAACGGTAGTCGATAAAAGGCCTCGGGTTATTTAACCGTGGCCCGCGCGCGGTTTTATCTGCGCCGGCGGCTGGCTTTTCAGAATGGAGCAAAGGGGCTGCTTTGCCGGCAAGCCAGACGCAACCCACGGTAATACCGGTATGAGCCAGTAACAACATCGGAATACATGATAAACCTTTTATTACGCGTGCGTAAAATCAGCCCTGAAGGCATAAATATTGACCGGCAGGGCTGGCATTTACAGCTTATATGTTATAAACTGGGTTCGGCTAATTTAAGAAGCAGGATTGAAATATGGAACGGTGCAGGAATTGTGGTCAAAAAACCCTGGCTACTCTCGAC
This sequence comes from Dehalococcoidaceae bacterium, assembly GCA_016928015.1. Taxonomy (GTDB): domain Bacteria; phylum Chloroflexota; class Dehalococcoidia; order Dehalococcoidales; family CSSed11-197; genus CSSed11-197. The sequence goes on from JAFGLQ010000019.1 coordinate 2,587, forward strand.
TGGGCCTGCCCCTGGTGCGGGCAGCCCCTGAAAACAGGCAACAGGCTGGATAAAACTTACTCCGAGTTGCTGTCTGAAAGACAGGCTATCAGAAAGCTTGAAAGCGATGAGAATGCAACAGAGCCTTATTTTTCCGCAGAAAAAGCTGTTGACCTGTCGGTAAATGAAGTTCCTTTGGAAGAAGTATCCGAAACCGAAGAAATCCTGGTAACCGAAGACGAAGAAATGTATTTGAACCGGGCTGCCGGCAGTGATGACGAAATACCAATGGAAAACGATTTTAACCGGGAGCAGGTAATTCAACTTCCTACAGCAGCTATCCGGGAAGATGAATCTGCTGAGACGGGATATGAAAGAGCAGATTACTCTGAACCATCAGCAGATATTCAGCCGCCGGCTCAAGAACCATCTCCGATCGAAGAAGCGGTTGAAGAGGGATTAGGTCCGGAGACCGGGAATGAGTCTGAACCGGAGCCGGTGTTTGCGATTGACATAACTGTTGAAGAGCTGCTGGAAGCCTACCAGCAGGATGACTCGGCAGCCGATGCAAAATACAATAACCAAATCCTGGCACTGACCGGTTTGGTGGCCATGATCAATTTACGGGAAAACCGGGATATTCAGTACGTCAACCTGACCGGCCAAGACCAGAATCTGTTCCGGTCCATCAAGTGCATGTTCAGTTCCGGCAATGCTTTTCAGCTGCGCTCTCTTGAGTGGGGCCAGCCGGTAGTTGTCAAAGGCAGGTTCAAGGGGTCTCTTACCGCAATGAGCCTGGTTGATTGTTCCGTTATTCTATAGAAGGCAGTTCAATCAATACCGTCGTGCCTTTACCCGGTTTGCTTTGAACTGATATTTTACCCTGATGTTCGGTAATGATGCCGTGGCAGATGGAAAGTCCCAGGCCGGTGCCTTTGCCGATATCCCGGGTGGTAAAAAACGGGTTTAAAATCCGGTCCATGAATTCTTCAGGGATACCTTCACCATCATCGGTTATGCTGATCAACACCTGGCTTTCCTTCCGGTTTGTCTCTATGGTCAAGGTACCACGGTTACGAGTGGCGCTCATGGATTGTTCAGCGTTAAGAATTATATTCAGGAATACCTGTTGAAGCTGGCCGACATCGCCCATTAACGGGGGCAGCCCTTCGGCAAGTTCGGTGCTTATAACTATGTTTTTCTGCCTGGCGGCATGCGCACGCAGTTCAAGCACCTGACTGATAATATGGTTTACATCCACAGCAGTTTTTTCCTGGGGATGCTGCCTGGAAAAAGCCAGCAGGTTTTTCACAATAGAGGCGCTGCGTCTGGCTTCCTTATTAACATGTTGCAATTCCTCTATTACATCCAGCGGGAAATCACGTTGCAACAAAAGATCCGAAAAGCCGATAACACTGGTAAGAGGGTTGTTCAGTTCATGAGCCACCCCGGAAACCATCTCCCCGATGGAAGCCAGCCGGTCCTGCAAAACCAGCTTCTGCTGCAGCATTTTCCGCTCGGTTATATCGCGAATGACCAGCACCGCACCGGCCTGCTGCCCGTTTTCGGTATAAATGGGTGAAGCGGTGGCTTCGATGGAAATTCCCACAGCCGGCTCGTAAAACTCGATTGTTGCCGGCTTGCCGGTCTGGCTGGCTTGGGTATAGGGGCAGTCTTGCCCGGGAACCGGGCAGTCATGCACAGTTTGATAACAAAGTGTGTTGATTAACTCTTTGGGAGCTTTGCTTAATCTGGCGGCGAAGGCTTTGTTTACCCTCAGCAGCCGGAATTCATTATCCACTATGGCTATCATATCCGAGATGGAGTCGAAGGTGGTTCTCCACTCGCGGGCGGCATTTTCTATGGCCTTGTCGGTTTTTACCCGGTGGGTAACATCCCGGTATATCCACAAATGATACAGCAGCTTATTGTCATAATAAACCGGCACATAATCTCTTTCAATGCACCTGCCATCTGCCATTTCGAGCAGCTCGAATTGTACTTTCTCTCCCGAATTTACAATTGTTTCGACCCGGTTGGCAAATGCTTGAGGGTCCCTGAATAAACTTTTCGATTGTTCTGCTGCTGCCCGGCAGTCGCCACCGATTAATTGTTCGGGTGCCGCCGGTATTGAAAACATGCGGCAAAAGGCGGCATTGGCAAATTCGATTTTTCGGTCGGCGGTTTCCATCAGGAGGGCGCCGTTGAAGTTGTCTGTAATAGTCACCAGTTCCAGGTTAGAGTGCCTAACCCTCTCTTCTGCTGCCTGCCGTTCGGCGATTTCCTGCTTCAGGGCAGCCTCCCGTTTGCCGGAGGCTTTCGAAATAGTTTCACTCGCCAGAGCATAAAACAGAAAAGCCCACCATAGGGGTAAAAGTATACCGACGGAATCCTCAAAGATTACCAGGCCGGTATTTATCCCGGACCACTTCAAAAAAAGGCACAGGGTAAAGCAGGTATAAACCAGGAGCAAGCCGCCCAGGACGATTCTGGAATCTCTTGCCAGGTTATTCCCCCAGCCTCGTATAAGCAAAATAAGAGCAAACAGCCCGGCAACGGACGATACGGCATCCAAGCAAGCTATGTTCAAGGCCGGCTGTTCTCCTTACGGATAAACACCAGGAAGCACCAGGCCAGCAGAAGCAAGGAGCTTGTCATGTAGCTGATATGCTCAAGTAAATTGAATAGGCTTTCCCAGTAGATACCTTCGAGAACCGTAAAGGCGAAACCGGCAACCACTGCTCCGAAGCTCCCGATAAGTATTCTAAAGGCAGGTATCTGCCTGAGATGGCACAGGCTCAAACGGATAAACACCAGCACTCCAATCCCAAGCACGAGCATTATTATTTCATTTTGTTCGATCACGTTGCCTTGTATTTATCGCTCCTTTGCTTCATTATGCTGTCGGTGAAAAGGCAAGTCAACACTTGCCGGTTCGACAGCGGCTGAAAAACATTATGAGCCCGGGGTATGATATATCGCATACGGGCTATAGACCGTTTAATTCCAGCAGTATAAGCAATAAGGCCAACAAGCCGGCCAGGGGAATTATCGCCACCCATTCATTAACCTTGAACAACCGGGATAAAGTAAGGTCTCCGAAATAGCCTTTCTTGAGGATGCCTTCTTTCAGGCCGGGATAACTGACTGCCAGCAGCCATGAACCCAGCACAATGCCGATAAAGCCGCCGGTAATGGCATCCAGGTAGCCATTACCCATAGCGCCGGCTATGGTTCCCGGGCAATATCCGAGTACGGCAAAACCCAGGCCGAAAATCAGGCCGCCGACGGCGTTTTTGCCCCATGAGCCAGCCTTGGGCCGGAGTTTTATCCAGCCAAACCTTTGCATCAGGTGCAGGCCGAGCATGCCGGTTATGACCGCCGACATCATTACCTTAAGTACCGTGAAGTCGGTCAGCAGCAACTGCCCGATGATTACATCATACTTGGTAACCCCGCTTTTTTGCAGTAGAAACCCGAAAATTATGCCAAAGATTAAACCCCAGATTAACTGCGTTTTGCTGGTTTGTGTCTTCATTGCACCTCTCCCTTCAGGCTATTGCCCTGAAAAGAATTTGTGCCATAATAATGCCGCCGATAAAGAAACAGATTGCCGAAATCCACGAGGAGACAGCCAGCTGCATGGTGCCGCTGATGCCGTGACCGCTGGTACA
>JAFGLQ010000020.1 GCA_016928015.1 Dehalococcoidaceae bacterium
TATCGGCGCCAAGGGTCCGGGCTTGTTTTTCATCATCCCCTTTGTCGACCGGATGGTAAAAGTCGACCTCAGGGTCGTAACCATGGATGTGCCTTCCCAGGATGTTATCACCAAGGATAACGTTACTGTGAGAGTCAATGCCGTGGTTTATTTCCGGGTGGTGAACCCGAATGACGTGGTAGTCAAAGTCCTTGACCACATCAAGGCTACTTCCCAGATCTCCCAAACCACTCTGCGCAACGTGCTGGGCCAGTCCGAACTGGACGAACTGCTTAGCAAAAGAGAGCAGCTCAACCAGACTCTGCAGGAAATTATCGATGAACACACCGACCCCTGGGGTGTGAAAGTGAGCACGGTTGAAATCAAGGATGTCGAACTGCCTGAATCCATGCGCCGTTCAATGGCACGCCAGGCGGAAGCCGAACGGGAAAGAAGAGCCAAGGTTATCCATGCCGATGGTGAGTTCCAGGCTTCGGCCAGGCTCGCCGATGCTGCCAATATTATCGCCAAAGAACCGGTAACCCTGCAGCTTCGTTATCTGCAGACTCTTACTGAAATCGCCACCGAAAAAAGCAGCACCATCGTTTTCCCGCTTCCCATAGATATACTCAGCGTTTTCGCTAAAAAAACGGAATAACTCTTGACCCGAGCCGCTGCTCCTGGTCCGAAGGGAGCAGCGGCTATCCGGAACGCAGGCTTATATCGCCCGCTGCGACCAGTCGCACCTCCCCGGTACTCAAGCGAAGTTTCAAACGCCCTTCAGGCGTGACATCTTCCGCTGTGGCGCAAATAATGCCTTCAGGTCCGGTGGCTTCCACTTGATCGCCCAGCATAAGCATGTGCCGGCGCCACAGCGGATACACGGACTCCCCTTTTTTCAAGCGGGTATAAAGAACATCGGCCGTGTGTAAAAGCTGATGTAAAAACGTTTCCCGGGAAACGTTTTTACCGGCAACACCGGATATATTTCCTGGTGGCAGGGGCAGGCTCCCCAGTCTTTTTAAATCCACATCAATGTTCACGCCGATTCCGAGGATGGCGTAAATCAGTTCCTGTTTTACTACCCGGCTTTCGATAAGCACCCCGGCTGTCTTTTTACCGTCTATCAGCACGTCGTTAGGCCATTTAATCCCGGCGCCGCTTAATCCTAATACTTCGGCAGTCAATACCACCGCTACCGCTCCCAGCATAAACAGTTCATGTAAATATTTCAACTCGGGGTAAAGAAGCACCGATACTGCCAGTCCCCCTTCGGGAGTTTGCCATGCCCGGCCGAGCCTGCCCCGGCCGTGGGCCTGGTGAAAGCTCACCACCACGAGTCCTTCTCCGGCTTTCTTGAGAGCATATTCCCGGAGCGTGTCCATGGTAGAGTCAAGGGTCGGGAAATAGAGTATCTCCCTGCCGATTACCGGGGGTTTCGTTTCCATCAGTAAGATCTGCCGCCGCTGGCGTTGAAATCAAACATTTTCTGCAGACGTTCCGGATTGGAACTCTTGGAGATGGCCTCCTCTTTTGAAACCAGGTTTCTTTTAACCAGGTCGGCCAGGGACTGGTCAAGGGTCTGCATACCGTCTTTGTTGTTGAGTTGAATTACGTTGGGAAGTTCGTACGTCCGCCCATCTCGTATAAGGTTTCTCACGGCCGCGTTGGCCAGCATTATTTCAAAGGCACCAACCCGGCCCTTATCGGATGCCCGGGGCAACAACGCCTGTGAAAGGATGCCTTCGATACTCTGAGAAACTTGCAGTCTTATCTGGGGCTGCTGTCCAGGTGGGAACATGTCTATAATCCGGTCGACGGTCTGGGCGGCGTCCCGTGTGTGCAGTGTGCCCATTACCAGGTGCCCTGTTTCAGCCGCCCGTATGGCTATTGACATGGTTTCGGTATCCCGCATCTCACCGACTACAATTACATCAGGGTCCTGTCGCAGAGAATGCTTCAAGGCCGCATCGAATGAATGGGTATCATCTCCGAGGTCCCGCTGGGCGATAAGGCATTTTTTATTTCGATGCAGGTATTCAATAGGGTCTTCAATCGTAATTACGTTACACGCCCTGGTTTCGTTAAGATAGTCCAGCATCGCCGCCATCGTGGTAGATTTACCACTGCCGGTTGGCCCGGTTACCAGGATCATGCCTCTGGGTTTTAATATCAGCTGCTTACACACCTGCGGCAAACCCAGTTCTTCAATGGTAAGTATTTTGAACGGAACCATCCTGAAAGCCATACTCAATGTTCCCCGCTGCTGCATTACGTTGACCCTGTACCTGGCAAGACCGGAAACGGAATAGGCAAAATCAAGCTCCCTCTCCCTTTCGAAAACCTGGCGCTGTTCGGAAGAAGTGATGTGTTCAAACAGTTTTTCCAGGATTTCCTGGGTCATAGCGGGAAATTCCGTCTGAACTACCAGGTTTCCATCAATCCGGAAAACCGGCGGGCTGGGAACGCGTAAATGCACGTCCGAAGCCTTGAACTCGACCATGCGCCGTAAAATGTCGTCTATATGCACTTGTACTCCCCCTGCATGCTTTATAATCCTGGTTCCCGGCAGCCGTAACAGTTATCATCGCCGCGACTGAAACAAACCGGCATATATTTTACCATGATTTCAACCTGCGGGCTTGTGCCAGCAGGCAAGCCCATAATTGACAGTTGCAAGCCGGAATATTATCATTTAGGTTCAGTTGAATATGGCTGGTTGATAATTATGCCTAAGACTATCGAAGAAATAAACGCTAAAATCAAGGCCGGCAAGGCTGTGGTGGTCAATGCCGAAGAAGTCATCGGCATTGTCCGTGAAAAGGGTATCGCCCGCTCAGCCGTTGATATCGATGTGGTAACTACCGGAACATTCGCCCCCATGTGTTCTTCCGGGATTTATTTTAATATCGGCCACTCCAAGCCGCGCATCAAACTCGAAGCCGCCCGAACTTACCTGAACGATGTGCCCGCTTATTCAGGGTTTGCCGCTATCGACATCATGCTCGGGGCTACCGCCCTGCCGGAAAGCGATCCGAGAAATAAAATACACCCGGGAGATTTCAATTACGGCGGCGGCCATGTAATCGAAGAACTGGTATCCGGCAAGGATGTATGCCTTTCGGCTGCCACTTATGGAACTGATTGCTACCCGCGTAAAAAACTGGAAACGTGGATAAACATCCGCGACTTAAACGATGCCGTTCTTTACAACTTCAGAAATGCTTACCAGAACTACAACGTAGCGGTCAACGTTTCCGACAAGACTATCTATACCTACCTGGGTATATTGAAACCCCGTATGGGGAATGCTGTATACTGCTGCGCCGGCCAGCTGTCTCCACTGCTTAACGACCCCTGGTATAAAACTATTGGCATCGGCACCAGGGTCTTTTTAGGCGGAGGCTCAGGGTATATAGCGTGGCCGGGAACTCAATTCAACCCGTCGGTTCCGCGCACTGAAGCCGGCATTCCCAAACGGGGAGCGGCAACTCTTTCTCTTATAGGTGATCTTAAAAACATGCAACCGCGCTGGCTGAGAGGGGTTAGTATGCAGGGTTACGGAGTTTCACTTTCGGTAGGTGTCGGTATCCCCATTCCAGTCCTGAACGAGGAAATTCTTGCACATACCGCCGTTACCGATGACGATATACCTGCCACGATAATTGATTATTCAAGGGATTACCCCCAGAACCTGCCCGATGTTCTGGGTGAAGTAACCTATGCCCAGCTGCGCAGCGGCAGGATTCGGTTTAATAACAGAGATATCCCCACGGCTTCGCTCTCGAGCTATTCCAGGGCGCTGGAAATTGCCAATATTTTAAAGGAGTGGATGAATCAGGGCGCGTTTCTGCTTTCCCAGCCGGTAACCCCGCTTCCGGGAATCGAAAGCGGTTTGGCCTTCAAGCCCCTTAACTACCGTCCGGTCGAGAGGAACAATTCCAGCTAACTGCCCGATGTAAATATATGAAAGTTTCACGAAAAATCGTTCTGCACTTTCCCGCCCGGCTGGTCGAAGAAGCTATTGCCTACCGCCTGGTCAAGGAATACAACCTCCAGTTCAACATTTTAAAGGCCTCGATTATACCCGACAGTGAAGGTTTCATTGTCCTTGAACTCACCGGTGAGCAGGAGGATTATGACCGGGGTGTCCGTTTTTTAACCAAAATCGGAGTCAATATCGAAGCGCTCAGCCAGAATGTGGTAAGAAATGAAGACAAATGCACCCATTGCGGCGCCTGTCTGACGGTATGTCCTACCGGGGCATTCGAAATTGAACCGGGTACCCGGCGTGTCCTTTTTATGCATGACAGGTGCATAGCCTGTTCCATGTGTCTGAAAGCCTGTCCACCCAGAGCCATGGAACTTCACTTTTAAATGTATGAGCCTAGAAACTACCGCCACCATGTTCAAGCCCGCGGTCTGATATCCTTCCAGGTTGGTATGCAGGAAAGCGATCTTTTCATTCTGGCAGGCACGGACCTCTCGCGCGAAGCCATTGTTTTCCTGGAGGAATGCCGTTCCGTTATTTCCGGCTATATCCGGACAAACCCTGAATTCGGCTCGTCTCTTTCGCCCCTGCCTCTGGACCAGCAGGCACATGCAATAGTTCGCGAAATGTATTCGGCTTCCCTGAAAGCAGGAGTAGGCCCCATGGCCGGCGTAGCCGGCGCCATCGCCGAATTTATCGGCCGCCGCCTGTTGGCAATGACTCCGGAAATAATAATAGAAAACGGCGGCGATATTTTTATAAAAACTGCTATATCCCGCCGGATAGGCATATATGCCGGAAACTCTCCGCTTTCGGGTAAAATCGGACTGGCGATCTCGCCTGAAGCAACGCCCGCAGGAATTTGCACTTCATCCGGTACGGTCGGCCCTTCCCTGAGCTTTGGAAAGGCCGATGCCGCTGTAGTCCTCAGCCATTCCTGCACGCTGGCGGATGCGGCTGCTACCGCTATCGGCAACACGGTTACCTGTCCTGATGCAATTGCAGGCGGCCTTGACCTGGCGAAAAACATAGAAGGCATCAGTGGCGCGGTTATTATTATTGGTGACAGCATGGGCGCCTGGGGCGACATAGAACTGGTAAGACTTGATTAGTGCATTTCGATGCATCTATAATTCCAACCATATGAGAAGTGAAACACTAATTGTACCGGCTGTTCTCACTGATGAGCCGGCTAAACTCGCTTCGATGGTTGAAAGTTCACGCCAGTTTACCGACTGGGTACAAATAGACCTGATGGACGGGCAGTTTGTCTCCTCAGTGAGCGTCACACCGGGTGACATTGAAATGTTATGCCCTGAAATCGGCTGGGAAGCCCACATCATGGCGATGCACCCGGAACAAATGTTCGAACAGATAAACCGGGCTGGTGCCAAAAGGGTTATTTTTCATCACGAAGCCACCACCAGGCATGCTGATGTGATCCGCAAAGCTCGTGAATTCAATTTAAGAGTTGGTGTAGCCCTTAATCCCGAAACGCCTGTTGAGGCCATGAAGGAATATGCCCCGGGCATTGATTGCGTTCTTCTCATGACGGTCAACCCCGGTTATTACGGAGCGCCTTTTATACCTGGCGTCCTGGATAAAATCAGCCGGATAAGAAAACGTTTTCCCGGTGTTGATATCGGTATAGACGGTGGCATTAAACCGGGTAACATAACTCTGGTCGCCCGGCACGGGGTAGATTTTATCTGCGTCGGCAGCGCCATATTTTTAAGCCCCGAACCGGCACGCAGTTACCTGGAACTTTACCAACAGGTTAACAGTCCCCAGCAGGGAACATCTTAAGGGCTGCTTTTACAATATTGTCCACATTTATCCCCAGAGATTGATACACCTGCTCCCAAGGGGCTGATGCTCCGAACTTATCCACAGCAATATTAACGCCTTCGGTTCCGGTATATCGCTGCCAGCCCAGGCTGCGGCCGGCTTCAACAGAGATACGCCTGGTGATGCCCGGAGGGAGCACGCTGTCTCGGTAATCTTGCGGCTGGATGTTAAAAAGTTCCCATGAAGGCATCGAAATCACGCTGGACTCTATGCCCTTGTCTTTCAACTGCCTGCCCGCTTCCAGCGCCAGGTTTACTTCAGAACCGGAAGCCATAATTAATAATTCCGGTTCTTTTCCGGATTGCCAGAGTACATAGGCGCCTTTATCAACCGCCCTTTTTTCACCTGTGGCAGTATCGATAACGGGCAGTTTCTGCCGCGTGAGCACCAGAGCCGTGGGACCATGCCGCCGTTTAAGGGCCACTTTCCAGGCTTCCAGCGTTTCAAAGCCATCCGCCGGTCTGAGCGTTACCACGCCCGGAACCAGCCTCAATCCCATCAACTGTTCAACTGGTTGATGAGTAGGACCGTCTTCACCCAGCCCGATGGAATCGTGGGTATATACATAAATTACACCAAGCCCCATCAAAGCAGCCAGCCTTACCGGCGGGCGCATGTAGTCGTAAAATATCAAAAAAGTGCCCACGTAGGGGATAACTCCGCCGTGCAGGCACATACCGTTGGCGATCGCCCCCATGGCGTGTTCTCTGACCCCGAAATGAAGATTGCGCCCGTTGTAGTCCTGCCGGTTGAAATCCCCTGCACCTTTCATAATCGTTTTGTTGGATGGTGCCAGGTCAGCCGAACCTCCCATCAGGTTATCCACAGTTTGAGCCAGGGCGTTGAGAACAACTCCGGAAGCTTCCCGGGTGGCCATCGGCTTTACCAGGTCCTTCTCAATGTTTTCCAGGCTTTCTTCCCATCCCTGGGGTAAGTTTCCCTCAATTTGCCGGAAATAACGGCCGGCATCATCCGGATACTGCATGGCATAGTCTTCGATCATTGCTTGCCATTGTTTCCGGGCCAGCCTGCCCTGTTCTTTAACCAGGGAAAACTGGTCTCTGGCTTCCGGCGGCACTTCGAAAGGTCCCCATTTCCAACCCAGGTTGTGCCGGGTCAGCGTGACTTCTTCCGGGCCCAGAGGCTCACCGTGAGCCGAAGCCGTTCCGGCCTTGCCGGGACTGCCATAACCGATGCAGGTGGTACAAACAATCAGGACGGGCTTATCTTTGATACTCTTCGCCCGGTTCAATGCCATATCGACCGAATCTGCGTCGAGCCCGTCGATCGGACCGATGACGTGCCAGCCGTAGGCTCTGAACCTGGCGCCGACGTCCTCGGTGAAAGTAACATCGGTAGAACCCTCTATGCTTATGTTGTTGTCGTCATACAGGCAGATAAGGTTATTCAAACCCAGGCTGCCGGCCAGCGAAGCCGCTTCGGAAGTTACGCCTTCCATCATGTCCCCATCCGAGGCCATAACGTAAGTATAATGATCAACAATATTGAAACCGGGTTTGTTAAACCTGGCAGCCAGCCATCTCTCAACGATTGCCATTCCGACCGCGTTGGCAAATCCCTGCCCGAGCGGCCCGGTCGTGGTTTCTACACCGGTATCCGGGTCGTATTCAGGATGGCCGGGAGTCATACTGCCAAGCTGGCGAAATTTCTGCAGTTCTTCGAGGGGCATAGGGTAACCATAAAGATGAAGCAATGAGTAAAGCAAAGCCGATGCGTGGCCTGCGGACAGAACGAATCTGTCCCGGTCGGGCCAGCCGGGTTCGTGGGGATCATGCCTGAGATGTTTATGCCACAGGGTATAGGCCATGACAGCCATACCCATCGGCGCCCCGGGATGGCCCGAACGGGCTTTTTCCACGGCATCAATAGAAAGAAATCTCAGCGCGTTGATGCATAATTCGTCTAAATTCGTCATAACGGTAAAAATTCTATACTACTGGACCGGTCATTTCAAATCAGTATGCACTCAATAACCGGCGCTCCAGGTCTGTATATTAATAAGGCTTGTGAGTTTATTTTGAATGGTTTAAAATTACGATAAGATTATTTTATATTACCGGGGGAACGAAATGAATCTCGACTACCTGGAAACCTTCAGGGAACTCGTCAGGCTGGGCAGTTTTTCAGCGGTAGCCAAATACCTTTCCATCAGCCAGCCGGCCGTGTCCTTTCAGATACAGAAAATGGAAGCCGACCTTGGCACAACCCTTATTGACAGAAGCCAGAAAAAACTGAAGCTGACTGATTCAGGGCACCGCGTACTTGATTTTGCCGAAAATGTTCACCATGAATACGCTGCTCTTGGAAGCGATCTGGATAAATTCAGGACCGATATCGTGGGAGAATTGAAAATTGCCGCCAGCACTATCCCCGGAGAATTTCTGGTGCCCCCGCTGTTGGGAGAATTCATGTCGTTTCATGCAGATACTACCGCACACGTGGATATCATGGATTCGATTACCGTCATAGACAGCGTAAAATACGGCGACTACAAACTGGGTTTCTGCGGCACCACTCCGCCGGAAAAAGACGGGATGTCAGGCTTTAAAATTGCTTCTGACGAGATCATCCTCATCGCCTCGCCCTCTCACCCGCTGGCACGGGACGTATCGGTAGAGTTTGCCCGGCTTAAAAATGAGTCGTTTATCGGCCGAGAAGTTACCTCCGGCACCCGTCAAAGCCTGGAACATGCGCTGCAGAGCCGTGGCATGAGCATAAACAGTCTTGGGTTTCGCCTGATTTTATCGCACACTCATTCGGTTATTTCTGCAGTCGAGGCGGGCAGCGGTTTAGCATTCGTTTCCAGCCTTGGGGCGCAAAAAAGCTTGATGCTGGGCACCGTCAAAAGGCTGAACGTAGCTGGTTTGAACATAAAACGGGATTTTTATTGCATCTATTACTCGTCGGGAGATGACCTCAGGCTGATCGAGGAATTTCTATCTTTTATTAAACTTAAGTCATCCAGCCCTGACTGGTACATAAGCCGCCGCGCAGCTTAATCCGGTGCTTACATCCGGTTTTATGCCGGATAATGTTCGCGATGCGACGTTCGAATAATTTCGCAGAATACTGTGACCAGAGCGGGATCGAACTGGGTGCCGGCATGTTTCTCCAGTTCGCCAAGAGCCTGTTCAAAATCCATCCGGCCTCGATAAGGCCTGGGGGTCGTCATGGCATCATAAGCATCCGCAATGGCCATAATACGCGCACCCAGCGGTATGCTTTCTCCGCTGAGCCCCGCCGGGTAGCCCCTGCCGTCATAGCGTTCGTGATGATGCAGAATCAGAGGCAGGCAGTCGGCAAGCTCGCTGACATGCCGGAGTATCTCTGCTCCTATTTCGGGGTGTGTTTTGATGGGGCCCCATTCAGCCAAAGTCAAGGGTGACTGTTTATTCAGTATAGTGTCCGGAACTCCTATTTTACCAATGTCGTGCAGCAACCCGGCAGCACGTATGGTGTTGATCTGTTGCTCGGGCAGATTCATCTTTTCGGCAATGGATACGGCATATTCGCTGACTTTTCTTGAGTGACCGTAGGTATAACTGTCCTTGGCATCCACGGTTGCTGCCAGGGCATAAATAATGCTTATTGACCGCGATTGACCGGTCGAGTCAATCGGCAAAGCCGGGGAGCGGGTTCCCGATATTTCACACGAAAGGCTGGTACGATTGCGCCCGTTGTTCTTGGCATGGTAGAGGGCAATATCGGCTGCGCCGATTATCTCTTCCCGCATTACTCCGTCGCCGGGCCAGTTAGCTACCCCGATGCTGACAGTAATGGGCATGGCCCGCGAACTGGTTTTGGCTTCGATTGTCTTGCGGATACGCTCGGCAACCTTGTGAGCATCCTGCAACCCGGCTTCGGGCAGAATGATGGCAAATTCTTCACCCCCGTAACGAAAGGCCAGGTCGATATTGCGGATGGAGGTTTCGATATACTTGGCAGTTTTTCTCAGAACCTGGTCGCCGGCAAGATGTCCGTATATGTCATTGTAGACCTTGAAAAGGTCGATATCCAGCATTATCATCGAAAAAGTGCCGCCGAACCGGGAGCCGCGGGCTATTTCCTGTTCCAGGCGCTCATGAAAATGGCGATGGTTGTAAAGCCCGGTGAGCTCATCGGTGTTGGCTTTGATCATGGCAAAGCTGTACAGCTGGGCGTTTTCCAGTATAACACCCACCTGCCTGGCGATGCCGTCCACAATGGAAATATCCTCTGCCAGGTAATACTTTCTCTTATGCTTTTCTCCCAGGCTGAGAATAGCTACCAGCTTGTCCCGGCTTTTAACCGGAAAAAGCATCCTTATACCCATTTTATCCAGTTGTTCCCGCTCGTCCTTCCAGAGTGCTTTGAACTGCGGCAACCTGTCGATATTATCCAAACTCAGGGGGGTATTGTGTTTATCCAGCCAGTTTACAATAGGAGAATCGGGGTCGAAAGTGATCTGGCTTGAATCATCGACATTGTCAGACCTGGGATAATGATAGCGGTGCTTGAACTCACCCGAATCTGAATCTCTTAATATTAAATAGCTTCGCGAAATGTTTATAGCGTTGGTAATCATGGGCAACAGTTCGCGGGCAAGCTCGTCCAAATTCAGATTTCCGCCCATTTTACTGCAAAAATCGTTGAGCGCCTGGCGGTAATCGTAGGTATGCCGGTAAAACAACCTGTCTATGCTGGTTTCAACCAGTTTCCTCAAAGGCCGGGCGGCAATCGACATTGCTATGACAATAATAGATACGGCTGTATATACTACTATTTGCGGGATATCCGGCAGGAATCTCAAACCGGCAAATATCAAGCCGGCATATACCCCGGCGAAAGCCAGCAATAGGATAAACCAGCCGAGTCCCCGCCGGGCAACCAGGCGCACATCCAGCAGGTCATACTTGGTGATAGCGTAAGCAATAATGGCCACATTGATGAAACTGCCGACATGGTCCAGCGGCAGGCCTTTTAATACCGGCAGCAGGTTGGTATAGGCCATGGGCGCCATAACACCCCAACCGGCTAAAAGGTAAGCGGTCCGGTTACGCTCAATGGGGTCGTGTGAAGAGCGATATTTATGCCATAGCAAATACAGAACGGAAAAAGTATAAAAAAGACTCAGCGCTCCTATGACATAGATGGCAGGGCCGAGGTTGTGGTACAACGTTCCGTCATGTACATAAGATGATTCGATTACCCATGGGGTGGTTATGGATACGATCGCCAGAATCGGCAGAGAGATATAGCCGGCGACAACCCCGGGTCCGGGTTTTCTCCCGGTATACAGGCGCACAAAATGAAAGTAGGCAACCAGGGCGGCAATAAGAGCGGTTGCCAGCAGGCGGTTCCAGAACAGGGCCAGTTCGGGGCTGTTTTGCAGCCGCAGCATGAACGAAGTAAAGCTCCAGAAAGCCGCCAGGGCCAGGTAGTACACGAATGCCCGGTTGACCCGTTTTTCTATTCGCTGAATTGCGAATAGAAAAACCAATGCATACGCTATACATGTGCCCAGAGGAATAGCGGCCCAGATACTCACGGCTAAAACACCCCTGCAGGTGAAGGTAAACTAAAGTAACCTTCACTGATGTTATTTCCAGACATTATCCCCTGTGTGCAGTGGCTTGTCAATGAGAATTCCGTTCAAACCCGATTCACAATTTAAGGCCGGGCAAATGCCCGGCCTTAATTACCCGAGTTACTGACTCTGATTGCCTACACTTTGACGGCTTCTCCGGTAACAACCGGCACTTCAGCTGGCTGTATCAATACGGCAATCATATCATCGGTCGGATTGAGATGCGGTGGTTTGAGCCTGGTGATGTCTGCCCCCTGTGCCACCTGGTGCTGCTTGTAGGCGGCGAATGCCCCGCGGGGCAGTAATGTAACCGTCAACGGATTGAGGCCGGTAAAGGTTTCCAGCTCTGAATAAGGCACATCCAGCTTCTTGAGCTGCTTGTGTATCAACATCGCAGCCTGCTGTGCCGAAAGCCCGGTTCCACCTTTTAGTTCGAGGTAAATATTGAGTACCGGCTTCTCCTCAATTTCTTTCCTGGCCGTCCAGCCCACGTATTCGATTCCAGTTTTTTCCACCGCCTGCCAGATGACTTTCTCCGATAAACGGGTAAAACCTGCAATGTCTATCTGGTCGTCGATCCTGCCTATAAAAGACATTTGCGGTATATCAATATCCAGCTTTTCATTGCGAATTGAATGGATTTTAATCAGATGCCCCAGCCGGTATCTTATAAATGGGCCTCCATGAAAGCTGGTGATAACCAGTTCGTAATTACCGGGTTTGATTTCACTCAACAGATAGGTCGGCGGCACGAAATCCGGATCTTGACTTGATCTTATGCTGTCCTGTTCGGTGATGAATTCAAAAAAGTTCAGGTTGGGAACAAATGTCATGCCTTCATAATCCCAGGTCTGCGTGGCGATAACGACCGCCTCGGTACAGCCGTGAAAATCCAGTGGGTAGCGCCCCCACATTTCCTTGATTTTTTCCCGGTAAACCTCCCCATCCAGCCCGAAGGTTATCATGCCTTTCAGGTTCCACACATCCCTGGGCAGCATTTTCCGCTTCTCCATTTTGCTTTTTATCATTCCACGCAGCAGGCGCACCGCCATTCCCGGGTGGGCCATCAGGTATTTCCGGTTAAGGGTTGACGAACTGCCGCCGCCACTGAAGCGATTTCCAATGGCAACCGCCACGCTTGACATGGCAAAACACAGGTCGAGCCCGTCCTCCAAAGCCATTTTGAAGCCTACTTTGGTTCGTTCTTCGAAACTGACCTGCTCAGACATCTCTACCGGCGGCAGGAATTCGAATATTTCATGCGGCAGCACCCGGGTCATGGTTCCGGTTGCATACGGTGGCGGTGCCATGCCGTAAAAAACCTTATCGCCTTCCTTAAATTTGATCTCTCCGCGGTTCTGGCAGCTTGAAAAGAAAATCAGGGCAAATATCAGCGGTTCGATCTCATCGAGCTGACGGGATGTTACCGGAACCCATCTGAAGGTGGATTCTCCCGATTTACCGGATGTACACTGCCACAGTATGGGCTTGCGGGGTAGACCTTCCATACGCCGTTTCAGCAAATGCGGGGCATAATCGGCATAGGTGGTTAATGGTACGGTGCGGCGAAATTCCTCAAGGGTTTCCGGGTTGGTCCCGCCAAGGATTTTTTGTCCCAACTCGCATTTTTTTACCATTTCCAGTTGTTCCAGCAACAGGCGTTTCTGTATCAGCATGAATTCTTCGATGCTAAGGTCGATAAAACCACAGCATCTTTGCCACATTTCCTGGTGCTCGCCTTTTTTGAAAAGTTCTACGTTTCTGCTCATGTTCCCGCTCCTTATATAGGTTTTGTTTTTATCTAATTGGATGAATGCCAATCTTTTTTGAATGAGTATCTTCAACACCGCAATAGACGGAACCAGCATGGGAGTTTCGGCCTGGTAGTGCCGGTAGCCGGCAAACATGCGCGGAAAAACAAATTTGTCCTGAATCCAGATCAAGCCCAGGTCGGCCAGCAGCCATATTCCGGCCGCCATCAGCATATCGGCAGAAGGGAACAGTATTACCATGGAAAACGTCACCCCGGCATAAGGATAAATCCCCGGATGGCGCACCAGACCGTACAAACCGGTCGTTACCAGGTCCTGCCCGATTCCCGCATCCAGATAAGTTTGGCGAAAGGGTAAATTACCGAATAAGGCATACGCCAGTGTTGCCAGCGAGACCGCCATCAGCAGATACCCCGCTCCGGTTAACCAAACGGGCAGGTCAATATGGTCCGCGTTAACTGCGATACCGTAAGCGGCAAAAACCAGCAGCCCGGTGCCGGTTATCCACATAAGCGGTTTCAAATATCTAACCCGGCAGATAGCCACCAAGTCAAACAGGTGGATAATACCGAATCCCATAATGCCGATCAAAATGTATGTCATATTTTTCCTGCCAGCCAATATGACACATGTCCCGGGCATTGGGAAGGTTTTGTATACTAGAACAATGTTCTAGTGAAGCTGAAGTGGTATTAAAAAAGCCCCTCCTTGCCGGAGGGGCTTATCTGCAGACCGTTTTAAGGCTGTTTTACTGCGTTTTCTTCCACTTGATTTTCACCTGGTTGCCTTCCCCGCTGTCATCCTCAAGTTTATCCAGGGTTGAAGAAAGGTCCTTTAAATCACCGCTCAGAGAATGGCTGCCCAGTTCCAGGCCGTAACCGACGAAAAAATCCAGAAAACTTTTCAGCAGTTTGCGGGTATCTTCCTGGAAAGCGAGAACCTCTTCCTTGGTTGCGGCTTTCTTCTCGTTGAGCTCCAGCTTGCCTTTCACCTCTCCCAGCAGCTGTTTCAGGCTTTCGATTTCCTGGCGGTCGATGCCGGTTCCGGCCTCTTTTTCAGCCTGAAAATGGCTTTCGATAAGGAAGTCGATAAACTCGCCCTGCGCAAGGTCTCCCCGGTTTTCGTTGATTTTCCTGATGACCTCTGCATCCAGGATAAGCATTCTTTTATCGCTCATTATTCTCCTCGCTACTGTGGGGCTCCAAAGTTTCTTTCAGTTCCAGGGCTTCCAAAACACCATCAATGCTTCTGAGCACGCCCAAACCCTTCTTGGTTACCCTGTAGGTCACCGAAGGGTTGCCTAATGCTACCCTATCGATAAGTCCGCGTTCAAGTAAAAAGTTGAGATATTTTTGCAACTGGAAATAGCTCATGTTGACACTGTACATTATCTCCGTCTTGCCTGCCTCGCCCAAACGGAGCATGTCAGCTATGATTTCCAGGCTTGATCTTCTTTTATCGAGTTTTTCCATGCTTCAATACAGTACTTACGTAATAGTACTTTATCATTATACCTTAGCTGTCAATACTTACAAAGAGCCCTCTCATTGAAAGAGAGGGCTCAAAATATAGGCTGATATGGAATACGGGTAAAATTTACTTTGTTCTTACCAGGAGAATGGGGGTCGTCACGCCCATCAAAACCTTTTCGGCAACACTGCCAAAAGCCCAGCGGCTGAAACCGCTCCGGCCGTGGGTTGCCATGACAATAAGACTGAAATTATTCCGGTTGGCATAATCGACAATTTCAACTGCCGGATTGCCCATCAACACTTCGTATGAGGCTTTAATACCTTTTTGTTCCAGCTGGACGGCAGTTTCTTTAAGGTAGTTGGAGGTGTCCAGCTGGCATCTCTCCTGTTCGGCTGCAACGTGTTCGTCCCAGCTCATGGGCATATCCGAAGGGTAGTCGGAGGCAACTTCCGGCTGGCTGCAAACGCTTACCAGTACAACATCGGTAAATTCCGGACCCAGTTGTTTGGCCAGTTCTTCGACATGCGGTAACGAAGCTTCAGCCTTTTTCGAGCCGTCCAGCAGCAGCATAACCCTGCCTTCCCTGGAAGTATCCTTGACCTTTTTTTCCGGGATACCGGCACGAATCAGCCAAATGGGTATCCGTGATTCCCTGAGCAGGGCATCGGCCACACTGCCCATTACAATCCGTGAAAATCCGCTTCTGCCGTGAGTAGCCATGAGGACGAAATCGATATTGTTTTTCCTGGCAAACTTTTTAATGGAATCTACCGGGCTGCCGATAACGACTTCTCCCCAGGCTTTCACCGGCCTGTCACCGGAGGCAGCGACGATTTTTTCGGCAGCTCGTTCAACGTATGCCTGGTGCAAAGGCAGCAGGGCTTTTTCCTCCGGTCCAAGCACATTCAAAACAATAGTCTCTATCCCCATAACAGATGTGAGCTTAACTGCGTATTCCATGAGAACTTCGGCCAGAGTCGAGCCGTCCAGCGGCACAAGCATTCTTTTATACAAAATCCTACCTCCTGAAACAATAATAATAGTATACAGTTACAGCTATAAAATGCAAGAGTAACCCGGCATGATTTGGCACTTTCCTAAGCGTAGGTTATAATTACCGCGGGGGTGCAGTATATGGGGTACCACGACCACAAAGAAGCTTCACCGGTTGTCGTTTCGGCCGGTGTTCTGGTTATATCCGACAGCCGTACCGAATACAGTGATGAATCCGGCAAACTTATCTGCCGTCTTCTGGAATCAAACGGCCATGACCTTGGGGGGTTCGAACTACTAAAGAACGAACCATTAAGCATCACTGCCTCGGTTAATAAACTCATTGAATCCGCCCATGTACAGGCGATAATTATCAGCGGTGGCACCGGCCTCAGTGCCCGGGATGTAACCGTTGAAACGGTCGCCCCGATGCTGGATAAAAAACTCGACGGCTTCGGCGAACTCTTCCGGAGCTTGAGCTACCGTGAAATCGGTTCGGGCTGCATCATGAGCCGCGCCATGGCGGGTGTCTGTCGGAAAAAGGTAATAATTTGTCTGCCGGGTTCCTTAAAAGCAGTGCGTCTTGCCATGGAAAATATCATTCTGCCTGAACTCGGCCATATGGTCAGGGAAGCCACCCGGTGAAATGGCTCGACGAACTCCTGCCGCTTGAGCAAGCCCTGGATCGCATCCTGAAACACGTCCTCCCGGTTGACAGGCAGGAAAATGTAACCCCGGATAAAGCCATCAACCGTGTGCTTGCCGAAGACCTCACAGCCATGTTGAACGTACCCCCGTTCAACCGCGCTTCAATGGACGGCTATGCTGTCTTGTCCGGTGAAACCACCGGTGCGGGCCGGTTAAAACCGGTCAGGCTCACACTTGCCGGAAGTATTTATGCCGGTATGGCTCCGTTATTTTCCGTACACGCCGGAGAGTGTGTGTATGTTGCCACCGGAGCAGCCATTCCTGCCGGTGCGGATGCTGTCGTCAGAATAGAAGACTGCCGGCGAGAGGAAGCGGATATAGATGTATACGCCCCGGTCAAACCCGGAGACAATATCGCCCCCGCCGGTGAAGATATACGTTGCGGCTCTACGGTTCTTGAACAAGGCGCGCTGTTAAATCCGGCCCGGATGGGAGTAATTGCGTCCCAGGGAATCAATGAGGTCAAGGTTTATGCAAAGCCGGAAGTAGCCATTGTCACTACCGGTGAAGAGCTGGCTCAACCGGGAGCGCTGCTGCAACCGGGCCAGATATACGATGTAAATGCTGCTACGCTCAGTGCTCTTTCTGTCCGGTCAGGAGCGACCGCCAAAGCCTTCCTTTCGGTGAATGATTGCCTCGAAGACCTTGAAGAATCACTGTTTGAGGCCCTCAGGTCGGATATCGTAGTTGTTTCCGGCGGTTCTTCAGTGGGCGAAAGAGACCATATGTACGAATTGCTCTCTTCCACAGGCAAGGTATGGTTTCATGGCATCAACATAAAGCCCGGCAAGCCGACCCTGTTTGCCACGATCAAGGGAAAGCCGGTACTCGCTCTGCCCGGCTACCCGACATCCTGCCTGATAAATGCCTACCTGCTTTTGAAACCTGCTTTGGAAAAACTGGCTCGACTGCCTCGATTAAAAGCCCGGACGGAAAATGCCAAAATATCCTGCGATATCTCCGCCAGCAAACGCCGGCAGTTTGTTCCGGTACGCGTAGATGACCATGAAGCCGTTCCAATTGGCAAGGAATCAGGCGCAATAACGGCAACCGCTTATGCATCAGGTTACGTTATTATCATGGAGAATTCAGCTCTCAGCCGTGGTTCGAATGTCGAGGTAGTGTTGTTTTAACAGCGCAATACGCTGTTGCCGGCCCTTAAGCGCCCGCCTCTGATAACCCGGGCGAATACGCCTTCCAGTGGCATGATACAGGTCCCTACCTGTTTAAAGATGGCGCACCGGTCATGGCACTCTTTGCCTATCTGGGTAATCTCGAGTTCCACATCATCCCCCAGTTTGAGATGCGTACCCAGAGGCAGATGGCACACATCCATCCCCTCAACGGTAATATTTTCGGCAAAATCACCCGGCTTGACGTCAAGTCCAAGCTTTTTCATCTTATCTATACTGGAAACAGCCAGCAGGCTGACCTGCCGGTGGGTTTGCGAATCAGCATGCCCATCTCCCTGTATGCCGTAATTTGCCACCAGGTCAACGTGCTCAACCGGGTGTTTTTTGGCACCCTTTTTTTGAGATGTGCATACCGCTTTGATTTCTGCCAAATTATTCTCCGTCCTGCCGAATAAACGTACCGCTTTTGCCGCCGGATTTTTTTTGCAGGCAAATGTCGGTTATCGACATGGCCCTGTCGACCGCCTTGCACATATCGTATATGGTAAGGGCACACACGGCTACTGCGGTAAGGGCTTCCATCTCCACCCCTGTCTTGCCGCTGCATTTTACCCTGGCTTCTATATTAACCGTATCCGGCCCGGAGAAAGAAAACTCGATATTGACCTGGTCGAGCATTAAAGTATGACACAGGGGAATCAAGCCGGGTGTGTGTTTGGCAGCCATGATACCGGCAACCCGTGCTACGCTGAGCACATCCCCTTTTTTAAGTTCCTGGTTTCTTATCAGTTCAAGGGTAGCCGGTTTCATTACAACCCTACCGCTGGCAACAGCTTCACGCGGGGTATCGGCTTTGGGGGAGACATCAACCATATGAGCTTCGCCCTTGTAATTCAGGTGGGTCAATTCATCCATATATCAACCGCCAATCTGCCACATCTGCCGGGCTGCCGGTAAAACATGTTCACCTAAACGATGCTTTTCGTGTTTGATATCGGCCGCCTGTGACATTAGTTTTCTTAACTCTTCGTCGCTCATGCCTCTACGCATAGGCGTTTTTATATCTATTTCTTCATCGTCCAGCAGGCAGGGCCGCAACCGGCCATCGGCTGTCAGGCGCATACGGTTGCATTTGGAGCAAAAACAATCCGTTACCGCCCCTATAAATCCAATAGTGCCTGTGGCGTTTTCCAACTGGTAGTATTTGGCCGGACCGTAACCCTTTGACGGCATAACCGGGGTAAGCTCACCCATGTTACCGGCGATTATGTCCTTTATCTCGGCATCGGAAACGGTCTGGTTGTGAGCAAAAGTCGACCCCTGGCTGCCATCGCAAGCAAAAGGCATATACTCAATGAAACGAACATGCCAGCCGTCGGTTACAGTTTTGGCGGCGAAATCCAGTATCTCTGAATCATTAATGCCTTTGAGCAGGACTGTATTGATTTTAACCGGGTTGAGGCCGGCTTTACGGGCAGCCTCGATGCCTTCTAAAACAGTCGACAGCTTGCCGCGCCCGGTCATGTAATGAAATTTTTCTGCATTAAGGCTGTCCAGGCTTATATTAACCCTGTCCAGTCCGGCAGCCGCCAAATTTTCGGCATGCCTGGCAAGTACGGTGGCATTGGTGGTCATGGAAATATCATCAATTCCGTCGATATTTTTCAGCATACCGACCAGCACCTCGAGGTGCGGCCGCATCAAAGGCTCTCCACCTGTTAGCCTTAAACTGGTAATGCCCATTTGTGCTCCCGCGCGCACAATACGCTCTATTTCTTCGTAGCGCAGGATATCGTCATGGCTGAGGCGTGGTACCTGGTGAGCAGTGCAATAGATACACCTGAGGTCGCAATGGTCGGTAACTGAAATGCGCAGATAATTAATGCGCCTCTGAAAATTGTCAACTAAACAGGTCATTATATTCTATTCTATCTCAATCGAACCAAAGCGGCAAGAAACTACAGAAGTGATGGCACGTCTCTGCCAGCTTCTTCGGTCAGGTCGGTTTTTACCCGCCTGTCTTCAGCCCGCTTTTCCTGCACTTTGGGCAATTTACTGGCCTTAGCATATATCTGACTGACACGCGGGACACAGGCAATCTTGGAAAGAATCACGGTAATATCGATGGATGCCTTGTTCCTCGGGTAGTCCCCATTGCGTATTACCGCCTGCGGAGCAAAAGCCCTCAGGTGGTCCCCGAGTTCTTTTACGAGATCCATGTTGAGTTCCCGGTGAGGTGCAGATATAAGGAATAGGCCGTTATAGGCTTCCTCCGGATTGAAGTCGATGCTCATTTCACTCAAAGCCTGGTCCATTGCTTCTATGCCCCGGTGGACGGAAGAACCCCGTTTTCTGAAATTTGGGCTGTAATCCCATGGCAGAGGAATAAACGGTATTTTTACAACCCCGTAACTTAACGCCGACCAGCCTTCGAGTGTCTGGATTATATCACCGGCATCCAGCAGCCTGGCGCCGATATTTCCCCGGCGCTTCTCTTCCCCGGCGGACAGCGGGTTTAAGAACGGCTCGGCAATTAAACGGTTGATGCCTGAAATGTTGCCCTTAAGCGAATGGTCCTTGCGCACAAACCTTTGATTGTCTACCAGAAATACGGCGTCGGCTATGGAACTGGTAGCCTTCAAGCACAATGCCGAATTGTATACAGCCCTTTCTTCGGTATTTTCTTCATGTTCAAAGGGCAGTACCAGCAAAGAATAAACGGGTTTGTCGAAACGCTTTTTCAGTTCCTGTACCAGTACCGGCGTACCGCCGCTTCCGGTTCCTCCGGCAGTGCCGGCGACCACCATGAATGCATCGGCTTCGAAAAATCGTGATGTTGAGCGCATGGCATCTATTATCTTATCGGCATCGTCACGAATAATTTCAGCCCCCATTTCGCCTATCTTGGCGACGCCGTGGCCCCGGGTTTTACCGGCTCCGGCCAGTATCATATGCTGATAATCGTTGCGTATACTTCTGATGGATGCCATATCGGCTGCATCAGTATTTACCGCAAATGTATCAAGAATAATTTCAAGCCGGCGAAACTCCATTGCCCTGTCCTGAACACGGGCAAATTCATCGGCTATACGCCCGCCGCACTGGCCTATCCCTATGACTACCAGCTTCATGGCAAACCTCCTGGATTTTCTTTCTGAAGTCTAGGGCTAATCGCATTCTTTGTCAACCGCTTTAACGCCTTTTCAGGCGTATTTGTTGGCAAAACGGCTGGACGGCAATTTCTTCACTTGAAACCCGCCTATCAAAAGTGATATACTAGCCCACTTTTTCCACTCCTGAAGCTAAAACCTCTAAACCGGAGGACAAATGCTCTCAGAATTCAGCTTGATAGCCTTGTTTATTTTAATAGTTCTGGGTTTTGCTACCAGCCTGGTGCTTATTCCGGTGGCTCTCAGAAAACTGGGCATAGTTCCCAGCCAGCCGAGTGCGGTTAAATCCGAACCATACGAATGCGGCCTCGAAACTACCGGACCTACATGGATTCAGTTTAAAATCCGCTACTATTTTTATGCGCTGCTGTTGATCAGCCTGGATATCACGGTCGTCTTTTTATATCCATGGGCGGTTGAACTGACGAGCCTGGGGCCGGCCGGCCTGATAACGATTTTTATTTTCCTGGGAATCCTGGCGGTTGGATATCTTTACGCCTGGCGCAAAGGGGCACTGGAATGGAAATAGGCTCGGGGATAAACAGCATGGATTTAGACCTGCATGAGGGCCATGTTATCGAGGATCTCAAGAATTCGGCTGCCAGCGCACTGCCTGAGCCTTCCAGGTGGCTGGACGAAGAAATAGAACGCAATATAATAACGACTACTGTGGACAAGCTCCTGAACTGGGGCAGAAAAACTTCCCTGTGGACCGAGACTTCCTTCACCGCCTGCTGCACGTTCGAATTCATCAGTACTTCTTCCTCTCGTTTCGACATCGCCCGTTTCGGTATGGAAGTCCTCAGGAGTTCACCCCGGCATGCCGACCTGATGATAACCGCCGGAACATTGACCTGGAAAATGGCTCCCCAGATAAAAAGGGTATACGAGCAGATGGCCGAGCCCAAGTGGGTCATTGCCATGGGAGCCTGCGGCATCAGCGGCGGGATTTTTGCCGATTCTTATGCGGTAGTCCCCGGTTATAACCGTATTCTGCCGGTCGATGTATATATCCCGGGTTGCCCCCCGCGTCCCGAGGCACTTCTGGCCGGGATCGAACTCCTAAGAAAAAAGATTGAAAAACGAAGTATCGCAAAGGGTAATTAGCTTTCAATAATGACTGTCCAACTTGAATACAACCGAATAGTTGAAGCTCTGCCTCAGAACCTGGCATCCAGCGTAATCGCTATCGAAGACCATGGTCTGATTATCCAGCCGGAGCGCTTAACCGATATCGCCGCATTTCTCAAGGTTGAACCCGGCATGGAACTGGACTATCTGTGTTCCATTACCGGCGTCGACTGCATTAATTATTTTGAGATCGATTATCTTTTGTACTCAATTAAATTAAACCATCGCTGCACGCTTAAGGTCCGGCTGGCTGACAAATCTGAACCCGCAGTCCCTTCTCTTGCCGGGTTGTGGCTGGGTGCCGAACTTCAGGAAAGGGAGATTTTCGACCTTCTGGGCATCAATTTTTCCGGGCACCCCGACATGAAAAGGATATTCCTCTGGGAAGGTTTCCCCGGACATCCCCTGCGAAAGGACTACGGCCATGGCTGTTAAAACCGAACCCTTGTTTTTGAACCTGGGTCCGGTTCACCCCAGCACGCACGGCGTTTTCCGGATGCGTGCCCTGGTCGATGGCGAGGTTATAACCGACATCGAGCCCGTATTCGGCTACCTGCACCGTGGAATCGAGAAACTGGCCGAAAGCAAGAGCTACCGCCAGTTCCTGCCGCTTACCGACCGGCTGGACTATGTATCCTCGATGAACAACAACATGGCCTACGTCATGGCGGTTGAAAAGCTCGCCGGCATAGAAGTGCCCCAGCGGGCTGAATATATACGGGTAATTATGGCCGAGCTTCAGCGAATCATCGCCCATCTCCTGGCCATTGGCTCATTTTTCAACGACATGGGCACCTTTTTTACCCCGTTTTTCTATATGTTTATCCAAAAAGAAAAAATCACCGATCTTTTCGAAATGGTTTGCGGACAGCGGCTGCTCTACAACTACATGCGCTTCGGAGGAGTCAGTCACGATTTGCCTCCTGAATTCATACCGGCGCTTACCCGGTTTCTGGACGAAATGCCGGCTGAAATCAAGAAATATGAACGCCTGCTGGCGGAAAATGAAATCGTTCTTGCCAGGAGCAAAAATGTCGGTGTCCTCACACGCGAGATGGCCGTCAATGCCTCAGCAGCCGG
Source organism: Dehalococcoidaceae bacterium (assembly GCA_016928015.1). Taxonomy (GTDB): domain Bacteria; phylum Chloroflexota; class Dehalococcoidia; order Dehalococcoidales; family CSSed11-197; genus CSSed11-197. The sequence continues at coordinate 22,866 of JAFGLQ010000020.1, forward strand.
GCCGGTACTCCGGGCTTCAGGCGTAGACTGGGATATCCGCAAGGTTGACCCTTATTCCATTTATGACCGTTTTGATTTCGACGTGCCCACCGGCGCCAATGGTGACTGCTACGACCGCTACCGGGTCAGGGTGGAAGAACTGACCCAGAGCCTAAATATTATAAGACAAGCCGTGAACGGCCTGCCTAAAGGCAAGGTCCTGAACCCGGTACCTTTAAGATTCCGCCCGCCGGCAGGTGAGGTTTACAGCCATATCGAAGGCAACAAGGGCGAGCTCGGTTTCCATGTAATTTCGGATGGTTCGGATAAACCTTACCGTATCCATGTCAGGGCTCCTTCTTTTATAAACCTGACGGCTCTGAAGAATATGCTGATCGGCTGGAAACTGGCTGATGCCATCATAATATTCGGCAGCATCGATATCTGCCTGGGAGAGGTCGACAGGTAATGGTGGAGCTGTTATTGCTACCGGCCAGTATACGCTCTGAACTACCCTTCGGTTACTGGTTGCATTTGCTGATTTTCGGACTGGGTATAATTACCCTGTTGCTGACCAGCGTTATTATATTTATCTGGCTGGAACGCCGGCTGGTGGGCCGTTTCCAGCTCAGGCATGGCCCTAACCGCGCCGGCCCATTCGGCCTTCTACAGTCGGTGGCTGATGTTATTAAAATTCTTACCAAGGAAGACATCATCCCGTCCCGTGCCGACAAACTGGTCTTCTGGATGGCACCCGTCATCGCCTTCACACCGGTGGTTCTTATGCTGGGTGTAGTCCCGGTTGCCGACGGCGCTTTGCTTGCCGACCTGAATATAGGCATATTGTTTGTAGTTGCTATTAGTTCCGTCACCTCCCTGGGTGTTTTCATGGCCGGCTGGTCTTCATATAACAAGTATTCCCTTTTAAGCGCCATGCGGACCGTAGCCCAGCTGGTAAGCTATGAAATGCCGCTTATCCTTTCCATGGTGGGTGTGGTTATCCTGACCGGCTCATTATCTCTCAATGAGATGGTTAAAGCCCAGTCTATTCCGTTTATCCTGCTGCAGCCGGCCGGGTTTTTCATTTTCTTTACCGCGTCCCTGGCCGAAATAAACCGGACCCCGTTCGACCTGCTGGAGGCCGATTCCGAACTGGTAGCCGGATATAATATCGAGTATTCCGGTATGAAGTTCGCCACTTTCTATCTCACCGAGTACTGCGAAGCCATAGTCCTTTCCACGCTGACCGCCACCCTGTTTCTGGGCGGCTGGCAGGGACCCTGGCTGCCACCGATGATATGGCTTCTTTTAAAAATAGGCCTGGTATTTTGTGTCATCGTCTGGATAAGGGCTACTCTTCCCAGGTTGAGAATAGACCAGGTGATGAACTTCGCCTGGAAATTCCTGTTGCCGCTGGCCATCCTGAACCTGCTGCTTACCAGCCTGAGCGTAATCTTCTGGCCGACAGCTCCGGCATGGGCATCCGGCCTTATCAACCTTTCCATGCTGGCGGTGTTTATTCTTGTTTACTCCAAGTTTTTCAAACCGGGAGGCAAAACAGTTGCCGTTTAAGAGATATGGAAACGGTATAGCCAGAGGTATGGCCATCACCCTGAGCCATGTTGTCAAAAAACCGGTTACCACCCAGTATCCGGACGAAAGACTGAGCACATCGAAGCGAATCCGCGGTACCGAACTGGGCTGGTCGGCACATGAATGCTCGGCGTGCCTGTTGTGCCAGGACAGCTGCCCTCATGGCTGTATAGAAATCAAAACTTCCGGATGCCGGAGCGAAACCATGCCGGCGCCCTGCTCCAGTAAATGCCCGGCCAACGTAGACGCGGCCAGATATATCAACCTGCTGTCGCAGGGCAAACCCGGTGAAGCGGTCGCGGTCATCAGGGAGAGAATACCTTTCCCGGTGGTATGCGCCTATGTATGCGCCCACCCGTGTGAAGCAGCCTGCACCCGCGGGCATCTTGACGAACCTATAGCCATCCGCATGCTGAAGCGTTATGCGGTGGACAATGACAACGGCGTCTGGAAAAGCCGGACTGCACCCGCACCTCCCAGCGGTAAAAAGGTGGCCGTAATAGGCTCCGGGCCTGCCGGGCTTACTGCCGCCTATTACCTTGCCAAAAAAGGCGGCCATTCGATTACCGTTTTTGACGATTTGCCCCAACCGGGCGGCATGGTGCGCGTAGGGATTCCGGATTACCGCCTGCCCAAGCATTTACTCGATAGAGACATTGATGAAATCAAGGCTCTGGGGGTAGTGTTTAAAATGAACACATCCATCGATTCTGCCCATGAGCTCTTAAAACAAGGCTTCGATGCCGTGTTTGTCAGCATCGGAGCCCATCAGAGTTCCCGCATGAAAGTACCCGGAGACGATGATCCCAGAGTTCTGGGCGGAGTAGAATTTTTAAGGCCGGTCAATTCAGGTCAAAAGGTAGAAATCGGCAAGCGGGTAGTGGTTGTCGGCGGCGGTAATACCGCCATGGATGCCGCCCGGACCGCCGTAAGGCTGGGCGCAAAGGAAGTAAGTATCGTATACCGCCGCTCCAGGACTGAAATGCCGGCAGCCAACGAAGAAATCGAGGATGCCGAGGCCGAAGGGGTCAAAATGATGCTCCTGGCCAACCCTTCCAGGATATTCGATGACAACGGCCAGCTTAAGGTCGAATGCCTCAAGATGCGCCTGGGCGCTCCCGATGAGAGCGGCAGGAGGAAACCCGAGCCTGTTGAAGGCAGCGAATTCATTGTCGAAGTTGACAATGTCATCGCCGCAATCGGCCAGAAACCGGTTATCCCCAAAGCTTTCGATTTCGAACTCGAGTGGGGAAATATCAAGGTAGGCTCCGACATGGCAACCTCCGTACCCGGCATCTTTTCAGCCGGTGATTGCGCTACCGGCCCGGCAACCATTATTGAAGGAATTGCCGGCGCCAGAACAGCGGCTGAATCGATCGATAAATTCCTTGGCGGTACCGGTGATATTTCCGAAAAGCTGGCTGAGGACCAGTCATGCCCGGCAGGAGATAACGCCTCGGTAACCTGGGGCACCCGCCCGGCTTTTCCCATGATTGACATTACCCTGCGCCGCACCACCTTCGAAGGCGCCGAAAAGAGCTGGGATAGGGATACGGCAGGTTTCGAGACCTCCCGGTGTTTGAAATGCGGCCAGTTCGAAGTTGCCCATTACCAGCTGGATGCCGGGCGATGTATTTTTTGCGGTTTATGCGTTGAATCCTGTAATTTCCACGCCCTGTTTATGGGCAGGGGATATGAGAGAACCGGCTACCTGCTCGAAGAAACTGTCCTGCAAAAAGAAGACCTCGCAGTTGACCGGCTCGTAACACCCAGCGCGTATTATCATACCGAGCTTGAAGAGGGCCTACCGGCACAAACTCTGCTAGTAGAAGGAAAGCTGAAGGCATAAATATGGGACTGCAAATCGCATTCTGGATGCTGTCTGCTGCCGCCGTTATTGCTGCAGCTGGCGTAGTATGGCAAAAGAACCTCTTCAGAGCGGCTCTGCTGCTGGTTGTCTGCTTCCTGGCAACCGCCGGTATTTTCGTAACGCTGAGCGCCGACTTTCTGGCAGCCGCCCAGGTTATAATCAATGTCGGGGCGGTAGCCATTCTTATTATCATGTCTATCATGCTTACCCGCGAGGTCACCCGCGGCAGCCCGGCCAACCGTCTGGGTGTTCCCGCTTTTTTCCTGACGGGCATCGTTGCCGCGGCTATTATTTTTGCCGTCTTTAAAACCAGCTGGCCCCTTTCCGGGGATTTGCCGGCCGAGCCCACTTCCAGTGCTTTGGCTCACCTGCTGCTGGGGGCGGAAGGTTTTGAACTGGTTATACAAATGGGAGCACTGTTATTACTGGCCACCATAATCGGAGCCATAGTACTTTTAAAGGAGAATAAATAGCATGGTACCCGGCCTGGAACAGTATCTGATATTATCCGCTTTTATCTTCTCCATCGGTTTATTCGGCGCGGTCACCAAAAGAAGCGCCGTGGTAATCCTTATTTGCATTGAAATCATGCTCGCCGGAGTTAATATTGCCCTGGTGGCCTTTTCCAGGTTTATCACTCCGGTTGAACTTACCGGTCAGTCCTTCAGCGTCTTTGTCATCGTAGTTGCCGCCGCGGAAGTCGCCGTGGGCCTGGCTATAATTCTGGCTTTGTACCGGCAGAGGCATACGATAGATACCGATAAAATTGATTTGCTCAAGTGGTAAACTATGAATAACATACCTGAACAATTAATCTGGATGATACCGGGCCTGCCCCTGGCAGCCTTTGTGGCGCTTTTTATCCTGGTGCGTTCTTTGAAAATACGTTCCAACCTGAACGGATACCTGGCAATTGCAGCCACAGCGGCATCCTTCGCCTTGTCACTTTGGGTAGCCGCCGGCTTGTTCAATGCTCCGGCCGAACACGGCATAACAGGGTTTGAATGGCTCAACCTGGGCGGCATCCTGGTTATAGAGCTTGGTCTTACTATCAATCCGCTGACGGGTATAATGCTGGTGGTGGTAACACTGGTAAGCCTTCTGGTTCAAATCTACTCACTCGGATACATGCACGGCTCAAAAAGCCTGAACCGTTATTTCGCCTTCATCTCTCTATTCACCTTCGCCATGCTGGGCCTGGTAATGGCGGATAATCTCTTGATAATGTTCATGTGCTGGGAACTGGTAGGTTTGTGTTCTTACCTGCTTATCGGTTTCTGGTATCACCGCCCGGCGGCTGCACAGGCTGCAAGGAAAGCTTTTTTCATTACCCGTATCGGCGATTTCGGTTTTTTGGCAGCTATCCTCCTGCTTTTCACCTCTGCCGGTACCCTTAATGTTAACGATATTCACGCGGCCGCCATAGCCGGCGCCGTTTCCTCCACAGTCATAACATGGGCAGCTCTGGGTATATTTATGGGCGCCATGGGCAAATCAGCCCAGTTTCCTCTTCATACCTGGCTTCCGGATGCCATGGAAGGCCCTACACCTGTCAGCGCCCTGATACACGCCGCTACAATGGTAGCCTCCGGGGTGTTTCTGGTTGGACGCATGTACCCGCTATTCGAACTGTCCCCAACCGCGCTGAGCACAGTGGCCACAATCGGGGCGGTTACTGCCCTGTTTGCCGGTACCATCGCTTTGGTAATGCACGATATTAAAAAGGTACTTGCCTATTCCACCATAAGCCAACTGGGTTATATGATGCTCGGCCTGGGACTGGGCGATGTAGCCATTGCCCTGTTCCACCTGTTTACCCACGCTTTTTTCAAAGCTCTCCTTTTTATGGGGGCCGGTTCGGTAAACCACTCCACAGGAACTTTCGATATGCGCAAAATGGGCGGCCTCGCCCGGCTTATGCCCTGGACCTGTGCCACATTTGTAATCGGGTCTCTCAGCCTGTCCGGCATCTGGCCCCTGGCCGGGTTCTTCTCCAAGGAAGAAATACTTAACAGCGCCCTGTCAAACCAGCCCGTGCTGTTTGCCATGGCTCTTCTTACCGCGTTTATGACGGCTTTTTATATGTTCCGGGTGGTGTTCCTAACTTTCGGAGGTGAATACCAGAGCCGCCTCAAACCCCATGAATCCGGCAAAGTAATGATTATCCCCATGCTGGTGCTGGCGGTGCTGGCCGTGTCAGCCGGATGGCTTAACCTTACCGGCAGGTTGACAACCATACTGGGGCACGGCCATGAACAGAGCTGGATATACGGTTTTCTGGGTATCTTTACCCATCCGCTGGCATGGATATCACTGGCAGTGGCCGGCAGCGGGATTTTCCTGGCATGGGCGATGTACCAAAAGCGCTGGTTATCAGCCAGGAAAGTCGCCTGGACTTTCCGTTCCGCTTACACGGTGTTTTTCCACAAATACTGGATCGATGAATTGTACGAAAAATATATCGGAGCAAGGCTTTTCAATAACGGCCTGTTCAACCTGTTTAACAGATTCGATGCAGTGGTTATCGACGGCACCGTGAACGACGTTGCCGGTTTGAATTTAAAATCAAGCAAAGCCATTCGAACACTACAGAACGGCAGGCTTACCCAGTACGGGCTCGTTTTCCTGTTCGGGATAGCCGCCATTGCATTACTGGTCATATTTACAGGCTAAAGGAAAGGGGTAGATTTGGGAATTCTTTCATTGACAATATTTCTACCGGCTCTCGGAGCTCTGGCTATCGGGGCAATACCCGGCCTTAGCGCCCGTTTCAGCCGCCTTATAGCCCTGGCAGCCGCCACGGTATCTCTTTGCCTGAGTTTTTACATGTTTGCTGTATATGACTCCGCAGCCGGTGGATTTCAATTCGAAGACTCGTTTCAGTGGATTCCCTCCATCAACGCCGGCTACCATGTAGGCATTGATGGCCTGAGCCTTCTGCTGGTCCTGCTAACCAGCCTTCTGGGTTTTATATCGGTGCTGGTTTCTTATAAAACCGAACTCCGTCCACGGGCTTTCTTTGCCTGGCTGCTGCTGCTTGAAACAAGCATTCTGGGCGTATTTTCTTCTCTTGACCTGCTGCTCTTTTTCGTCTTCTGGGAAATCGAAGTGATTCCCATGTACTTTTTAATCTCCAACTGGGGCAGCGGTCGCAAGGAGTATTCAGCCTTTAAATACGTTCTGTATACACTATTCGGCAGCGCATTTATGCTTGCCGGCATAATGGGCCTTTATTTTACCGCCGGTACGTTCAACCTGCCGGAGCTTTACCAGACAGAACTTAGCCTGGTGGCCGGATCCCTGCCGATGGCCGCCATGTTCTTCCTGCTGATAATCGGTTTTGCAGTTAAACTGCCGGTATTCCCTTTGCATACATGGCTGCCGGATGCCCACACAGATGCGCCTACCGCAGCCAGTATCATGCTTGCCGGTTCGCTCATCAAGATGGGAGGATACGGTATTTTCAGAATCTGCCTGGGGCTTTTCCCCGGCGAAGCCCAGCACTTTGCGCCTCTTTTTATGGGGCTGGCTATGGTCAGCATCGTTTACGGCGGAGCAATCACCTTAAGGCAAACCGATATAAAGCGCTTGATTGCATATTCTTCAGTCAGCCATATGGGTTTCGTCTTGCTGGGCCTTTTTTCGCTTCACTATATCGGGCTTACCGGAGCCTGCCTACAGTTGGTAAGCCACGGCCTTATCACGGGTTTGCTCTTTGCCGGCGCCGGAATACTGATGCACAATACTCACGAGCGCCATATAAAGAAACTCGGCGGCCTGGCCCGCCAGATGCCGGTTCTGGCAGGCGTATTTACCATTGCCAGTATCGGCGCCATGGGGGTGCCCGGTACCAGTGGTTTTATCGCTGAAGTGAGCGTTTTCCTGGGGGCTTTTTCGGCCAGTTCGATTGCCGGGTCTGCGGTATTTACCATCATTTCCCTTACCGGCATTCTGCTGGCAGCCGCTTACATGCTGACTACGCTGCTCAAGGTTTTCTTCGGGCCGGCCAAGCCCTCTTTCGACAGCGTCGCCGACCTGACCCGGCTGGAGAAATTCTATTGCGGCCTATTAATCGCCGGGATTTTTCTTATCGGCCTGTACCCGGCAATAGCTACTGATGTTCTTGAGCCGGCAATTGCCCCGCTGGCTTCATTGTGGGGAGGTTAAGCAGATTTGAACTGGCCTTTTATACTACCGGAAATCATCATAGCCGTTTCTGCCGTTATTATAATTTTAGCAGACCTGGCCAAGCCCAACCGATGGCTGAGCAGTGTTCTGGCTCTGGCCGGAATTACTGCGGCGGCGGTTTTTACCTTTGCCGGTGATTATTCGCAACCCGCGAGTGTTTTTAACGGCATGCTGACCATCGACGGCTGGAGCCAGTTTTTGCGCCTGCTGCTGCTGGCGGTGAGTCTCGGCGTTCTGGCTGTTTCGATCGAATATTACCGCAAACTTGAATACACCTGGGCGGAATTCCATGCGCTGTCTCTTTTCGCGCTGGCCGGAATGATGCTTATGTCCAGTGCGGCAGACCTTGTTTCTGCCTTTATAGCCATAGAAATCACCGCTATTTCCTTCTTTGTAATGGTCGGGATGTTGAAAGATGCCCGTTCCAGCGAAGCGTCTCTGAAAATGATGCTCATCGGCGGTATTGCCTCCGCGATAATGCTTTATGGTATGGCGCTGGTATTCGGTTCTACCGCAGGTACCCGGTTAAATGAAATCAGCCTGGCAATCGGTGGTATGTCGAACCCGTCCGCCGGGTTATTACTGGGCATGCTGCTCTTGCTGGCCGGTTTATTGTTTGAAGCAGCAGCAGTTCCCTTTCACATGTGGGCACCCGATGCTTATGAGGGAGCACCTACACCGATTACGCTGTACCTCTCCGCAGCCTCAAAGATAGCCGGCATAGCCATTATCGCCCGCGTGTTTACCACTGCCTTCAGCCAGCCTCAGAACCTGAGCGCCGACTGGGGCGTGGTGGCAGCGGTGATAAGCGCCCTGACCATGACCCTGGGAAATATCTTGGCGCTTTCTCAAACCAACATCAAGCGCCTGCTTGCATATTCCGGCATTGCTCATACCGGTTATATGCTGATAGGTATTTCGGTTATAGGTCTGAGCCAGGGGTCGGCCGGCCAGGCCAACCTGCTTTTTTACATGGCGGCTTTTGCACTGGCGGAGTTGAGCGTATTTTCCATGGTTATCGTGATTACCAGGTACCTGAAGACGGATGAAATTTCCGGTTTCGCCGGTCTCTCCCGTCGTTCTCCACGAATGTTTGCCTTGCTTTGCGTGGGCTTGTTTTCTCTCACCGGCCTGCCGCCGACAGCCGGTTTTATGGCCAAGCTTTTTATCTTCACCGGCGCCGTTAACCACGGGTTGCTGTGGCTTATAATCATCGCCGTGCTCAACACGGTTATATCAGCCTATTACTACCTTAAGATAATTAAGGTAATGTGGATGGATGAACCAGCAGGCTCTGGCGAAATAAGGCCGGGTACCCCTGCCGGTATGGTGGCTTTTATCAGCGCTGCCGGTATCATACTGCTTGGCATCGCCCCCTATATGTTGTTAAAACTGGCCGAAGGCTCGCTGTTAAGCCTGCCTTAGCGGCTGTATATTAGAGCGGAATATGCTGACAGACTGCCACGCCCATTTATATCTAAAAGAGTTCGACCACGACTTTTCACAGGTGCTTGACCGGGCCGCGCACGCGGGCATAGATCGTATGGTCAATGCGGCGATAGACATTGCTTCTTCCAGGAAAGTAATAGACATGGCTACCGCTTTTCCACCGCTCTATGCTGCTATCGGGATTCACCCTAATTCGTTAGATGCTTTACCTGCCGGGTATATGGACAGGCTGGAACAGATGGCTGCGGAGCCTGAAGTAGTTGCTATAGGTGAAATAGGCCTGGACTACTACCTCGGCGCCGAGCACAAAGAAGCTCAAATGGCTCTTTTTAAAAATCAGCTGGACCTGGCCGGTTCAATGGGACTGCCGGTAATACTGCACTGCCGCGATGCTGAAGATGACATGCAGGCGCTGCTTGCTGATTGGATCAGCCGTACTCCCCCCTGCCGGGGCAAATGGAGAGGCATCAGGCACTGCTTTAACGCTGATTTGCCGACTGCCGGTTTTTATATCGATGCAGGTTTCATGCTTTCCTTCGGGGGTTACATCGGATACCCTTCGTCTACCGGGTTGCGCAGGACCGTCGAACAGATTCCGATTGAAGCAATTCTGCTGGAAACCGACTGCCCCTACCTGCCGCCGCAGGAGTTCCGGAGGAAAAGAAATGAGCCGGCATACCTTGCCTTTACCGCCCGGGTAATGGCCGAAGTCAAGGGAATGGCCTACCGGGATACTGCCAGAATCACCACCGCCAATGCCGGTATATTATTTAATTTCGAGCCTGCCTGATAACTGTATATGCCGAAGGGCACAAGGCAGCCAGGATACAGCGCTCACACTGCGGCCGCCTGGCTATGCAGACCCGCCGCCCGTGCTCTATGAGTAAATATGTTATATGCCCCCAGTGCTCCCGGGGCACAATTTCCATCAGATCATTTTCTATCTTTTCAGGGTCGTTGTGCCGGCTCAGTCCCAGCAGACGGCTCAGCCTTTTTACATGCGTATCGACAGCTATTCCCTCCCTAACCCCGTAGCCGTTATACAGCACGACATTGGCGGTTTTACGGGCAACTCCCGGCAGAGTTACCAGTTCGGCCATGGTTTGGGGAACCCTGCCCTGATATTTATCGTATATAATCCCGGCCGCCCCGATAATGCTGCGGGCTTTGGCATGATAGAAACCACATGGTTTTATTATCTGCTCCAGCTCTTCGATCTCAGCCCCGGCGTATTGTCCGGCATCGTGGTAGCGGGCAAAAAGGCGCGGGGTTATCTTGTTTACGGTAACATCGGTGCACTGGGCTGAGAGAATGGTAGCGATTAAAAGCTCCAGGGTATTGGAATAATTGAGGGCTATGCGGGCATCGGGGTACTCCTGGTCCAAAAGGATTATTATCCGGCTGATTCGGTTTTTCATATTTACCTCAAAATTGCCCGGATAATATTATAGCAGGCAAAAGCATCTTGCCTGCTATAATAAACCCCTTTGTAAATCTGGTTCAGGCTTTTCCAATCTTAAACATCTTGGTACCACATACCGGGCAAACCCCTTGCGTGGCGGGACGCCCGTTCTTCATGGTGATACTCCGGGCATCTTTCATTTCCCTCTTGGCACGGCATTTGACGCAGTAACCCTGCATTGCTCACCTCCGTATGTTTGCTAGATAGCAAGCATAAACCAATTACCCTGCAGTGTCAATAGTTTTTATGTGTAATTTAAACTTATTTTAAACGCTTGCCGACAGCCGCCCAATCGATGCATCCGAAGAAGGCGTCTATGTAATCAGCCCGTTTGAGGCCATAGTCGGTAATGTAGGCATGCTCGAACACATCCATTACCAGCAGAGGCTCGCAGCCGGCCAGGTGGCCTGTTTCGTGCTCGTTTATCCACTGGTTGAACAACCAGTTGGAGACAGAGTCCCGGTACAATATGACCCAGCCGATGCCCCTCATCTTGCCCGTAGCCTTGAAGTCGCTTTCCCACTGCTCGTAACTGCCGAAAGCCTGTTCGAGTAAACGGCCGGCTCCCGAACCGGTGTCCAGGTTCCCGTGTCCGCCCAGGTTGGTAAAGTACAGTTCATGCAGTCTCATTCCGTTAAACTCAAAACCAAAACGCCGCTTCATTTCAGCATACTCCGGAGAACCGCTACCTCCCGCACTGGAAAGGGCAGCGATGTTTTCGGCAAGCTTGTTGGTCCCGGCCACGTATCCCTGGTACAGTGTGAAGTGGTTGGAAAGCAATACCTGGCTGAAACCCGGCATGCCCTGAAGATGGGAAAAGTCTTTTGCCGTATACGTCATTTCAGGCCTCCTTGATGTATTATCTTCTAATATCACGCACCATCGAGAGAATGATGCTCCTTTTGCGCAAACCATCCGGCGGGGTCTTTCAGGTACTCCCGGTAATCGTTAAGCAGCAGATAATGCTCCCTTTCTTCTGCCATTATTTTTTCAAAAAAACCGCGTTCCAGGTCTGACCCGGCATCATCGGCCAAACTGCTGTAAAGCTCATAGGATTCATTTTCCATCTGCATGGCTTTATCGACGGCTTGTAATTCGGTAGCGGCTACCTCTTTGCCGGCTTTCAAATCTGCCAGGCAATCGGCAAAAAAGGTACCCGAGGCGTGTTTTGGACCGGTTTCGGGAATAATGTCAGCCGGCCAGCCCTGGTTGTCCATAACCCGCTGGTAAATAATCTGAAAGCGCCTGGCATGTTCAGTTTCATCATTTGCCAGAGTTTCAAAGAGCTTCCGGCCGGCCATACCGGCGCTTTGCCGGGCGGCCTGCTGGTAATACTCTTTACCTTCAGCCTCCATTTTTAACGCATTCTGTAAAGCGACTGCCAACTTTTCTTTTTCGTTCATCCGGATCCTCCTCAGCAACTTGAATGTTCTGCCTTATTATATGTTATTACCGGCTGGATTTAATGCTACGGATCATAATTCGGGCTGGCCTCAGTTACGGCTTTCATTATACAATAGACCGAAAATCAACCAGTTCCGAGTACTCGATCAGGCCACTCATCGCTTTTGATGTAATGCCCAGGCCTGCTTCAACCGCTGCGGCAACCGGGTTCAATCCGCCGATTAGAACAAGCCCCACTTTTCCCAGACCGACGGGAACCCCGCATACGGGTTTGCCAGCGTCTCCGGTAATCAGCGGGGGATTTATGCCAGCGTTTGCCAGGTTCTCGAATACCGAGTTGACGTCATCCATGCAAATGGAGGGCACCTCCCTGAAATTTGCCAGTATCTTGCCATCACCCCGGTTGAGCACTTCCTGTACGCTGGTCATCTGGCCTGATATGAATATCTCGGACGGGTCCAACGAGGAGCCGCTGTATTCGATAAGGTCAGTAAACCTGAGCGGCACTTTATTCTTAAACTGCAAGATTCCCCCAAAACGTGAATCTATAGGTATACCGGCCTTCAGCAACACGCCGTTTATGACCAGGCTGCATACCGTTGCAAATGCCACTTTTGCTTCGGGCACAATCATCTCACCCAGTTTTTCTCCTTCCCGGGCGACTGCTACCAGGTTGGAAGCGCTTAACTTAACCTTTAACGCCGCCGACATCACTTTCAAAGCCGATTGAAAGTCCTCGATTGACACCAGAGATATGTTAATCGGCAATTTACCCGTTTGAGTAGAGGGATTGAAGGTAACCTGATACGATAGCAGTTCGATGCGGTCGATAACGAAGCCTACTTTGTCAGCCACCATGGCGTCTTCAATTTCGGCAAGCCCCTGCGGGGTAATGACCCTGCCATCCCGGCGGCTTACCTTTGCAGTCAGTTCTCTTTCGTCCATAAGATTGAGATGGTAGCGTACACCGCGTTCGGATAACACGATGCCGTAATTTTCATTCAGCAGGCGCGCTATGACCTTGCTGCCTACCGCTCGGCGAGAATTGGCAATAATCTTGAGGATGGCCATCCTCTGGCGCTCTACCTCGACCCCCTCCTGGTTGACAAGTCTCATCGATTCCTCCCGCTGCCTGTTGCCCTGATGCCGGCTCTGCGCCGGTTAGATTGTCTCAATTCCTTGGCTCTGCAAGTATTCTTTCACGCTACGAGGGGTAAGCTTGCCCGATATAAATACCGAGGCGGCCGCTACTCCGCTGGCTCCGGCATTAACGACTGCAGCAGCAAAATCGGCCAGCTTTCCGGCTCCGCCACAGGCGATAACCGGAATGGATACAGCGGCAGTCACCGCCTTTAACAACTCGATATCGTATCCAACCCCCGTTCCCGCCTTTTCCTGGCTGTTGAGGATAACAGAGCCGGCTCCCAGCATTTGGGCCATTTTAATCCATTCAACCAGGTTAAGCCCTGTGGCCACTTCCCCCGTGCGATGCAGTATTTCAAACCGAGGGAGGCCGGTATCAGGTGCGTTCTTCCTGGCGTTAAGTGCAACCACAACTCTTTTACTGCCATAAGTTCTGGAAAGCCGGTCTATGATCGATGGATCGGTATCGGTATATACATCGACAGCAACCTTATCTGCTCCTGCTTTCAATATCTTTTCACAGTCTTCGAATGTGTTCATGCTGTTGCCAAAGATAACCGGAATACCGGCATTTTCAGCTGCTTTTGCGACAACAGGTGCCCACTTTTCAAATCGTTCCCGCGGTGAGTCAATATCGAAAAAAGCAATTTGCGAAGCGCCGTTCTTGCCAAAATATCCGGCTAAGCTTATCGAATCGTCGCCGGTTCCGCCAGCGATCTGTCTGGAAAACCCCGTCAATTTCATGTTTTGCAGGTTAAAACAGGGTATGACTTGAACTTTTAAGGGCATTGTTTCCTCCATGCGGGCGGCTAATATTGAACCACGATCGACATATTAAAGCACAACAAAATAGCAGTGTAAAGCCGTTTATTCAGGCTTAATTGAAACATACGCCTATGATTGGCTATAATAACACAGGCATGGTGAGTGTAGCCCAGTGGTCTAAGGCGCCAGGTTGTGGCCCTGGAGATCGAGGGTTCAA
>JAFGLQ010000021.1 GCA_016928015.1 Dehalococcoidaceae bacterium
CCATCTACCGGTTCCGCCGGGCCGATATCGCCGCGGTGCAGGAGGTAAGCGGCATGCTGGGCGGCGAGCCGGTTCTGCTGGAACAGAACTTCCGCTCCCAGGAGCCGGTAATCGGCTGGGTCAATAGCGTTTTTGCAGAATGGATGGGTGAAGGCAAACCCGGTATTCAGGCCTGTTATGTAAACCTTTCATCCAGGTGGAACGATGCCGCCGGGGAACCGGGGATGGGAGTCTACCGCTTCGGCAGCCAGGTGGAAGGCAAAGCCCATCGTGTCAAAACGGCAGAAGCCGCCTCGGTCGCCCGGATAATAAGCGCCGTCAAGAACCGGAACTGGCGGATAAGGCAAAAGGGAAACGGCAGCCTTTGCCCGGCAAAATACTCGGATATCTGCATCCTGTTGCCGCGGCGCACCAATCTTCCCTATATCGAAAGAGCGCTGGACGGGGCTGAAATCCCCTACCGGGTGGAGAGCGAGTCCTTCGTACTGGGCTCCCAGGACGTGCGCGAGCTTTTGAACTGCCTGAAAGCCATCGATTCCCCGGCAGACCGGGTGGCGCTGGTGGCGGCTCTGCGCTCCAGCGCATTTGCCATCAGCGATGTAGAACTGGTGGAATTTGTGGACGCGGGCGGCAACCTGGATTACACCAGCCCGGGTGCCGCCAGCACCCGGGTGGGTGAAGCGCTGGAAGTACTGGCAGATTACAACCGGCGGCGCGTGTTCGAACCGGTGGACCGGCTTATTGAAAGCTTTATCCGGGAGCGGCGCATGGCCGAGCTTGCCTTCGGCAGAACCCGGCCCCGGGAACGGCTGCGCCGCCTGAAGCTGGTAACCGAACAGGCAAGGGCCTTCGGCAGTATCGGCGAACGCTCCCTGAGGGTGTTTATCGACTGGATGACCCGGCAGATGGATGAGCAGGCGCGCATGGTGGAAATTCCCGTGCCTGAAACGGACGAGGATGCCGTCAGGATTATGACCATGCATGCCGCCAAGGGGCTGGAGTTTCCGGTGGTCATACTGGCCGGGCTGGGCAGCGGCAAGAATTTCGCCCATCCGGTTATCTTCGGCGAGGATGGCGCCTGCCAGGTAAAACTGGGCTCCAAAGAAAAAGCCTTCTGCACTGCCGGGCACGAAGCCGCCGAAGAGCTTGAAAAAGAAGCCGAGCAGGCGGAAAAAATCCGCCTGATGTATGTGGCTGCCACCCGTGCCAGGGATTACCTGCTGGTGAGCCTTTACCGCTCCGATAAGGGCAGCAGCGACGCCGTAAATGAAATAATCGAAGATATTGCCGGGCGAACCGGCTGCGGCTGGCGCGACCTCGACCCGGAAAACCTGGAAACACCGCCGGTAAAGGAAGCGCCGGGTGAACTTGCGGGTAGAGCCGGTACCGCTGAAGACCGGCAAGACTGGATCGAGCGCAACCGGAAGGTTATCCGGGCGGCTTCGGTTCCACCGGCGGTTGCCGTGACCACTGTTGCCCGCCAGCCGGAAGAGCAGGAGGCGGAAGCGGGCGAGGTGTATTACCGCAAGGGCCGCGGCGGCACCAGCCTGGGCCGGGCGGTGCACAGCGTACTGCAGACTATAGACCTGGCAACTGGTAAAGACATCGAACAGCTCAGCCGCTCACAGGCGGACGTGGAGGGCATCCCCGAACGTGAAGCCGAAGTTGCCCGCCTGGTGAAAAAAGCCCTGGCAATGCCCGCCGTCAGGCGTGCCGTGGCATCCGGCAGGTACTGGCGGGAGTTTTTCATCGGCCTGCCGCATGACAACCGGCAGGTGGAGGGGTTTATCGACCTGCTCTTCGAAGAAGAGGGTGGACTGGTGATTGCCGACTACAAGACGGATGTCGTTTTGGATTTCGAGGACCCGGCAAAACTGGCCCGTTACCGGGTGCAGGCAGGGTTGTATGCCCTGGCAGTACAAGAACTAACCGGCAAACCGGTGATAGAAGTGAGCCTGCTATTTCTTTCGGCAGGCAGGGAAATGAACCTTGGGGATATAGAGGCTCTTACCGCCGAGGCCCGGCAACAGCTGGGTGCGGTGCTCGAAACTGGTGGAGGTCGTTAGGGTTCGGCCGGGCCAACGAGCTTTTTCCTGGGGCAAAATCCGATATGCATTACTACCGCCGAAAGAACCCAGCCAATGGTCAGCAGGTGGGTAGGCGAAAGCAGGGTGGTTGCCCCGTACAGATAAGCGGAATGAAAACGGCCTTCAAGGTAGCCGCTGGCAAATTCCATCGCGACTATGGCAACAGTCGCCAGCCCCATAGCCCAGGTCAGGCGGGGCTGACACGAATTGCTTTCGCCATTCTCGCGATGACCTCTCTTCTCGTCACTGCGAGCCTGCGGAGCAGGCGTGGCAGTCTCATTTTGCACAGTGTGTATGAGATCGCCACGTCGGGCTTCGCCCTCCTCGCGATGACAGAAGGAAGTTTTAGCGGCTTCGCTCTCCTCGTGATGGCGGAAAGAGGTCTTAGCGGCTTCGCGATGGTACTTTCTTACCCAGTACAGGAAATAAAACAAAACGAGCAGCACGCCGGTGGTAAAGCCGCCGGCATAAAAGACAGGCGTTTTAACGCTTTCATCCAGCCCCGGAGGAAGAGTCACCGAAGGGTTGATGCCCCAGAAGCCGATTTTAAGCTCCCCGAACGGAACCCCCTGGATAAGCGCCGCCGCAACA
Organism: Dehalococcoidaceae bacterium; assembly: GCA_016928015.1. Lineage (GTDB taxonomy): Bacteria > Chloroflexota > Dehalococcoidia > Dehalococcoidales > CSSed11-197 > CSSed11-197. Next base: position 2,679 of record JAFGLQ010000021.1, read on the forward strand.
TGCGCCGCCTCATGGACAAATATGGCGGCAACCACCAGGCCCAGCACATAAACCACCAGGTAGCCGTACTGGCGCCGGGTCAACCCCCTCCTGTTAGCCGTTATGTCTGCCATTCCTACCTTCCGCAGCTTTCTACCAGGATTTTATCAGCCGGATGCGTCACAATTTGTCCAAACGGTATGTTATGATGGCACAAATGAAAATAATTATTCACCGGGGTACTCACGAAATCGGCGGAAGCTGTATGGAGTTGGCCTCTCTAACCGGCAATACCAGGATAGCTGTCGATCTGGGTATGCCGCTGGTTAACAGCGACAAAACACCTTTCGAATGGAAAACATACCGACACTTAACTGTTGCAGAACTGACAGCCGGTAAAATCCTGCCGAATGTATCAGGCTTATACAACGCCGACGAAACACCCATAAGCGCAATAATCCTTTCTCACGCCCATCTGGACCACTATGGATTCTTGAGGTTTGCCAGCAAAGATATCCCGGTGTTCATGAGCACCGGGGCTAAAAGCCTGGCTGAAGTGTCCAATATCTTTTTAGATACCAGAATTAACTTCGAAAAGGTAAATACCTTCTCCATGTGGCAGCCCTTTCGTGTGGGCGAGTTCACTATTACTCCCTACCTTGTTGACCACTCCGCACCGGACGCTGCGGCATTTCTAATTGAAGGTGACGGCCAGAGAATATTTTATTCAGGTGATTTTCGCGGCCATGGCCGGAAAAAAGTATTGCTTGAAAATATCATCAAAACCCCACCGCAAAATATTGACTACCTGGTTATGGAAGGATCCATGTTGGGAAGAGAGGAAGGCCGGTTTCCTGATGAGGACGAAGTCGAAAGGGGCATTTATGCTATTCTCCTCAATAAGAAAACCCCGTGTTACATTTTTACCTCTTCCCAGAACCTGGACCGGCTGGTTTCGATATTTCGTGCAGCCAGACAAAGCGGCAGGACGCTGGTAATAGACCTTTATACCGCCTTTGTATTGGATAAACTGAGCAGCATCTCTCCAAAGGTTCCCCAATTTAACTGGCAAGGAATAAGGGTTCTTTACTCGCGGTATCATGCAAACAAGCTGGCCGGGCAGGATAAACAACTCTTGTATAAATACCGCTGTTCTAAAATAGAATTAGAAGAAATATTGAACCAGCCGCAGGATAAGGTATTACTGGTAAAGGACAGCCGGTATTTCAGGATTCTTGCCGGGAAAATCAGCAAGGCAACCACCGCCTGTGCCGTTTATTCAATGTGGAGCGGTTACCTGGAACGAAGCGACCTCAGGCAATTTTTACACGACCATAATATTGAAATGACAGAAGTACACACAAGCGGACATGCCTATATTGGCCAGTTAAAAAGCCTTGCCGCCGCCCTGCAACCGCGGTTCATCATACCAATGCACACTTTTTACCCTGGCAAATACGCTGAACTATTTGACAATGTAATTCAACTAAAGGACGGTGAAACAATGGACCTCGACACAAGCAGGAAGGCAAACCTTAATAAAGGCCGCGCACTGTCCAGGGTGTTTATTGAAACACTCAGTCCCGAGAAGGCAGGGCTTTACGGGCCCCTGGTTGAACTGGTCCGCAAGAACAAAGATCTTCATCTTGAATTCCAGGGTCAGCTTAATCTGGACAACCCGAACAGTGACACCCCTAAAGACGAATCTATTATCATATA
>JAFGLQ010000022.1 GCA_016928015.1 Dehalococcoidaceae bacterium
GCTATTGGCAAAGTGCCCCCGCTGCGCTATTATCTGGATAAATTTATCGCCAACCCCAAAAAGTCCAATATGTACTGGACCCTTACAGCATATTTACATACCGGCTTTATGTGACTATAATGTTGCCCGACAGGATTTAAATAAAAGCATGAAATATGGATACCAATTCATCTAAAGAAACCTGGCTTTCTATCGGCGAAGCCTGCCGCATACTGGGGGTAAGCGAAGCTACGCTGCGCCAGTGGACGGATGACAGGCAGATCAGAGTATTCATTACACCGGGCGGCCATCGCCGCTACGAGCGAAAGCAGCTCGAAGAGTTCATGGATTCTCGCCGGAATGTTCTGGGTATGAAGGACCTTATAGCCAGGCTTGAAGACACGGCGGCGCCACACCGTGAAATCGGTTCTTCTTTCAGTTCGCCTGCCAATGCTTCCGTTAAACTTGATGAATCACAAAAGCGCCACCTGGCGCATCTCGGCCGCAACCTCCTTGATCTTATTATTGCGTATGTCTCCGAGCCGGACAAACGCGATGAAATTATGCTCGAGGCCGGTTCGGTTGGGCAAAGTTTCGGCACTTGCCTGGCTGAGGCGGAACTCTCGCTGACCGATTCCATCCAGTCTTTCATTGCTCATCGCAGGCCCATTATCGATGGCGTTATGACCATGATGAAACAAAGGGAAATTGTAGCCGAAGAAATACTCGCTTGTCTGCCGCTTATCGATAACATTATCGATCAAACCCTGCTTGAACTTACCCGGGCCTATCAGAACTATCCTCGCAGCTAAGAGAACTCAATCGGCCACATTATCGTTTAACCGTTATTTGAATATTATCCAGTATTCTATAGATTTTGACAGTTTCCATATATTTTTGTTATATTCTTGAAAATTTCTATTGCCTTTTGAGCGAAAGGATAATATGCCCGAACCAAATGACCTTGCCGATTTGAAACTTGTAGCCTGGGAAATTACACGCAGCTGCAACCTTTACTGCGCCCATTGCCGGGCAGCTTCCGGGAACAACCATTACCCGGGAGAACTCGCAACCAAACAATGCTTTACTCTCATTGACCAGATCGCAGAAGTTGGTAAACCCATATTGATTCTCACCGGGGGTGAGCCTCTCTTGCGGGAAGATGTTTTTGAAATCGGCCGTTATGCCGTCGCCAAGGGCTTTAAGGTCGTAATCGGTACCAACGGAACTTTGCTTGATGCACCAACAGCCAAACGCGTAAGGAATATCCCGGTATCCCGGATAAGTATCAGCCTGGATTTTCCTGTAGCGACGCTGCAGGATAAATTCCGGGGTAAAACCGGCGCTTTTACGGATGCCATAGCAGGTATTCGTGCTGCCAATGAAGCCGGTATCGAAGTGCAAATAAATTCTACTATCACCAAGATGAATATTGAATATTTACCAGCCCTGGTCGAAATGGCTTTAGGACTGCGCGTTGCTGCCTTTCATCCATTCATGCTGGTTCCTACCGGGCGGGGCAAGGAACTGGCTGAACAGGAACTCAGCCCGGAAGATTATGAGAAAACGCTGAAATGGATATGCGCCAAACAGCAGGAGCTTGGTGAGCGTTTGTTTTTCAAACCGACCGATGCTCCCCATTATCAGAGAATTATGCGCGAATGCGGCATGCAAACGGCCACCTGCCACCCTTACCGCGCGAGCAAACACCCCGGACAGCCTCTGTTCAACACTAACACCCGGGGCTGCCTGGCTGGAACCGGTTTCTGTTTTATTTCCCATACCGGCCGTGTCCAGGGATGCGGATATTTTGATCTCGAAGCTGGAAACATCCTGCAGGAAAGCTTCGCTTCGGTGTGGCATAACTCACCTCTGTTCAATTCGCTCCGGGATATTAACAATCTTAAAGGCAAATGCGGCAGGTGCGAATACCAGCGCGTTTGCGGAGGCTGCAGAGCGCGAGCCTATGAAGCCACCGGTGATTACCTGGCGGAAGAACCCTATTGCATTTACCAGCCTAAAAGCGGCCGGCAATATACTTCGGGTCAAGTTTCTGATTAGAAATATTATGTAAATACGTAATGAGCACTCAAAATTGTTTGGCCGCCACCAAAAGAATTAATCCGGGACAAAATCTTCAGACTTCCCGCTGCCGCCTGTCCCGCTACTGGCAGCTGCCGCTGATTTTTAAAATTATCTTTCTGATGGTTCCAGTGGCTTCCGTCATTCTGTTTGTTTTGCACTGGTTTTCAATTCCCGTTTTTGGTTATGTATTTGCCGGTACTACATATTACTACCTTATTTATGCCCTGCTGGGATTCAATATCTTTATGGGACTGGGCGCCACCCGCAGACAGGGCCGTTTGCGCCCTCCCTGGTATGACTATGTTCTTGCGTCAGCGCTGGTGGCAATAATTGTGTTTTTTATTTTCAATACCCGGGAAATCGATTACCGCAACTGGGACGTACCGCCTGACAATTGGGTTATGGCGGCGGCTTTAATGCTTGGAATCATAAGCATCGAAGCCGGGCGCCGGGTTGGCGGCTGGGGATATGCAGTTCTGTTATTGCTTTCCATTTTGTATCCGCTGGCAGCCTCCCATCCGCTTCTTGCCGAAAATCTGGGGGGTGTTTTTTATGGTGTATCCATTCCCTTTAAAAGTGTACTGGGCGCCTTTGCCTTTGGCGTTGACGGAATGCTGGGTACTCCGGGACGCTTGCTTGGCGATACCATTCTCGGATTCTTTCTTTTTGCCGGTTTGGTTATGGGTATCGGCGGTGGCTCTTTTTTTATGCGCCTGGCTACTGCAATGCTGGGGCATGTGCGTGGCGGCCAGGCCAAGGTAGCCGTGGTTGCCAGTGCTCTGTTCGGTTCCATTACCGGCAGTCCTGTGGCCAATATTGCTGGAACCGGTTCCTTTACCATTCCCGCAATGAAAGAATCAGGTTTAGATCCGGAATATGCGGCCGCTGTCGAAGCTTGCTCCTCCACCGGTTGTGACACCGTTCCGCCGGTGCTCGGCGGCCTGGTTTTTCTGATGGTCGTCATGTTTGGCGTCGACTATGCAGACGTGATTATTGCCACCCTGATACCTTCTGCCTTGTTCTATCTTGGACTCATGGTACAGGTGGATGGCTATGCTGCCCGCAGGCGCCTCAAACCGATCGATCGCGAAGCCATTCCGAAGTGGTGGAAAGTTCTGGGCGAAGGCTGGTATTACCTGGCCGGGCTCGCCCTGCTGGTTTTCGGCCTGGTTTACATGCGCTGGGGGGCCATTACGCCGGTATATGCAGCAGTGACAGTGCTTATCCTTAAAAGCCTTTCGAGTCTGGCAACCTGTATGTTTCCCGGCGAAGGAAAACGCATGGTTACCAAAAAGGAAATACTGGTTGCTTTTGCCCACGCCTCGGAAGCCGGGCTGGTCCAGACCGCCAGCCTCATCAACTACGCCGCCGCCATCTTTCTTGGAATGGGTTTTATACTGGTGGGCCTGCTGAAAACCGGTGTAGCTACAGGCCTTACCAACTGGATGGTTAATGCCGGCGGGGAAAACCTTTACCTTATCCTGTTTGCGTGTTTTGCTTTTTCTGTGATAATGGGAATGGGCGGCCTGCAAAGAACCGCCTATATTTTGCTTGCGCTTATAGCCGTTCCAGCCCTGATCAATATCAGCGCCGCCATGCCGGAATTTGCCGCCTACGGTGGTATTCCCTTGATAGGGCTCAACCTGTTTTTTCTTTTTTACTCCACATTGGGAGGCATAACACCCCCGGTAGCACTTCATTCTGTAGTTGCCGCTTCAATTGCCGATGCCAACCCGTCCAAAACCATCCGGCTTTCCTGCCGGCTGGGTGCAGTGCTGTTTTTCATACCTTTCTTTTTCGTAATGGAACCCGCCCTTCTGATCATCTACGCTCCATGGTGGGCAACACTGGCTAATCTTGTGCAGGCAGTGGCAGGCGTATGGCTCCTTTCATCCGGCCTCGAGGGGTATTTAATCGGGCTGGGGGTACTGGTCAAATATGAACGCATTCTGCTGTTTGCCGGGGGTTTCGCTATAGCTTTCCCGCAAGTATGGCTCCTGGCGCTGGGTATAATTCTTTGCCTCATTGCCATTTCCGGAGGATTAAGAAGAAAACACAAAAACGCAAGCAGCATTTCAAACCCGGTCAAGGAAACGAAACTAATTTTCGAGGAGGATTAAATGAAACAGTTAAACCCTTTGTTCAAGGCTCTTGCCATCAGCCTGGCGGCATTTGCCGTTGTATGGCTGTCCGGCTGCAACTCTCAACAGGCACCCCCAACTACACCAGCGGCAAGTGAGGTGGAATTTGAATGGCCTTCCACCTTGCATATTGCAGCTACCGGGGCTTCCGGTGAAGCTAAAACTGTAAGCTGGGCTGCAGTTATGGAAACGGATTTGAATGGCCCCCTGGTAAGGGTGGTGAATGTAGCGGCATGGACAAATACTTACAAGGAAATGGCAGCCGGTAACATGGTTGTTTCCCAGATAGACAAATCCACACTGCGCGACTGTGTCGAAGCCATCGATGAATATGCTTCACCGGATGGCGGGCCGTGGATTGCCGGTTTAGTATGGATCGATTCGCTGGCTTCAACAGGTTTCATGGTACGAGGCGACAGCGATATTCGCAAGCCGGAGGATATACAATCCGGTACGAAAATCGCCATCTGGAACGATAAATCGGCTACTATGAGCCCGTTTCGTTCCCTCCTTGCCTGGGCCGGAGTATCCGAGGATGATATCATCTGGGTCAATACAGGTGATTATGCTGCCTGCCCGCGGGCTGTAGCTGAAGGCAGGGCTGATATATGCATGGCCGCTCCCGTTGCCCCTTCGGTAATGGAGGCTTCCGCGGCGCCCAACGGTATTCGTTACATCGAACTTGATCCCCGGGATAATCCTGCCGGAGTAGAGGCGTTTCTTGAGCTTAGCCCGCTTTATGATTTTGGACCAATTGCCGCCGGGCCCCAAAGTTGTATCGGCACCTGGTCTATCATAAGTTACAAATACCTGGGTGCTGACATGAATGCCGATCCGGCTCTCGTTTACAACATTGCCACATGGCTGGACGAAAACTATGATAAATACAAAGACCGCTATGCCAGCAATACCAACATGACGTTAAACGACCTGGTAACGGCTCTGCAGACTATATATATCCCGGTTCATCCCGGCCTGATCCAATATCTGGAAGAAAAGGGGATCTGGGATGAACAGTACGAAGCGCGCAATCAAAAAAACCTGGCTTTGTTCGAACAGTATCATCAGGCTTACCAGACTGCAATGCTTCAAGCAGCCAATATGGGTATCGAAGTAAAATCTTCCAACCAGACATGGCTTGACTATTGGGAAAACTTCAAAATAGAAAAAGGACTGCCCCTCATTAAAATGCACCTCGATCTAACCCACGACTCCTGGTAATTCGATATTAAGCCATAAATAACCTGACAGCCAGCCGGCCTATTTTTAACCGGCTGGCTGTCAGCAACCCGGTTCCTCCCCGCCGGTTGGAATGTTATAATGGCGTATCATTATTATAGGAGGGCAGGATTATGCCGATAGTAACAATCGATTGGGCCGCCGGGAGGTCACAGGAAACCAAAACCAAAATCGCCGAAGCCATAACAGATGTGATGACCGAACATACCGGGCTCGATAAAGAAGCCATGATCGTGGTATTCAACGATACTCCCAGGGAGCACTGGTTTATCGGCCGCAAATGCCTGGGCTAACCCGCCATCTTTTAAACGGTCTGCCGCTCTTCCATTTCCCTGCTAGGGTATAATTGTCTCAGCTGAGGTAACAAGAACTGGCATTTTTGCGGCATCATCATAAAGCTCGATAAATTTATCGGCCAAGACATTTTGGTCATTGTATAAATCTTGAATAAAGCGGTATGAAATCGTCTGCATCAGTAGTTCTACCCTTACGTTAAACGGGCCGAAATATGCCCCTGTATTTATCTGGTAAGATATCTGGTCGTAGCCGCTTGTGAAATCGGCATCATTGACAGCCGCGCCTTTGACGGCAATGCCTTTAGCGGCATTCTGGATATCGAAGCCAAGAGGCAACAGCCGGTTATCTTTCACAAATTCGGAAGCCCTGAGTAAAGTATAGGTAACATTACCGTCAGGGTCCTGCATGATGGCTTCATAGATCTGCACCTGGTCCTGCCGGTATATAATATCGTAATGCGGCTCATACCTGCCGGGGTCGGTGTCGGCATCACAACCTGTTATGCTGCCATCAGGTGCGGGTTTTCCTGATTCGAATATAATACCGCCGGTGGGGCTTGTTACCGTAACGTGAAGCCATACCCTGCGGGATGGAAAACCGGTCGGGAATTTATGGCCAACCATTTGCTGTATGCCTACATCCAGACTGAGGACATTGCCTTCCTTGCCGGCATTTCTGATTACCATCGATGCTGTTTGATTTTCGAGTAAATCGTCAAGGCGGGTGATTGTGTCATCGAACTGCGAACTTGAGGCTGTAATTCCAAGTGCGTCGACGTTGTCTTTCAAAAGCTTCAGCATCACCTTGTTGGAACCGACAAAATAGTGCTGGCTGAAAGGCTCCCTGGCTGGAAATCCCGTGCCCACATTCGATATCGATACGCTGCCTTCGGCATGGGGCATATGGCATGTCTGGCATTCTATTCCTTCATCCGGGTAAATGCTGTTGTTATGTTCCAGGCATGGAGTCTGTTCGGGGAAGGTTCCTAGCACGTCGCCCATTATACCGACGCACGGGGTGGTTACTCAGTGGCAGGTACCGCACAGCACCGAGCCTGCAATCTGTTCACCAAACACCGGCCTGAAATCGGAGGTGTTCATCATTATGGTTTGTTCCGGATTTTCATATGGACCGTATATCAAGCGGTCCGGTGGTTCTGTGGTCGTATCGATGAAGTATGTACCCAGTACCGGGTCAACAATCTGATGGCATACCGTACAGGAAACGCCGTCCATGGCGGCAGGGTTGAGAGGATTGCCTGTATTTAAAAACCCGTTACCCAGCAATAAAGCAGGAGAGCCATCAGTATCAGCCTGAGTGTAGGCCATCGGCATATGGCAACTGGAACATTTAGCCTCGATAACCTCTTTAAGTTCGGGGGTCCGGGCTACTTCTGAGGCCATTTTAGCCTGCCAGAAAGGGTCCTTGGCGGCATTTGCCATCATAGTAGAGCGCCAGTGAGACCCAATGGATACGTCATTGCCGGCACTGTCATTCAAAGAAACATGGCACATGGCACAGTTGCCGGAGCCGGAAAAATCAGGCGTTTCGAAATTAACCAAAGCCATACCGCCGGATTGGGTTCTGGTAACAGCGGGTTCTTCAGTCGACTGTTCAGCAGGTGAACCGCAGGAAATTAAAATGAAAGAGATTAAGGCAAGGCAGGCAACAAAGGTTCTTTTCATTTCGCCGTATATATTATCTATATTAGTATTGATTGTCAATATTGCCTTATTCGATTAGCAAGGCATCCGGCCCTGCAGCGGGGCTAAATCTTGTTCAGGGTATACTGTTGATCATTTTCCTCATCCGTGAATGGTTTGGGTCCCGCGCCGGCTGATATTTCGTCCAGGCCTTCCAGGCCCGGTATACCGGACAGCAGCTTGTATCCTTCCTTTAAAATTGAGTAAACAGTCAGCGGCATAAACGCCAAAACGGTGCCTTCTATCTTGCCGTAATAGAACCCGGAATCAAAGATTTCAGGTACCCGTATTACATGCGTAGCCGGTTTTTCACTGCTTGCCGGACTGCACCATTCAGGCGGTGAGGTGGCAACGATAGCAGCGCAGGTAAAAGGGCGCACTTCGTATATGGAACACGATCCCTCGATTATAAAAGGGCACAGAATATTTTGCCTGCGGTATTCAACTTCCATTTCCTGAAGTGAGGCCGGTTCTTGTTCACCCCCACCGGGTTGGCACTGCCCCAGCCATGATTCACCGCACCTGATGAACATATCGCCGTTTTGTTCGAGTTTTTCCCGCCAGACGGTGTAGTTATTTATAAAATGCCAAAGCTTTTGCTCATTTTGATACAGATAATAGACAATGGCCTCGCATTCCTGAATATTGGCCTGCATATATGCCATACAGCAGTAGGTGCAGCCGTTATGGCAGGAAATTGTTTTACCGGTTTTCGAAACTGCATCAAGCTGTTTGGCATGAATCTGTTTAAAAACCTGTTTCTTCTTTGTTATGTAATCCTGGCAAAATTTCTCACGTTTGCTGCCCGTTATTCCTGAGTACGCCTCTGCCTGGTTATTCAGAATTAATTTGTAATCTGAATTACCGGCAGCGCCCGGCTTGTTAACCATACCGCAGTTCTCCCTGTTTATTAATTGTGCGCAAATTATAGCATTCTTTCCAGGAAGATATGTGGCGCAGGGGGAGCAGTCAAATGACATTTCAGGCAAACGTTTGCTGCGGCTTTTATACACAGCGCTTCTTGCTGTGGTGGCACCAATTCACCGCCTAAGGCGGTGTTGCTGTGATTTTGTAAGCACAAATTTTTTCCTGGCAACGGCCGCAGCCAAGGTTCTTATTGGTTTGCTCAAAAAATCTTTCGGGATGAATAGCGTAAGCCACTTCCCATCTTATGAACAGCAATATGGCGATGGCAACGAGGCTGAATGTATACCAGCTTCGTATGAACAACAACGGTGTAAACATCATCAGGAAGTCCCAATTATAGATACGGCAATTCACGCAACACCGGTTTTTCATTATCAGGGATTGAAACGGGCAATAAAACAGGATGCATACAATATCGGCAACTGCATAAAACATGCTGATAATGAGCAGGCCGCCTTCATCGATTACACCCGTTAGATACAGCCCCCCGACAACAGCATTCAACCCAATCCAGGTCGCTGCGACCATTATTACCAGTTTGAATTGTTTTCTTTTCATATTGCCGGCAGGAGTGGTTAATTTACCGTTCCCGGCGAAATATCTGGCGAACTGTTTTTGGCTGCCCATGCTCTCACATTTTGACGGGAAAAACCGGAAAAGCATTTCAACAAAGAAAATAATCCAGATAGCGCCCAACAGATACGTACCGGAGTTTACACGGCCATAAATACTTTCTATGAAGATAGTTTTATCTGCCATGTATATTGCCAGCGCAGCGATGAATACAGCACTTCGGACAAACAGTTTTAAAGAATGAAGCCGGATAATCGTGAATATAGCGGGTTTATCCGCCACGGTGTTATTCTGCTCGTGTATTTTCATTTATGCGACTGCGTTAAAACTTTACTTTAAAAGCCTTTTTTATTCGGTTATTTATTCAAAGCTTCCCCTGGGCCTAACAGGTCCGCTTCTTCTGATGGATCGACAGCAGATTGCCTTCTTTACCGGAACCGGGACAGCTTTCATTGCCGTGTTTATGCTCCGGCAGCGGAGTGGTCAGGGACGCCACGATAAATACCTCCCCACAGTAGTGGCATTTCATTTTGCAATCCATATTTACCATTACACACCCCCCTCGAATCATCTTACCTTATCCATTATACACTGCTGCCCCGACATGATTAATCGATTCCGGGGTGAGTACCGGTGTTTACGACAAAATAACTCAATTATTGTTAACAGCAGTCGTCAATCCGAAAAATCGATTAACCAGAAGCTAACCATTACGGTATCATAGCGTTATTAATAAAGGTAGGTTATTTATAAATGCTGCTTATTGAAAATTCAGGAGGAAATAATGAAAAAACCACAGTATTTATCCCTGGTAGCTATTTGGCAGTTCTTTTGTGCAATTACAACTTTCTTTGGCATTCTGGCAATGGGACTTATTGCATTGCCCGTTTTGTTCGGGTTCAGTAATTACTGGGACATTTACATGGGCCCATGGTTAGTTTTCGGAGGAGTTCCCGGCATCATAACTGTTGTCACCAGCATCGGACTGGTCTTCATGCTGGCTTATTTTGTTATCTCCCTGGCAGCCGGAATCGGCACTCTTCAAGGCAAAAGCTGGGCTCGCGGCATGGGTACAGCACAGGCGGTATTAAGCATCCCCAACATTCCATTAGGAACTGTTGCCGGAGTATTGGCCATCATATACCTTGGCAAGCCGGAGGTAGTTGAATACCTCAACCGTCAAGACCCGGAAAACGACCGTCAACCTGTATTAAACCCTGCGGCTACCACCTAGTATTTACAAGAACCAACAGGACACATTCGCCGAATTCAGGGTGGCGGAGTAAGCCCGCCACCCTTTATGCAATTATATTTTCTTGGCCTCAGCGATAGTCGTATCCTGATTGCCTCTAAAGTATTTTCTTTCCAGCAGGTGTTTTAATATATGGGATTTTAACTGCTGGCTGTTGTTATATTAGTTCTCGGCGTTCAGTTCATCTATCAGTGAAAGCATCTGCCGGCTTTGTGGAATGTCGCTCATCGATTCGCCGAAATGGGCAAACCTGATTTTACCCTGCTTGTCTATCAATACGCTAGCCGGCATGCGCCCGAGTTTGAGCAGTTTAACCTCCTGGCCGTATAAACCGGCGATAACATGCTCAGGATCAGGTATGCCGGTAAACGGCATCCGGTTTTCATTCCACCATGCGGTAAATGTATTAGGATCTTCAGGGCCGATGGCAATTATCTCAGTATTTCGTTTAACATATTCGGGATAATCCTGGCGCAACTGCGCCATATGCCCGCGGCAGTATGGTCAGCTGAATCCTCGATTGAACACCAGCATTACATTGTTTTTATCCTTAAAGTCCGAAAGCCGTATGTCATGACCCTGGCTGTCTACTGCATGAAATTTCGGGGCAACGATGGCGGCGCCTCTGTCTATCAACATAATCTACCTCCGGCGGAAAATGATGGATGATGGATGTTGCTTCAATTATAATAACACACCAGCCCCGGCGATTTTACATGATGTTATTGAAAACTGCCGGTAATCCTCATATTTAAATACTTGACTAATCCCTGCATTATGTCCAATTATATTGCTTTTAGTTCGTACAACGAGTAATATTAATATAGTAACGTTTTTCATTAATAAACGCATTTTACGTTTACCACTTTGTATTAAAGGATAGAAGATTATTTACAGGAAGGCGGAAGCAACTTTGAAAAGCAATTTCTTGTCACCAGTATTATCATGCATTTTGTTACTTGCCTTCTCCTGCCTGGTGGTGAGTTGCGGAGATGATGTTACAACTACTCCTCCGACAAACGACATAACCACCACCACTGCCCCGGTTGCTACTTCTTCAAACCCAACCACTTCACAGAAACCCACCGCTCCAACCACCGAACCGCCTGCCACATCTTCTACCGAACCGTCAGCTTCAACCACATCCGATGTACCTAACCCGGTTTTTCCTCCTCTGGGAATGGGAGATACCGATAAGTGGCCAAGGTTCTTATGGAGCGAAGTCGCCGGTGCCGCCTCTTATGAGTTTCAGCTTAGTATTGAAAAGGATTTTGTAGCCCCCATAATTGTCTCCAAAGTCACGACTTACCAGTACTATTATAAAGATGAAGCGCTGCAATATTCGCTCCAATACTACTGGAGGGTACGGGCAATCGATGTAAACGGCACGCCCGGCAACTGGTGCGAAACCCAGTACTTCACGGTTTGCCCTGATTGTTGATATATCCGGCGCCTGGTTATTTAGAGATTGTATAACGCTCCCGCAACCGCTCCCTCACCGATATCATTTTCTTATTCGACGTTGAAGCGGTAAATCCAGGTTGCGCTGAACGAGCCGCTCAGATCGGTGATGATCGGGTTTTCGGGCGCATGCCACTCATCATTGTAATAATTATAAATACCCATTGTTGAATTGCCATTGCGGCTATACACGAATTTGACTGTCATAACAATCTGGCCACCGTCCATTTTAAGGGCACCTGAACCTGTCATGGTGTAAAAGTAATCCCATTCGGTTCTCACATAATGCTTTTCCATACCCGGATCGTCCGTAAAGGAATCCCTGGCAATGCCGTTGGCATCGACGATGCAGCTAATATCTACGCTTCCTGTTTTTGAATCGTTATCCCAGTTGCCTTCCATGATGAAATTGGTAGTTTCTATCACCCAGTTGATCGTGCCTTCCTTCCGGGTGGTAGTTGCATAAGGTACTTCCACCGAAAATGTACCTTCCTTATCGATGGTTATCGTACCTGCTGAAGCAACGGCTGCCCGGACCCCATCTCCCGATGCGGAATTCGAAGTACCGCTGGTATATACCAGGCTGCCGAAGATAGGCCCGTCGGTAATATCCACCTGAATTGTGGGCGGCGTAACCATAAACTCGACTTCTTTGACGATTTCATCCGCTCCATCGTTTGACACGATCTGGATTTTATTGGGGGAGCCGGCCATTATATGCCCCAGCACCCTGAATGGCAGACTGGCTTTACCCTGGCCGTCTATCTCTGCCTGCCATTTTTCCTTATCCGTAACTTCATCAGCCAGTGGTGCAATCCGGGCGGTAAAACCGGCAAACCTGGCTTTGTCCGGCTTGGGATCAGCTTCATCATAGGCGCTGTCAAAAACCTGGATGGTTACAATCCGGTTAAGCTGTTTGGCGATTGCGTCCAGTTCTTTCCTTACCAGAGTTTCCTGTTCGACGGCCATTTTCCGGGCAATATTGTTAAACACGGGCTGCAGGGTGCCCTGAAGCAGTTCGAATTTATGATTATTGCTCAACTCGGTCTTAATCGACTGATTTAAACCACCACCACCGGTAAAACCGTTCTTCTGCGCCTGGTCCTGGTAGAATGCGACTTCAAGCTCATCCTGCCAAAACTCAGCGCAATATCTGTCTATCTCGGCCATTATTTTTGAATTGAGTTCGGCGGGTGTTTTCGATTCCCTGGCCATCGGCAGGAGAATGTAGTACCAGTCTTTGGAAGTCCGCTTGGCCGCTTTTAAATAATAAAGCCGGTAGGCTTCCTGGTAAATATCCTTCCTGCCGGAAATAGCCTCATTGGCGAATTTGGAAAGAGCGTAATCAATGGCAAATACCCCGACCGAACCCAGTTGAAGTATGGCAGAGCCAAATTTCGAAACAGCGTAGTAGGACAGGTTTTTTATCAGATTGGTGTGCATGGCGACATTGTTGCCACTCTGGTAGTCAACGGCTGCCTGGGCAATAGCTGAAAGCAGTCCAAGATTGGTCATAGCGCCGCTTATACCGTTAAGAAACTCGGTGCTGTAAATTGTAGTGCTTAATGCTGTAAGGCCGGCTCCGGATATGCCCAGCCATTCACTTACAATACCATTGCCGAGTTCAAGCGCTGAAGGGCCGGGTACCATATTCTGGTCGATGGCTTCACTGATCACGTTAGCATAGGCCGATGACGCGCCGGCCGCCCTTATAGCTACTTTAGGCATGGTGTATTCGACATATGCTGCCCGTGTATATTCTCTGCCTACAACGAACGCCCCGTAAACAGAAAGATGATCGGTGGTAATGATAACCGTACCGTTGGTTTCGTCGATATCATAGTTGACACTTTCCCACAATCCGGTGCTCTCGTTAAAGTAAGCTGCACCGACGCTTTCTAATGTATCCATCCCTGCGCTTATCTTTGTTTTATCATAAGGAATAGTTAAGGTCATTACACCGGCGAGATCTTCCGTTGTATCGATATCGAAATCATAACCGGTTACGGCAATTTCGCCCAGCAACGGCAAATCCTGCCTGGGAGTTATGGTTATTTCGGCTTCTTCATTAAGGCAGACCGGGGATACCTCAATTGCCACGCCAGCACCGGATACCTTTAAATTCTCCGGACTGAGAGTACCCGTTACTACTCCGTCCTCCGATATGGTCGTAGGCGGGACCGGTGTGGTGGTTGGAGTAGATGTATGTGCAGTTGTCGGCTGAGCCGGAGTAGATGTTGTGACCGGTGTGGTGCTTGCCTGAGCTGAAGGCGTAGCTGGTGTAGTTGGGTTGGTATCTCCGCTACCGCAGGCTGGAAGAAAAGCCGCGATAAATACCAGTAATACCGCCAGGCTGATAATTTTACTGAAACCTGTTGAGCCGAATCGTTCGAACACCCGTCCTTGCCCCCTTTTGCTTTTGAATAGGTTGCGCGCGCAACCTCACTGAAGTCGAATCCTGTTATTATAGCTTTTCCGGGTGCTGAATATCCATGATTTTACGTACATCAATAATAGCTTGGAAAACAATGAGTCCCTTCGCTGGGATCTACTTGCTCCGCCGGACCAAGCTTTCCCTGTGCAGAGACACCTGACTACCGAATGCAGTCGTGAAATTAAAATCGACGCAAACAAGCGTCTTATTCGATTACCACACCCGTGCCGTAGGCTATGCATTCAGCTGAAGACTGCATCACCATGGCAGTACCGAAGCTGAGAGATATTACCGCATTGGCGCCTTTGCTTTCAGCGTCCTGTATCATGCGCTGAAGCGCTTGTTCACGGGCTTCAGCCATCATTTGAGTGTATTCGCCAATTTCTCCGCCAGCTATACTTCTGAAACCTGCCATTATATCCTTACCCAAGTGCTTGGCTCGAATGGTCGAACCTCTGACCAGCCCGATGGTTTTCACGATGGTCTTTCCCGGAATATTGGGTGAAGTTACTAC
>JAFGLQ010000023.1 GCA_016928015.1 Dehalococcoidaceae bacterium
ACCCAGCACACCACCGGCACCGACAATGTTATGGCGCTGGCCAACCTGGCCATGGCAACCGGGCACGTGGGCCGGGAAGGTTCCGGAGTATGCCCGCTCAGAGGCCAGAACAATGTCCAGGGAGCCTGCGATATGGGGGCACTGCCCAATGTATACACCGGTTACCAGCCGGTAACCGATGCGGCAGTCAAAGAAAAGTTCGAAAACGCCTGGGGGACGAAACTCGACGGCAAGGCCGGCCTGACCCTGGTGGAAATGATGCATGCGGTCCAGGCCGGCAAAATAAGGGCCATGTACGTGATGGGGGAAGAGCCGGCGCTGACCGACCCCGATTCCTGCCATGTGGAAGCCGCCCTTAAAAACCTTGACTTTCTGGTGGTACAAAACATCTTCATGGGCGAGACCGGTAAATACGCCGACGTAATACTTCCCGGAGCCAGCTTTGCCGAAAAGGACGGTACATTCACCAATACCGAAAGGCGGGTACAGCGGGTACGCCGCGCGATAAAACCCGTTGGCGACAGCCGGCCCGACTGGGTTATCATCTCCCAGGTTTCGGCTCGCATGGGCTACGAGATGAAATACCATCATCCCTCTGAGATCATGGCGGAAATCGCCAGTCTTACTCCCACCTATGCCGGGATAAATTATGACCGCCTGGAACAGGGAGGACTGCAGTGGCCATGCCGCAGCGCCGGTGACCCGGGCACTAAATTCCTGCATGAAAATACTTTTACCCGCGGTCCGGGTAAATTTGCCGTTACGCAACACAGGGATGCAATCGAACTGCCGGATGATAAATACCCGTTGATATTTACCACCGGCCGGAACCTGTACCACTGGCACGGCGGCACCATGAGCCGCCAGTCACCCGGTCTGGAAGAAATTTGCCCGGAAGGGCTGGCTGAAATCAACCCGGATGATGCCGTAAAGATGGGACTGGACGATGGGGACATAGTCGAAATGGCTTCCCGCCGGGGTAAAATTAAAGCCAGGATATCGGTTACCGAAAAATCACCGCCGGGAGTGGTTTTCATGCCTTTCCACTTCAAGGAGTCTCCGGCAAACCGGCTGACGCTGGACGCTCTGGACCCGGTTGCCAGGATTCCCGAACTGAAGGTGTGTGCGGTAAGAATTTCCAAAGCCGAAAATCTCGACTCGGGAACCTGCAGCGCCTAGAGACGTTTGAATATGAAAAAAGCGGAGGCGGCCGAGGAGCTCGATTTGCACGGGCATACTGTGGAAGAGGCCATACCCAAAGTGGATGATTTCCTCTATGCCGCTTACCGGGCGGGCCTTGCCAGGGTGTGGATTATCCACGGACGGGGAACCGGAGTACTGAAAACCGGTGTCGGCCGCTACCTGTCAAGGCATTCACTGGTGCGTTCCTATTATGCAGCCGACAAGTTTCATGGGGGCGAAGGGGCCACCCAGGTGAACCTTTCCGGTTAGACAAATAATTAACGGCACCGGCTTACAACCGGTGCCGTCGGCATATTATCGATTTTACGCGTCTATTCAGCCAGGGTTTTGTTCAGCTTGACACTAAGGCGCGATTTCCGCCTGGCGGCGCTGTTGGGATGAATAATGCCTTTGCTTGCAGCCCTGTCCAGCGCGCTTATAGCAGCAGCCACCTGTTCCGGTGCCGCCTCCTGGGATTTATCTACGGATTTGCGGGCACGGGTGACCAGGGTGCGGGTTTTTGAACGCACTATTTTGTTCCTTGCGGTCTTGGTTTCATCAGCGCGTATTTTCTTCTGGGCAGATTTGGTATTGGCCAAGTAACTTCCTCCTAGAGTAATTAAAACAACAATTGATTATTATACTACACATTAAGCCGCATGTGAAGCGGGCTCATCCCCGAGGCGTGTAATGCTCACCACCCCCTTGATGCCTTCCATCTTGTTCATAAGCCGGCTGAGCTGGTAAAGGCTGCCGGTAGACAGGGTGATATCGACAATTGCCATGCCGTCTTCGGTCTCGGTAACCGTCATGGAGGTGATGTTGATCTTTTCCTCGGCAACTACGGTGGAAAGGTCTCTTACCAGCCCTACCCGGTCCCAGGCAACCAGCCTGAGGCGAACGGGATACAGGCTGTTGGACTGACCCCAGTCCACTTCCACCAGCCGTTCCCTTTCCAGGTCGGGCCTGACGATATTGTGGCAGTCGGAACGGTGGACGGTGACGCCTTTGTTGCGGGTGATGTATCCCGTAATGGCGTCCCCGGGTACCGGATTGCAGCAAAGGGCCAGGTTGGTAAGCATATTGCCGGCGCCCAGCACCCGGATAGCCGAGGTGGGCTGTTTCGGCGGAGCCTGTTCGGTAATCTGTCGGGGCGCATCCTGCTGGCTGGCCAGTTTCAGGGAAATCTGGTGAAGGCTTACCCCGCCGTAACCGATAGATGCCAGGAAATCGTCCACGGTATCGTAGCCGAACAAACGGGAGATATCTTCCCGGTTACCCATCTTGATCCCCAGCCGGCGGACTTCCTTTTCCAGCAGATTCCTGCCCAGGTCGATATTCTCTGCCCTTTCCTGGCGCTTGAAGAACTGCCGCAGTTTTTCACGCGCATGAGAAGTGCGCACATAACCCAGGTTGGGGTTCAACCAGTCCCGGGAAGGGGCTTTGTCCTTCTTGGCGGCTACAATCTCAACCACTTCTCCGTTTTTAAGCTGGTAATTCAAGGGTACCAGCCTGCCGTTTACTTTAGCGCCGATGCAGCGGTGGCCGAGGTCGGTATGAATGCGGTAGGCAAAATCGACAGGAGTAGCCCCCTGGGGCAGGTCCTTGATTTCCCCCTTGGGAGTGAACACAAAAACCTGGTCGTTGAAGATATCGGTTTTAACCGATTCGAGGAATTCCTCAGCACCGGTAAGCTCCCGGTGCCAGTCCACCAGCTGGCGCAGCCAGCCGAGTTTTTCCTCAAATCGCCCGTCGGCTTTTTCGCCTTCCTTGTAACGCCAATGGGAAGCAACGCCGTACTCGGCAAAGTGATGCATCTCGTAGGTGCGTATCTGGACTTCGAGCGGAATGGAACGCATGGCCATAACCGCGGTATGCAGGGACTGGTATCCGTTGGCTTTGGGGTTTGCAATATAATCGTCGAAGTTGCCGGGCATGGGATGCCACAGGCTGTGTACCACGCCTATGGCGTTATAACAGTCGGGAATGGTATTGACCAGCACCCGGAGGGCAAGCAGGTCCTGTATATCGTCGAAGCGCTTGCCCTGGGTTTCATATTTGCGCATCTTCTGGTAGATGGAATACAGGTGTTTGGGCCGTCCGGTTACTTCGGCCTTGAGGCCAGCTTTCTCGAACTCCCTTTTCAGGATGTCGATAAGCTGGGTTATCAGCGCCTCCCGCTGGGTACGGCGCAGGTTCACCATCTTGCTCAACTGGTTGTATTTTACCGGCTCCAGGTAACGGAAAGAAAGGTCTTCCAGTTCCCATTTAAGTTCCCAGATTCCCAGCCGGTGAGCCAGCGGTGCATATATTTCCAGTGTTTCGCGGGCAATGCGTTCCGTTTTTTCCGGCGACAGGGCTGAGAGGGTGCGCATGTTATGCAGCCGGTCGGCCAGCTTGATAAACACCACCCGGAGGTCTTCGGCCATGGCTACCAGCATTTTGCGAAGGTTTTCAGCCTGCTGTTCCGCCTGCATGCCGCTTTTCAGTCCGGCGGCCGGGGATTTGCGGGAAAGTTCTTCCAGCTTGGTGGTGCCATCCACCAGGTTGGCGACTTCGCCGCCGAATTCTTTTTTAATCTTCTCCAGGCTGACGCTGCAGTCTTCGATGGTGTCATGCAGCAGAGCAGCCGCCAGGGCGGAGCTGTCGAACTGCAGTTCCGCCAGAATAAGCGCTACCTGAAGAGGGTGGGCCAGGTAGGGGCCGCCGGAAAGCCTGACCTGGCCTTCGTGCGCCTGGCGGGCAAACTCATATGCCCGCTTTACCAGGTCCAGCTTTTCCTCAGGCAGGTACCTGGAAACTTTTTCTATCAGGGTTTCCAGACTTCCCGTTTGCCTTAAAACCACCTTTTCCCTCCGCGGCTAAAGTATATCCCAACATACGCCTGTTGTTAAAGCCCGGGCCGGTATGGCACAGGAATTGACGCCTCTGGTGCCCGCGGTTAAAATAATGCCGGGAGATTTATATGCAGCATTTATGGGCGCCATGGCGCATCGAATACATCCGCCTGGCTAAAAGCGGCCAGGAAAAAGGCTGTATTTTATGCGATAAACCGGCCGAAGGGGATGACAGCGCCAACCTGTTGCTTCACCGGGGCCGGTACAATTTTGTCATCATGAACCGCTATCCTTATTCCGCCGGGCATCTAATGATAGCTCCTTACAGGCACACCTGTTTGCTGGAGGACCTCGGAGACGATGAACTGCTGGAACATTTCCAACTGGTGCAGATGTGCATCCGCATCATCCGCCGCCTCTGGAATCCGGCCGGCTTCAATATGGGCATGAACATGGGCCGCATCGCCGGAGCCGGCATCGATCAGCATATCCACACCCACGTGGTCCCCCGGTGGGCCGGAGACACCAATTTCATGCCGGTAATCGCCGGTACCGGCGTGGTCAGCAGCGCACTCGACGAAAATTACCGGGAACTCAAACCCGAATTCGAAAAGGAGAGTTAAACCGAATGGGTGAAGAACTGCAAATTATCAGGGACATGCTGCCTTTTTTGATTCCGCTTTTAATCATTCAACTGGTGCTTCTGGTAATCGCCCTGCTGGACCTGCTTAAACGCCAGAATATGCCCGGCAATACGCGGCTTATATGGCTGATCGTCATCATTTTTGTCAACATATTCGGCCCGGTCATTTACCTGATTTTCGGCCGCAAGGACAGGCCCGATGACAGCTATTAGCACCCAAAACCTTTCCAAATATTATAAAGATGTTAAAGCCCTGGACGGGCTCAACCTGGAAGTGCCCGAAAACGTGATTTTCGGCTTTCTGGGACCCAACGGCGCCGGCAAGACCACCGCGGTAAAGCTGCTTACCGGTTTTGCCCATCCCACTGCAGGAGACGCCTGGGTTGCGGGGGAAAAGGTAAGTGAAGGCAACCTTGCCCTTCAATCCCTTATTGGTTTACTGCCGGATGTACCCGCGTTCTATGACTGGATGAGCGCCCGCGAATTCATGCACTTTGTCGGCGAAATACACCGGCTGGAGCCTCCCGAAATCACCTCCCGCACCACCGAACTTCTGAAACTGGTGGGGCTCGAAAGAGACGGCAGCCGGCGTGTGGGAGGCTACTCCCGGGGTATGCGCCAGCGTCTGGGAATAGCTCAGGCGCTTATCAACCGGCCGAAGGTAATTTTCATGGACGAACCTACGTCAGCGCTGGACCCGGTCGGCAAGCGTGAAGTCCTCGAACTCATAAAGGAACTGAAGCAAACAGCCACGGTATTCATGTCTACCCATAATCTTGCCGAAGTGGAAAGGGTTTGCGACATGGTAGGCATAATCAACCGCGGCAGGCTGGTAACGGTATCTTCAGTGGAATCGCTGCAGAAAAAGTACGCCCGCTCTCTTTTTGAAATGGAATTTTTGGAAGATGCTGCCGGTTTTATGCAAACCCTTAAACAGACCCCCTGGCTGGCAGAACCGGAAATTATCATGCAAAACGGCTCTCCGGTGATACGCGTCAAAGCCGGGGATGTCGAATTCGCCCGGAAGGAACTGCCGCGCCTGATCGGCGAAAGCGGCCTCACCCTTGCCCGTTACGAGCTGGTCCTGCCCAGCCTGGAAGACGTATTCGTGGAAATTCTGAGCGAAGAGGTGAGCCGGTGAAAGGGTTTTTATCTCTTCTGAAAAAAGAAATAACCGAACAGCTGCGAACCTACAAACTTGTGATCGTCGGAGGTGTGTTTCTCTTCTTCGGCATCACCACACCGCTCTTGCTCAAGTACATGCCCGAAATACTGAAGCTTGCCGGTGAAGAGCTCAGCATAGAAATCCCGCCCCCGACGGCAATACAGTCGCTGGCGGAATATGCCGGCACCATAGGACAGGTAGGCCTGCTGGTGGCAGTACTGATGGCCATGGGCGCCATTTCCAACGAAATGAAAAACGGTACCGCCATTATGACGCTTTCCAAGCCGGTATCCCGCGGGGCATTTGTCGGCGCCAAGTTCACGGCGATGAGTTTGAATTTTATCCTGTCTCTGGCAGTCGCTTCGGTAGTCGCTTTCGCCTACACGGTATGGCTTATAGAAGGAGCGGATGTAGCCGGTTATATCGGCCTCAACCTGCTGCTGGCCCTGTTTCTGGTTTTCTGCCTGGCGGTTACCCTGCTTTGTTCCAGTTTTTTCAGAAGTTCCCTGGCAGCCGGGGGCGTAGCTATTGCACTGCTTATATCCCAGGCGGCAGTGTCAGCCATACCGGTAATCGGGGACTGGGCGCCCGGCAAGGTCCTGGGCTGGGGAACCAACCTGCTGACCGGCAAGCCGGATGCCTTCTGGGGCGCACTGGCAGTTACGGTAGTGCTGATCGCGGGCTGTCTCTACCTGGCCCAGAAAATACTGCGCAGCAAAGACCTGTAGAGAGGTACAGCTCAAGCATTTTCATCCTGCGTCCCGTCGTATTCCGTACGCAGGATGGCATACAGCTCCAGGTCATCGAACCGGCCCCATTTCTTGACGTCCTGGCGCAGGCGCCCTTCGAGGGACATGCCCAGTTTCTGCATAACCCTGCCGGAGGCCGGATTCCGGCCCAGGTGCCTGGCATAGATCCGGTTCAGGCCCAAAACATTGAAACCGTAATCTATGACGGCTTTGCCGGCTTCGGTAGCATAGCTCCTGGACCAGTACGGCCTGCCAATCCAGTATCCCAGTTCGGCCCGCCCGTTTTCGGAATCTATAGTCAGCCCGATTGCCCCGACCAGGGTTCCGGCCGGCTCGAGGGTAACGGCCCACACCACTCCCTCGCCCCGCTCATAGCTCTGCTGGTGGCTTTTAATCCAGGCCCGGGCCAGGCCGTCCGGATACGGGTGCGGTATAAGCAGTGTGCCGGCAGCAATTTCCTTTTCCCCGGCCAGACACTGCACATCCCGCGAGTCAGCCTCGCAAAAAGGCCTTAACCGGAGCCGGGGAGTCGTAAGAGTCGGCCGTTCAACCATAACCTGCTCCTGTGAATCGTCTATAATAAAATCGCCGTATTGCTTCCAGTTAAATTATAATAAATCTTGCCCCAGGCTGCATTCTGCCGACTACCCGAACCCAAACTGTGGTAAAATACCTCATCAACCTTAATAAGGAGGTTAAGCATGCCGGATTTCGGAAATTCTTTCTCGGGAATGACTGCTGGCCGCAAACTCACCCACGAGGAACTCATCAGGGCAATCCGTTTTATGGTAGCGGCCGAATACGAAGCCATTCAGCTTTATATGCAGCTGGCCGAAGCCACCGACAACAAACTAGCAATAGAGGTACTCAAGGAAATAGCCGATGAGGAGCGGGTGCATGCCGGCGAATTCCTGCGCCTGCTTAAAACCCTGGCCCCGGATGAAGAAAAATTCTACCGTGAAGGGGAAGAAGAGGTCGAAGAACTGGAAGAAAAACTAAAGTAAGCTGGAAGCAGACGGCAAAATAAATTAAAATCTAGCCTGGAGTATGTTAAATTATTTATGGCACACGGGCTGAGGGGGTAAAATTTAATGGAAATCGAGCTTATAAGGGATATCGTAATAATAGTTACGGGCGTTATATTTACCATAGCAGGGCTGGTGATAGTCTTTGTCGTTCTGTCGCTCAGCAGAAAGATTAAGGAGATAACCAAAAACGCGACCGTGGTTATGGAAAAAGTCCAGCACGCCGCAGATGATGTGCAGGTGATTACCAGCTATGCCCGCCAGGAAGTAGCTATGCCCCTGGTGCAGCTGGCCGGTTTTATCCAGGGCCTGGGCCAGGGTTTGCAGTCGCTAACTCAGATGTTTAAAAAGTGGTATTAAAAAGGAGGTTTGAAATGTGCAACAGTAAAGATGCCGCCAGCGGATTGGGCCTGGGTATTGTAATAGGGGCTGTCATCGGCCTTGCCGTAGGCATGCTGTATGCCCCGCGCCCGGGTGAAGAAACCCGTGAAATCCTCAAGGAAAAAGCGGACGAATTCAAGCACAAGGCGGATGATTTCAAACACAAGGCCGCCGATGCCATCGTTCAGGGCCGGGAAAAAGCCATCGAGGTAATCCACAAGGGCGAAGAAAAACTGACCGGCAAGCACGAGGCTTCAGCCTGACAGTCGGGGGTTTCCACTGCTCCTGCAAGTCGAAAATGCCCGGGTAAGAATTATTCGCGGCAGTCGCATGAGCGCAGGATTTTTGTGCTGGCCTTTTTATGACCGAGCTGTTTAGACAACATTGGCGGCTGATTGTTTCGCTGGCCGTCGTAGCCATCCTCCTGGCTCTTGCCTGGGCCTGGCGTGGGGTTCTTTTGCCGTTCGCCATCGGGCTGGTCATGGCCTATCTGATGCTGCCCGGCATCAACTGGCTGGAAAAAAGGCTGCCCCCGAAACGTAAATGGCACAAGGCCAGGCGGATTTTTGCCGTTCTGATCGTATTTATTATTACCCTGGGAGTGGTCGGCGGGCTGCTTTCCTATATAATCGTGACGGTCATCCGGACCTTCACCGACCTGTTTTCCAGGGCTCCGGAATATATCAACGCCATCCTGAACCAGCTTCAGGAATGGGCACAGGCCTTCCAGCAGCAGTTGCCTCCCGGCCTGCAAACCCAGGTGGAACAGTTCATTTCCAACCTGGGATTACAGCTTGAAGCCGTACTGGAAAATTTTGCCCAGGGTGGCATAGCCTTCATATCCGGCACCGTCGGTTCGCTTCTGGGTTTTGCCGCCCTGCCGCTGTTTCTTTTTTATCTGCTCAAGGACTACCACCAGATCAAGCGAAACATATACTCCTTCATACCGGAATGGGCGGCAGAGCACACCCGTAACATAGCCGCCATCATCGAACGGGTCCTCGGCGGTTACATAAAAGCTACCCTGGTACTGGGTGCCATTGTAGCCAGTATGTCGTTTATCGGACTGAGCATTCTGGGCGTGCCCTATGCACCGGCGCTGGCATTCTTTGCCGGGGTCACCGAAATGATACCCACCATAGGCCCCTGGATAGGTGGCGGGCTGGCCGTACTGGTAACGCTGAGCACTGCGCCGGAAAAAGCCATCCTGGTGGTACTGCTTTTCATCGGTATACAGCTTTTGGAAAACAACCTTCTCGTGCCGCGCATACAGGGCGGCTATATGCGGGTGCATCCGGCTGCCGTACTGCTGCTGCTGGTACTGGGAGCCTATATCGGTGGCCTCTGGGGTATTATTCTTGCCGTTCCTCTGGCTGCCACCGGCGCACGCATAATTCGCTACATAAGGGAAAGGCAGGCGCTCAAGAAACAGGAACCGGATTGCTTACAGGAGGCAGACCTTACCCCTCAGGCCCCGAACGGCTAAACCGGGCAGCTTTAAAACGCCTGCCGTCTACCGGGAGTTGTTTAGATATCCAGGTTTTTCACGTTCTTGGCATGAGCCTGTATGAAAGCCTTGCGCGGCGGCACATCACCGCCCATGAGGACACTGAAAACCCCGTCAGCCTTGGAGGGATCTTCAATATTTACCTGCAGCAGGGTGCGGGTTGCGGGGTTCATGGTGGTTTCCCAGAGCTGTTCGGCGCTCATTTCACCCAGACCCTTGTAGCGCTGAATATCGGCTTTGGCAGCTTTACTTTTAAGCCCGGCAAGAATTTTATCCTTCTCCGCATCGTTAAACACCCAGTGCTCTTCCTTGCCCGCCTTGATCCTGTACAACGGGGGCTGGGCAATATACAGGTAGCCCTGGTTGATAAGCTCTATCATATGGCGGAAGAAAAAGGTCAAAAGCAGGGTGCGAATGTGCGAGCCGTCCACATCGGCGTCCGTCATAAGCACCACCTTGTGGTATCGCAGGCGGGCCTGATCGAAATCATCGTCCATGCCGGCGCCCAGTGCGGTTATAAGCGTCCTGATTTCTTCGTGGGAGAGCATTTTTTCAGCCGTGGCTTTTTCAACATTGAGAATCTTGCCACGCAGTGGAAGAATAGCCTGAAAGCGGCGGTTGCGGCCCTGCTTGGCAGAACCGCCGGCCGAATCTCCCTCCACCAGGAACAGTTCGCTTAAAGCCGGATCCTTTTCGGAACAATCAGCCAGTTTGCCGGGCAGGGTGCCCGAATCGAGGCTGGATTTGCGGATAATCAGATCCCGCGCCTTCCGGGCGGCTTCACGGGCCTTGGCGGCGGTGATGCATTTTTCCAGAATCCGCCTGGCATCTTCCGGGTGTTCTTCGAAGTAAAGACCCAGGTCTTCGGCCACAGCGCTCTCGACCTGGCTTTTGATTTCGATATTGCCCAGCTTGCCCTTTGTCTGGCCTTCGAACTGCGGTTCGGCAAGTTTAACGCTGATTACCGCCGTTAAACCCTCCCTGACATCCTCGCCCACCAGGTTGGGTTCATCCTCTTTGAGCATCTTGTTGCGATGAGCCCAGTCATTCAGCACCCGGGTAAGCGCGGAACGGAAACCGGTAAGGTGGGTACCGCCGTCTATAGTATTGACACAATTGGCAAATGTCAGCGTGTTATCGGTATAGCCGTCATTATACTGCAGGGCAACGTCTATAATGGTGCTGTTTACCTGTTTCGACAAGACAATCGGCTGGCGGTTGCGTACGGTCCGGTTGCGGTTGAGCCGGCGCACAAACCCGGAAATGCCGCCTTCGAAGTAATAGGTAAGCTCGCGATCGGACCTTTCGTCTACGATGCGAAATTCCAGCCCCTTGTTGAGATAGGCGGTTTCGCGCAGGCGCTCGGCTATGGTGTCGTAGTCATATTCCAGGGTAGTAAATATATCTTTATCAGCCAGAAACGCGATGGTGGTGCCGGTGCCTCCGGCAGTACCGATAACCTCTACCTCGGTCTGGGGGATGCCGCGTTCATACCTTTGCCGGTACTGTTTGCCGTCACGGCTGACGATAACCTCCAACCATTCGGAAAGCGCGTTTACCACAGAAGACCCGACTCCGTGCAAGCCGCCGGAAACCTGGTAGGTTTTACCGCCGAACTTGGCACCGGCATGCAGTACCGTCAAAACCGTTTCCAGGGCTGTTTTCTTGGTGGCCGGGTGGATATCCACCGGTATTCCCCGGCCGTTATCCACAACGGTGACCGAATTATCGGCATGCAAAGTAACCACGATACGGTTGCAGAAACCGCCCATGGCTTCGTCAACGCTGTTGTATGCTATCTCGTAAACCAGGTGGTGCAAACCCCTCTGGTCGGTACTGCCGATGTACATACCCGGGCGCCTGCGTACCGCTTCGCGCCCGCCCAGTACCTGGATATCGGCTGCTGAATATTCGCTGCTGCCACTGGAAGGTGCCGGTCTACTCATCTCTCTTGCCTCTACTCCTCTCAAGGAATCTGGGCGGCCTAAAATTCATAAAAAAATACCCTGCCGTAATAAAACCTGAACAACCATCGTATTGAAGCAGGATATAAACAGACCATCCATCTGAATTAATTATACCATATTTTAAGCTTATTTAGCGCTCTCTGCCGCCTTTCAGGCGGCTTTGCCAGCCAGGAAGCCCGGCAGGCACGACCGGTCTATACTTTCCTGGTTTCCGGTTTCAAGGTCACGCACCGTAACCCTGCCTGATTCCAGCTCTTCGGGCCCGATGATTA